>JBAXUS010000388.1:0-3388 GCA_037129555.1 Planctomycetota bacterium
TGTCTATATTATCGGCACTTCATGCTTACCGCTTTAACTGTGCGCGAGTCAATAGATGGCGGGGGCTTCACTGTCTTGCTCGCGACCTTGCCTGCGTCATCGGACACTCCAAAATCGGCGGCCTTTCCATTTTCCAATGCGTCAAAAAGTCGCTTTTTATCATCGGCTATTTCTTTTAATTCGCGGGCATAGTCCTCATCGCGTGCTTTTTCGCGTGCGGCAACGGCGTCCTCTTGTGCAATGATAGACTTTTGGGCTTCGGCTATGAGTTTGGCCGTTTTGGCATCGACCAGAGACTTAACCTCTATACCGCGATTTCCGATCGCCAACACATCTGACCTGGCGGCACGAGGAATCCCGTTGTTCACATAGTCATCTTCGGTTTCCAGAACCAGCAAAGCGGTGAGCGGGCAAAGTACACGGTTGTAGCAAGAAATCGCAATCCGTGCTTTATGCAACAGAGTGCGGCGGGCTTCGTCGGATGTGCTACCTTCGAGTAGTTCCAATCGTGTCAACAACGCGCGATCCCGTTCACGTTTTAAAAGCGGACCGAATTCGGTAAGTGCTTCCGGCTTGAATTCCAATGCCCTCGGCGCGGCTTTTGTGTTTGGCGCCTGTGACAGACCCTTCGCCATTCGTTGCAGTACCATCGCTTTACTCGAACCATCGTAACGAAGCGCCGAGAACACAACCAATTCGTCACCCGGTTGCACGTCTCGAAATGTCCTTGGGAACTGCCACCATGCGCCCGGGTCAAAGAATTCGAAACTGGGTCCTATAGGCCGACGCATATCTGCCATAAGTTGTGTAGTCAGAATCTCCGGTTTTTCGACCACTGGAATCTGCAACATACGTCCGTTCGTTTTCTCAACCAGTGTGTTGAGAACGTTGCTGTCGCGTTTCATGCCGATGGTAAGAGCGTGCAGGACATGCCGTTCGGGCCATTGCCCCAGTGCTTCAAGCAGTTTCCCGGCATCGCGCGGTCCCACTGTCGCAATTCCATCCGTGACCAGTACGAAGCATTGCGGTTCACGCGTACTGCGGGCCAGATCGCCGAGATGCTGGAGTGCGCGCGCCAAGTTGGTGCCGCCCAGACTGTGGCGGGTGCGTAAGGACTCCTCCAAGTTTGCTTGCGGCAAAGCTGCGACATCCAGATCGAATGCAAACGCTCGCAGTGGACGTTTGGTGTCTTTTAGCTTTCCGGCAAGCGCGGTCAATGTGTGCAGACGGTAATCTTCCATGTCGGCGGTCGATGCGGAAGTATCAATATACAGAGTCCAATCGCGTGTTATTTCCGAGGTGAGCGTTGCTTGAAGCGCAGGACGATAGCACAACATCTGAACGTGGCGTCCGGTGTACGCCAACACGCGTTCGGTGGGCTTCCCTGAATCAGGTTCAAGCGCCAGAGTCAGTTCCAGATCGCGTTCCGGTTTGAAATTGGCCATGCTGAAATTCAGTGCTTCCAGATTAGTGCCGGACGTGGTCTGCGGTTTATCCTGAGCGAACAGAGTCGCTTTCTCACGTGGCAGGGTGAGCCCCTTGACGCTGAACGAGAACGAGCCAATGCGGGGCAGCCCGGCGAGTGGAATCCGTAACTTCCGTTCGTTCTTCACCAGCGGCAACAATTGCGAGTATGCGAGCAGCACGCGAATGGTGCCGCTGGCTGGAATGGGGTAAACACGAACCGAGAATCGGTTGCCCTGGTCGTATTCCAAGAGCGCCGGATCGCGCATTGTCGGCAGAATGGAATTGAAGATTTCCTGTGCCTGTAGACGCTCGACGACCTCGCCTTCCATCAGCGACCCGTTGACCTCTTTTGCAAACCGGCTGATCGCAGCTCCATCCGGAAGCAGACAGAGAAAGCGCCCTTCGATTTCGCGTGGCTGCGGATTGCGGAAGACCATTTCCATCTCGACGAGGCTCAAGCAGCCATGCGACGCGACGCGAATATCAAGTTTCTCCAGATTCAACGCCTGGCCATCGGGGTTACTCAACGCGATTGGGACGGCCGGTGGATTGGCTCTGACCACCGTGTTTGTGATTAAAGCGATAAAAAGAACAAATCCGAGGTAACGCAATCGTGTCGACATACGCAGTTCTCCAAGCGGATAAATACGGAACGATGGCATTGCGCGAGGCGGGTAGAGATTCAAAGGTTGGAGTATTTTACATGTTGTGTCAAGTCATTTCGAAATAGAGTCTCGTTCTGGCCCATGAATTTAGATCATGTTCACATAGACCATCCTGAATGAAACGTGTAACATGCGTCGCAGTGGCTCGACCATAATGCGGAGATCGCTTGGATGAAGACGATGTGGACGCTGGGCGGGTTGTCGTGGCGGCAGTTTGCGCTGCGGTTGTGGGAGAATGAGAGTGACATCTTCGGGCGGGCGGCGCAACTCTCGTATTATTTTCTGCTCGCGTTCGTGCCGATGTTGCTCTGCCTGACCACGCTCTCAGGGCTGGTCATGGGCGCGAATTCCGAATTGACTCAATCGTTTCTCAATTACTTAAGCGAGCTGATGCCGCCGGCGGCGTTTGATCTGGTCAAAGCCGCGCTGCTGGATATTCGGCGCGGATCTAGCAGTGGAACGCTCTCGTTCGGATTGCTGGCCACGTTATGGGCGGCGTCGAGCGGTGTTGAAGCCATCGGCAGTTCGTTGAACGCGGCGTATAACGCGAAAGAAACGCGGCCGTGGTGGGAGACGCGGTTGCTCGCGATCACGCTGACGTTGGCGTTCGCGACGCTGACGATCATCGCGCTGATTCTGGTGCTGTGCGGAGCGAAAATCGCCGATGGGGTGCAGGCTTATTTTCATCTCGATCAATCGTTCAGTTTGATCTGGAAGATCGTTCAATATCCATTGGTGATTGCGTTCGTGTTGCTGGCGCTGGCGCTTGTTTATTTTTTTGCGCCGAACATGAAAGGCCGACCGTGGACGTGGGTGTCGCCGGGATCGGTCGTCGCGACGACGCTCTGGCTACTCGCTTCCTTCGCGTTCCGGCTCTATTTAGTGTACTTCGATTCCTACAGCAAAACGTACGGCTCGCTGGGCGCGGTGATCGTGCTGATGCTCTGGCTGTACATGTCGAGTTCGGCGATCTTGCTCGGAGGGCGGATTAATTCGGAGATCGAAAGCGCCATCGTGTCGCACGAACGCGGCGGGAAGTGACGACACGAAAGCAATTCGCGGTGTAGAGGGTCATACATTCAACCTTTATAAGGAGTCGCCCGTGCGTCATTCAGTCTGGATTCTTTGCGCCGTGTTGTTCTGCGGTGTGTCGGTTCACGCCGATGTTAAATTGCCGGCAGTCATCAGCAGCCACATGGTGTTGCAGCAAGGCGTACCCGTTCCGATTTGGGGCACGGCCGCTCCAGGCGAAAAAG
>JBAXUS010000389.1:0-3376 GCA_037129555.1 Planctomycetota bacterium
GCTTCAGCCCACGCGCGTTCAAAAACCGGCCCCGTATCCGTATAATAATGAGCATGTGTGCACATTCCGCTCGCGAGTAATTCCCGCGAAAGCAGCTTCAGTCGTTTCTCAAAAACACGATGGTAATCCCGCCCGCGAGCATAACGAGCCACATGCGCCGACAGATCCCGCCCCGTCTGTCCGCGTTCCTGGCCATCATAAAACGCTGCGAGACTCAACACCGACTTCGCCCACGCAAACCGAGTCTTGATATTGCTGCGTCGATCCACCGTCTCCGGCATGTACTCCAACGGTCCGTGCTTCCCTGCCGCGATCCACGCCAACAATTCCGGCGCACGAGGAGCCACCCCATCCTCCGGCACCCGCGCAATCCCACTCAACGCGAAGCCATGCTTCAACGCCAGTGACTTGGCAATAGCGCTCATTTCAATCGGAGAATGTAGCATAAACGTTCCAGATTTCCGGCCGAAATGTGCTTGACTTTAGGATCTCTCGATTCGTTGTATTAGTACGAATAAACCCTAATAAATAGTGGCATTAAGCCCCGAAGGGGCGGCATAATGTAGCCCAGGGCGTAAGCCCTGGGTGAAAGCAATAGGAAAAATTCAGCCCTGAAAGGGCGGCATAAATTGTGGGCTATACGCATGCCAAACAAATTTATATCGCCCCGGTGAGGCTCTGAATTCTCTCGCCGTATAAACCTAGGGCTTACGCCCTAGGCTACATTATGCCGCCCCTTCGGGGCTGAAATTCGGGAAGAAACAATGCCTCACATCTTCCGAAGCTTATTCGCCGTCATGCTCAACAACAACAATTTCATCCCGCTCTTCCTGAAATTAATCCGCAGCTTGATGTTCAACCCCGAACCCGTGACGCTATCGATGATCCCTTCGCCGAACAACTCATGTTTGACCCGGTCGCCAATCTCAAACGCATTCGGATCGTCCTGAACGAAGTCGTCCGCAAATATTTTATCGACAATATGCCGGATCGCCGGATCGATCTGCCGATTCAATTTCTTCTCCGGAATCTTCGGCTCTGTCTGCACCACATCCGCATCCGTGAAATCCCCGGTGAATTCGCGCTCAAAATCATCAAACGGGTCGCGCGCCTTTTTCTTCAAGAACGTCGGCGCTTCATCGTCCTCGTCCATGTCAAACGGAATCGGGTCCTTGCCGAGTCCCTTCGAATTTCCGGCAGCCCCTTCAAGCAGCCTCTCGGGAATCTCCTCAAGAAAACGTGACGGAATCGCGTTATCCGTCTTGCCATATTTCATGCGATAACGCGTCAGCGTTAAATACAGCTTCTCCATCGCCCGCGTGATCCCGACGTACATCAAACGCCGCTCTTCTTCGACAGCCTTCTCGTCTTCCGGTTCGAATTTTTGATTTCGCAGCAGCGGCAACAGCCCCTCTTCCAGCCCTGTCAAAAACACAATCGGGTACTCCAACCCCTTGGCCATGTGCAACGTCATCAACGTTACACGGTCCAGGTTCGGATCCAATTTATCAGTCGGCGAGAGCAGCGCGCTGTTCTCCAAAAATCCAGCCAACGATGCGTTGCGCTGTTCAAGTTCTTCCAACCCATCAAACGCGCCCGGTTCAGGCGGCGGGCCGTCAGGCACCGTAACCTTCTTGGGATCGTTTTCGCGGTCGAATTCAGCCGCCGCATTAACGAGTTCGTTCAAATTTTCGACCCGGTCCTGCTCGCCAGCCCCGTCCAACGAATCGCGCAGCCCGCTCTCCTCTAAAAGGGTGCGCAGCGTATCCGCGACAGGGTACTGCGGCATGGCGCGGAGCTGGTCCATCAGCCGCGCAAATTGAATCAGCCCTTGCCGCGCCTTCCCTTTAAAGGTACTGATGAAGTCTTCAGCGCCGGGGCCGTCCAGTGTTTCGAGCAACGATCGACTGGTCCGGTTCGCTTCGATTTCAATCAGTTCGACGGCTGCTTCGCCGACCGCTCGACGAGGCACATTGACGATCCGCCGAAACGCCGCGTCGTCTTTCGGATTGACAATCAGCCTCAGATACGACAACGCATCTTTGATTTCGCGCCGCTCATAAAACGCCGTCCCGCCGATCAACTGGTACGGAATGCTGGACTGAATCAACGCCGTTTCAACCGCTCGCGACTGCGCGTTCGTGCGATAAAAAACAGCGATGTCGCTGTACGTCTTCCCGGCTCGAACGTGGTCCGAAATCCGGCGCGCAACCTGGTACGATTCCATCTGTTCGTCAGATGTTTCCAGCAGCGTGATGGCATCGCCGTCGTCGTTTTCAGTCCAAAGAGATTTCGGCTTGCGCTCAACATTGTGTTCAATCACACAATCTGCCGCTTTTAGAATCGTTTTCGTAGATCGGTAGTTTTGTTCAAGCTTGACGATCTTGGCTTCAGGAAAGTCTTTTTCAAAAGATAGAATATTCCGCACGTCAGCGCCGCGCCAACCATAAATCGACTGATCCGGATCGCCCGTCGCGCAGACATTCCGATGCTTCGATCCCAGCGATTTAATAAGATGGTACTGACACGCATTCGTGTCCTGATATTCGTCGACCAAAATGTAGCGAAACCGATCCTGATAGCGTTCCAAAATGTCAGGCCGATTGCGGAACATCAACACCGTTTGAATCAACAAATCGTCGAAATCAAACGCCGCATTCTTGCGTAATTCTTTTTCGTAACCGACATACGCCTGCTTGATCAACCGCTCGTGAAACATGCCATCCGGCACGTCATCCGGCGCAAGCACTTTGTTTTTGAATCCGGAAATCTCCTGCCGAACCGTGCGCGCGCCCAGGCGTTTGTCTTCCTTATCAACGCCCATTTCTTTCAGGACGTCTTTGATAATCGACATCGAATCTTCGTCGTCGTAAATCGTAAAATCGCGCGAATACCCGAGCGCCTCAGCCTCCCGGCGCAACACTCGAGCGCAGAAACTATGAAACGTGGAAATCCACGCACCGGAAACGCCGACGAGTTCCTCGACGCGCCGCTTCATTTCGCCAGCCGCTTTATTGGTAAATGTGATCGCGAGCACTTCCCATGGCCGAGCACCACTGGCCATGATGTTGGCAATGCGCCGCGTCACGACACGCGTCTTCCCCGACCCGGCGCCCGCCAAAATCAGCAACGGCCCGTCGATAGTCTTAACGGCCTCCAATTGAGGCTCGTTCAAATTAGAAAATATCCGATCGCGATTAGCGTACACGCGTTTCCCCCGCCCCGTGAAGCGCCTGTTTTAACGCAATTCGGAGCGGACGCAAAGAAGCAAATGAGAACTCCGAAAAGATGAGGTGAATGTAGTTTGGCGAGCACATGCCGTTCCCCTCTCCCCTTGAGGGAGAGTTACCATGTAAAGCAATAGAAAGAGCCAGAG
>JBAXUS010000039.1:0-39174 GCA_037129555.1 Planctomycetota bacterium
GTAGAGCAACGGCCTTTTAAGCCGTTGGTCGTGGGTTCGATTCCCACCCCCTTCATTTTCATGACGGAATTGAAAACGGCTCCGAGTGATCGGTGCCGTTTTTTTGTATGAAATCGTTGACTACGAACACGTGAAAGGACCCTGACCCAAATGGTTCGCTACGACTTTTCAAATCAAACGGCACTGGTAACAGGCGGAACGCGCGGGATCGGGCGAGCGATTTCGGAAGCATTTCTGAAGGCTGGCGCAGCCGTCGTCGCGATCTATGCCGGAAACGATGCAGCGGCAGCGGCGTTCAAAGAATCACTCGGACCGCTGGCCGAAAAACTGATCATCAAGAAATGCGACGTGTCGTCGTACGAAGCGGTCGAAGCTCTATTCAAGAGTCTCGAAACCGAGGTCCCGACCGGATTGCAGATCGTCGTCAACAATTCAGGCATTCGCAAAGACGCCGTGCTCGCGATGATGAAGCCGCAGGATTGGAGTGCGGTGCTCGACGTGAATTTGTCCGGCACATTCAACGTGTCGAAATTCGGTGTGCTGGCCATGATGCGCAAGCGCTACGGTCGGATCATCACGATCACATCGCCGTGCGGAGAATTCGGTTTCGAAGGCCAGTCGAATTACGCGGCATCGAAGGCCGGCCAAGTGGGCATGTCCCGCAGTTTGAGCAAAGAAGTCGCGACGCGCGGTATCACGGTAAACTGCGTGTCGCCGGGATTCATCGGCACGGAGTTGATCGCCGACCTGCCCGAAAAATTGCGCGACCAGTACATGAACCAAGTGCCGCTGAAAAAATTCGGAACACCCGCCGACGTGGCCAATTGCGTCTTATTTCTGGCCTCAAAAGAAGCGTCCTACATCACCGGCTCTGTCATGGAAGTGACCGGCGGATTGTAGTATTTAGAACAAGAGCCGCGCGCGCAAGCAAGCGGCCAGGGCTGCAGAGCACATGGCGAAATTTTCGCTTGCTTGCGCGCGCGGCTCTTGAGTCAGGACTGATCCCTTTTTTATTTCTCCTTCACCCACCCCGCCCAGTGCAGCTTGTCGCGGATGATTTCATAGCGGCCTTTTTTGCCGGTCGAGACGATGTTAAATTCCTGTTTCGCGCGCTGGATGGTCACGACTGTTCCGCTTTTAATACGGCAGCTGACCTGCCCATCCATCACCAGATCCACCGGCGAATCGGTGCGGGTATCGGCGCGGATTTCGAGTGTTTCGCCGCCGTCTAAAACGATCGGGCGATTGGCGAGTGTGTGCGGACACACCGGTGTGATGATCATCGCTTTCAAGCGCTCGCTCAAAATCGGTCCACCCGCCGACAGGCTGTACCCTGTCGATCCAGTCGCCGTCGAGACGATCAAACCGTCCCCTTTATAGCTCGCAATTTCTTCACCACTGACCCGGACCTGCACTGTCATCACCGATGCCATCGGCTGACGCAACAGGACGGCGTCGTTGAGTGCCAGAAATTCGCCGGTTCCGTCGAGCCGCTTCTTTTTTCCGCGTATGACGTCGATGCCGTCTGGCACCGTGATCTTCAGCATCATGCGCTGCGTCGTGACACAATTTCCGTTCAACACGTCCGGCAGCGTTTTTTTTAATTCGGTAGGCGCCGCGTCGGCCAGAAATCCGAGTTGTCCCATGTTGACGCCATAGACCGGGATCGGATTTCCATTCAAGCGCCGGGCGACGGACAGGATGCTGCCATCGCCGCCGAAGACGAGCATGAGATCCGCTTTGACACGGCTGAGATCGCGCGACCAGTCGGAATCGACTTTCACACAATCGGCGTGTTTCTTTAACCACGGCAGCAGGTCATTCAGCATCCCCTCAATTTCAGGTTTGCGTTTCAGATTGGCTGCGATGTAAAGGCGAGGCATAAACATATCTTCTTAAATGGAGTCGCATAAAAATCACACCGATTCGAATATCGGCATTAAACCGAAGCGCCGTGCGAAGATTCTGGAATCGACGCCTCATTTTAGAGCGGCGCATCGTCGCAAGAATTGTCGCGCAATGACGGAAGGGTTGGATGCGAAGAATGTGTCAAGACGTACGGGAACGATAAAGCATTTGACGTTAGCGCTCCCAAATTTTACGATGTAGACTGGCAATTCATGCGCTCGGGTTATCGGCGTGTGAAAAAGCGAATACTCGCAGCGAGGGTGCGGATGCGATACCGTCCACTGTGGGAGAATATTGAGGGAGGCAGCATGGAATTGCAGATTGAAGGCCGGCATTTCAAGGTCACCGAAGCCATTAAAGTTCATTTGGAAGAGAAGCTGGGGAAGCTTGAGAAATATTTTGATGGAATTCACCGCATGCACGTGATTCTGGATGTTGAGAAGCACGCGCAGAAGCAGACAGTCGAATTGGTCTGCACCGTAGCCAAGCGCCACACGCTGGTGTCGAACGGTGAAGCCGACGACCTGTATGTTGCGATTGATCAGGCCGAAAAGAAGATGCTGACCGAAATGAAGAAGTACAAAGCCAAATTGCATCCGGTGGTACGCGGTACGAAATCGTCACAGGTTTTGGCGGGAGAAGAAGTGCAGGACCCCGTCGACGACTAACGCGAGCGGAATAGATTTCAAAAGCGCGGCGTCTAAAAAATGGACGCTGCGGCTTTTTTTCAGCACATAAAGTAGTCGGGTGATTGCGCGGTTTCGCGCGCAGTCGCAATCCTTTTTGGAACGCATGAAACGGGTTCGCAGCCCGCGATGGAGGCATTGAGTACATGAAGCTGGCTGAGATCATACCGGAAGGTGGAATCCTGGACGATTTGAAGTCCACGACGAAGGAAGAAGTCGTCAAAGAAATGGTGCAGGCACTGGTTAAAGCAGGCCGCATCGATGACGCCACGTCGAAAAAAGTTGTAAAGGCCTTGATGGATCGCGAAGAATTGGGATCGACGGGCATAGGTGCGGGCGTGGCAGTACCTCACGCGCGGCACGATTCCATCACCGAATTGCTGGGCGCGTTTGGACGCTCGAAGAAGGGTATCAGCTTCGACGCCTTGGACGGCGAACCGGTGCATGTGTTGTTCATGCTCTTGAGTTCCAAGGGCGCGTCGGGTGCGCATTTGGAATCGCTCGCGTACATTTCGCGGTTGGTGCGCGATGACAAATACGTGAAGAGCTTGCGCGACGCGAAAGACGCGGCGGATTTGCGCGGTCTCTTGGGCGACGCAGATAACCGGGTCGGCGCGCACTAAACTAAATTGGCTGTTTAACGTGGCTCGTACCGCAGGAATACCGCCTGCGGTACGGGTTGTGCGTACGCCGCGCGTTTTCATTTACACCCAGACACATACACACGATGGCGTTACCGAAATTCATCAAATGGCTTAGACCCGGTCTGCGCATCAAACGCTGGATCGCGGTCATTCTGCTCGGCATGCTCTTTGCCGTCTTCGCGTCCATGATGCTGTACTTGCTCGCCGTCTCGGTGCAAGGCATGGATGGCGTGGGCACTGAATTGTTGATCGGCGCCGGGCTGGGCTACATCCTCTCAGGCTTCTGTTTAATCACCGGAATTTACCGGCTGATCAAATCAATGTGGGGATTGGTGGATCGTCGCGCGGCCCAAAAAGGGCTGGTGAACGCGGCATACGAACGCGCCGTATTGGCCGATGGCCCCAAGATCGTGGCCATCGGTGGCGGCACCGGGTTGTCGTGTGTGCTGACTGGGCTGAAAGAATATTCGTTCGACATCACAGCCGTGGTGTCGATGGCCGATGATGGTGGAAGCTCCGGAAAATTGCGACAGGAACTCGGAATCGTTCCGCCCGGCGACATCCGCAAATGTTTGATCGCGCTCGCCGACCAAGAACCATTAATGAGCGAGTTGCTCGATTTTCGTTTCCCTGACAACGAACTCGGCGGACACAATTTCGGAAATCTGTTTCTCACAGCGCTGGCGCGTATTCGCGGCGATTTCGGCGAGGCCGTTCGCGAAGCGAATCAAATTCTCTCCGTGCGCGGACGGGTGCTGCCTTCGACGCTCGATAAAATTTCGCTCGTCGCAACACACGAAGACGGCAGCAAGACGACCGGGCAGGCCGTCATCAGCAAAACGCAAAAACGGATCAAAACGCTCGAATTGCGTCCGGACCCCGAACCCTTGGCTGCGGACATAGTCACCGCCATTGAAGAAGCCGATTTGATCGTGATGGGGCCGGGCAGTCTGTACACGTCGATCATTCCGAATCTGCTCATTCGCGGCATGCCTGAAGCATTGGAACGCAGCAAGGCCGTCAAAGTTTTTGTGTCGAACATCATGACGTATGAAGGTGAGACACGCGGATACGATCTGCCGGATTTGCTCAAGGCGTTTGATGCGCATTCAAACGGTCGGCAACTGTACAATGTCGTGCTGGTCAACGACGGCAAATACGGTGAGACGGGGATGTTTACGATCAAAGAACGGAACGCGCATCCGGTGCATTACGACGCTGCGGCCTATGCGAAAGCGCCGTTCAAAATCGTTAAAGCAGACGTGGTCAATCCAGCGTTTCCGATCCGGCATGACTCAAAGAAACTGGCGCAGGCGCTGATGCGAATTCTTAAAGGCGCGAAAGCCAATTGAACTAAGTCGTTGATTCTTCAAATTGACTTTTGAATTCGATGCGAATTCGTGCAAAATAGGCGTATTACGATTTCGCACTTCTCTTACTGATGGGAGCTGTCTCTTGGACGAAAGCGTTGGCCATCATTGCGGCGTATTCGGCGTGTACAACGTGCCGGACGCCGCAAGCAAGACGTATCTGGGACTGTTCGCGCAGCAACACCGCGGGCAGGAATCAGCCGGCATCGTCGTATCTGACGGAAAAAAAGTCGAATTCAAAAAAGGCATGGGACTGGTCACCGAAGTCTTTGCCGACAAAGCTGCATTGACGGCGATGCACGGACACATCGCGGTCGGACACGTGCGCTATTCCACGACCGGGGCCAGCCGCACTCAAAATATCCAGCCCCTTCTGGTTGAATATGCGCGCGGATCGCTCGCCGTTGCACACAACGGAAATCTGGTCAACGCGAAACGGTTGCGCGACGAACTCGAAGCCAACGGCTCGATCTTCCAGACCACCACCGACAGCGAAGTGCTGCTGCATTTGATGGCCAGCCCGAAGAACGCCGAGCGCGAAGATCAGTTGGCGCATTGTCTGCGGCAGATGAAGGGCGCGTACAGTCTCGTGATCATGACGCGGACGCAATTGATCGGTGCCCGTGATCCGCAGGGATTCCGTCCTTTGATTCTCGGTCGGCTGATCAACGAACCGGACTTGGGGCACATCAGTGAAGGCTTTGTGCTGTGCAGCGAATCGTGCGCACTCGATCAAATCGGTGCCGAATTCGCCCGCGAAATCGAGCCCGGCGAAATCGTCACGATTGATTCCGAAGGCATTCGTTCATCACGCATCGTTCCGGTGGAAGACGTCAAACCCTCACACTGCATTTTCGAACATGTGTATTTCGCCCGGCCGGATTCGCGGATTTTTAATGACGACGTCCACGCCGTGCGCATGAAGCTGGGCGCGACACTCGCCCGTGAACATCCGGTCGAAGCGGATATCGTCTTCGCGGTTCCGGATTCAGGTAACGCCGGCGCGATCGGGTATTCTCGCGAATCCGGCATTCCTCTCGACATGGGATTCATCCGCAACCATTACGTGGGGCGCAGCTTCATCAAGCCGAACCAGAACGAACGCGAAAGTGTTGTGGCGATGAAATTCAACGTCGTCCGCAGCGCCGTGCGCGGCAAACGCGTGATCGTGGTGGAAGACAGTCTCGTGCGCGGAACGACGTTCAAACATCAAGCGCGCATTCTTCGCAACGCCGGCGCAAAAGAAGTGCATCTGCGCATCACGTGTCCGCCGACGCGGAACGCGTGTTATTACGGCATCGATTTTCCGCGCAAGGAAGACTTGATCGCTGAGCGCATGAAAACGACGGATGCCATCGCGAAATGGCTGGGTGTGGATTCGCTGGGATACATCAGCCTCGAAGGTCTGCTGGCGGCGGTGTCGCAACCCGCGTCGCATTATTGCACAGCCTGCTGGAGCGGAAAATACCCTGTCGCGCCGGAAGATGCCATGGACAAGTTGGCGCTGGAAAGCGGAGAAATGCCGAAGACTTCAGGGGCGTAATTCAATGCTCTCGCAATGGCGATAAACACACCTCAACGGATCGAACGACATCAAAAGCAGCGGAGTATCAATGAAAACGGGCCTTACCTACAAAGACGCAGGCGTGGACATTCACGCGGGGGACGCGATTGCCGAGGACATCGGCGCGCTGGCGAAGAAGACTTACGGCCCCGAAGTCCTCGGCGGCATCGGCGGCTTCGCGGGATTGTTCTCGATGGGCGGCGAAGTCAGCTTGCTGCGCGGAAACTACAAAGATCCCGTGCTGGTCGCGTGCACCGACGGAGTCGGCACGAAACTAAAAGTCGCGTTCATGACCGGACGGCACAACACCGTCGGCATCGATCTCGTCGCGATGTCGGTGAATGACTTGATCGTCCAAGGCGCCGAGCCGCTCTTTTTTCTCGATTACATCGGCATCGAAAAGAAGGACCCGAAAGTCTGCCACGATTTGATGCTCGGCGTCGTCGAGGGCTGCAAACAGTCAGGCTGTGCGCTGCTCGGCGGCGAGACCGCATCGCTCCCGGCGATGTACGCGAAAGGCGAATACGATCTCGCCGGATTCTGCGTCGGTGTGATTGAACGCAGCAAAATCATCGACGGAAAAAAAGTAACGGCCGGTGACGTAGTCATCGGCGTGCATTCTAGCGGCCTGCACAGCAACGGCTACAGCCTTGCTCGCAAAGCGTTGATCGAAGTCGGCGGGCTGGAACTCGACGCTGTCGTCCCGGAATTCGGGCGGACTCTGGCGGATGAATTGCTCGAACCCACGATCATTTATGCCGCTGCGATCCGCGCAATTTTGAAGCATTACTCCGTCAAAGAAAACGTGCACGCGATGGCGAACATCACGGGCAGCGGTCTTCCCGGAAATATTCCGCGCACGATTCCGAACGGCAAAATCATCACGATCAACAAAGGCAGCTGGCCGATTCCGCCGGTCTTCACACTGATCCAAAAGCTGGGCAACGTCGCCGAAGCGGAGATGTTCGACACGTTCAACATGGGCGTGGGCATGACCATCACGTGCCCGAAATTCAACGCGAACGCGATCCAGAAAATCCTGCGCGAGAGCGGCTGCGAGAGCAGTCTGATCGGACACATCGAAGACGCGGCGGACGCCAATGCGGAAGCGGTTGTGGTGCTGGTGTAAAAAAGAAATGCGCGCAAATCGACGCGCGCACTAATGACCGATTGATGAGTTGTGCCGGGTTTGTATCTATTTCCGGCACTTCGACTGCTACTCATCTTCCAATTTCATGATCTCTTTGTTCACCGGCTTCTTCGGCTCCGTCGAAGCTTTCGTATCTTTCGCAACGACCTTGGGATCCTTCTTTTCCTTCGGATCTTTCGGATCGTTTGCGGCGACCGCTGGCGGCTCCTCGTCTTCGCGTTGGAAGCGCAACGATTCGCCCTTCTTGGCCATCTCGATGGCTTGCTTGACCATCTGATCGTTCGGCTGCAACTTCAACGCCTCGTCGAATTTCTTCATCGCGAATTCTTTGTTGCCCAACCGGAACGCAGCCATCCCATACCAGAAATGTCCCTGCGTGTCGTTGGCGAAGATCGCGATGTAGGCGGCGAAGTTGGCTTGAGCGATTTCATATTTCTTTCCAAAGAACGCCGCCTGACCTTTTTGGAACAGGAAGCGCGGATTGCGTGACGAAACATACGCGTCATCGTACGCTTGAATCGCTTTGTCGTACTGATGCGCCTCCAGCGCGGCGGTGCCCAACCCTGACAACGCGTTGGGATTGCGCGCGTAAATTTTCAGTGAACTGGTGAAACTCTCGACGGCCTCTTTGTGCAGACCCGAATTCAATTGTGCGAAGCCCAAATAGAACCACGCGTCCTCGTCCTTCGGCATGAACTTCGCCGCTTTTTCGAGCATGGGAAGAGCAGCAACGTAATCGCCTTTGCGCATCGCCATACGTCCCGTTCCAAGGTAGCCTTCGCCTTTTGTCGGAGCACCTTTCATCGCGAGATTGAATTCTTCCTCCGCGCGCTTGATGTCGGCGGCCCCGCCTTTCTTGCGGCGCAGGTAATACTCGCCGATCCAGTAATGCGTCTCAGGCTGCTTCTTCAGCGTGTCTTCCATCTTCTTCTTCAGGTCTTTCACCCAGTACTGCTCGACATCCGGAATTGCGACGCCGAACGCATTACGAAACGCTTCATTCTGGAACGAGAACAATTCGCTGACGTGATTCTTATCCGGATTTTGTAGATTGCGTTTGATGTGATACTCGCGCATGTTCGTCAAGAACGTGAAGAAGCGCGCGCCGTCCACGTTGACCATGTAATCCATGACCGATGCAGATTGGGCGTAGTTGATCGTGGCCTTCAACGGATCGCTGGCGACGGCTTTCAAATTGTGCGCGTTCGCGACTTCGACGAATTCACCGAACGGATAGCTGTCCTTGATGTTGACCGCTTCGTAAATCATCGCCTGTTGTTTCAAGCGTGCTTTTTTCGATGATGGCGAGTTCGTGAAAATGAGTTCGAACAACTGCGCCATGCCTTCGTTCAACCACGACGGCAAATCTTTCTTATCGTCACCTGCCTGCTTTCCACGACCACCGGCAAACGCCAGCATGTACGATTCGACGAAGCAGTGGCCCATTTCATGCAGCAGGGTGCGTTCGAGCTCTTCGTCATCGCGGTTTGCGACAAAGGTACGGACTTTTCGCACCGCGCGCTTGTCGTATTCGCTGTCAGGTCCGAGCGAAAAATAAGCACCTGGGACGCCGATCGTGGCTTTCTGAACGGGGTCCGTGACTTTGGTCAGCGCGAACCATTCGTCGTTCATGCCGTCCTGGTCTTTGAACACGCGGATGTCAATCCACGGGCGGATGCCAATGTCCACCATGATCGTGCCGGGAATGTTGTTCTTGACGTCGAATTTTTCCTTCGACCATCCCTGCATCAAATCGGGCGTGAGCTTGAAAAGCGTGTAGAATTTCTTCTCCGCAGTCCGCACCATTTCAGCCACTTTTTTCGTGTACGCCGGCGATACATTCGTCTCGACGTAACACGCGTATGTCAACTCTTGCGTGAATCCCGGCGCAACCTTCGGCGGTGCTTCGTATTTAGGCGCACCCGCAGCAGATACGGATTGGGCTGTCAACGCGCCTGCACACACCAACACGGCACACACACATCGATTTAATAAGTTCATGTAAACTGCTCCTTTTTTGAGACCGATTTAGTGTAATCTATTTAAACCGCAGCTTCAATTAGAAGCCTATCTATTCGAAAGGATTCAGATATGGACTGGATTTATTTCGCCGTAATAGGCCTGATCGCTGGCTGGCTCGCCGGGCAGATCATGAAAGGAAAGAGCTTCGGCCTGATCGGCGATTTGATCATCGGATGCATCGGAGCACTCTTGGGAGGATGGCTCTTCGGAGTCTTAAATATCTATCCCGGCGGCGGCTTACTTGGGGCGTTGATCGTTGCAACATTAGGTGCCATGCTGCTGCTGTACTTATTGCGCTTAATTAAGAAATAGTCATCTTGGTTATTTCAGAATCTGACTGAACCCTGCGCGACATAGTTGAACATCGCGCAGGACACCAGATGGGTACATGAAAATTGAGGATCACACATCCGACGCGCGATTAAGCGACGCCGAATTTGTGGTTTTGAACGAGTTTCGGTGTCGAACTGGTTTCGCTCGATTCGATCATCTCGCCGTTAGATTCCAACTCGTCGGTGATCTTCCGAATCTCGTGCTGGACGGCTTCCATTTCGCGGCGCCACTTGATGCGTCCATGGTAACCGACAACCACGTCGTACATCTGTTGCGCTTTTTTGAATTCGCGCTCCAGAGCCCGCAACCGGTCGTCGCGGCGCATCCCGCTTTCAGGTGCAGTCGTGGTTTCTTTTGCAGTATCATTATAGATGCTGCCGCGCCGCCAAATCTGGCCATAGTGGCGGCGGCAATACCCTTTAGCATGCGACAGACTTTGACAGCCTTCTACGACGCAACACGCCTCTTTCGGCATGACTCACCTCGGCAAGGACGATACTATAGGTTGATGAATATCTCGGTTACTGCATCACCGCTTCCCCATGGCGGTGACCTCGTGTATCACCGTCTTAATGCACACACGGAGCAGTGTCAACAAGAATGTTGAACAATGATTATTTTTTACGACACACTTAAAAAACAATGCGTGTAGTCACTCAAGCAGATTTTTCGCTTGCGCTGACGCTCGAATCACTCGATTCTATAGGTCATGATTACTCTCTTCTTTATCGCTTCAGCCGCAATCTTCGGCGCGATCTTCGGCAGCTACGTCAACATGGCATCGTACCGGCTGCCGCGCGACATCTCGACATGGAAGCGCTCGCGCTCCTTCTGCCCCAAGTGCCAGCACCAACTCGCGTGGTTCGACAACCTGCCGATTCTCAGCTTCCTTTTTCTGCGCGGAAAATGCCACTACTGCCGCGTACCGATTCCGCCGCGCTATCTCTACGCCGAACTGATCTGCTCCGCACTCTTCGCTCTCTGCGCGTATCAGTATTTCATACTCAACGGCGGTCTCTACGGGAAGATGCCGCTCGCGTGGTTCGTGCTCGAATTATTCTTCGTCGTCGATCTGCTGCTGCTCTCAATTGTCGATCTCGAAGTCTGGCTGATTCCGATTGAAACGACGCTCTGGTGGATTCCGCCAGCGTTTATTCTCGCGATTATTTTCCCCGACGATCTGCACCCATCGAAGACGATCTGGTTCGCGACGAGTCCGTGGTTGAACGCGGTGATCGACAGCTTCTCAGGCGCAGCGATTGGTGCGGGATTTTTGTGGTGCGTCGGATTCGCGGTCGCAGCACTCGTCTTCGTCCGCAACAAAATTCGCGGCATCGACGAAGCGCCGCCCGAAGCGATGGGCATGGGCGACGTTCACATGCTCGCCATGTTCGGAGCGATGGTCGGTTGGAAAGCGGCGTTGATGGCGATCATGATCGGCGTCATGACCGGCTCCGTGACCGGCATCGGAAAGATTCTGCTAGGAAAACTGCAACGCGCGCGGATGGGCAAAGACTGGACGCCGCCACCGCAGCCCACGTTTGATCTGCCCGAAGACGGCGAACCGTACGAGCCGATGCTGTGGCCGCTGCTCGTCTTCGGAGCGCTTGTTTTGTTCGTCACAGGCATGTTGAACGACCGCTTCAATTACATCCCAGGCAACGCGACACTCGACCATCTCGTGCCGTTCGGAATGATGCTCGGTATCGGCGCGTCGCTCTGGATCGCGTTCCCGTTTTATCTGTACCTGAAGAAAATCGGACGCATGCCCGGCGGCGCTATTGTTGAAAACGATGACGGTAAAAAAGAGGAAGTGTACTCAGGCAACTACATCCCGTTCGGCCCGTCACTGGCGTTCGGATGTTTGGTTGTCGTCATGTGGGACCCGCTGTTGCGCGGGATCGCATACTGGTTCTTCGCCGGGACCCCCGGCCCCGCGCCGACGGTAAAAGCGTTCGAGTATCACACGATTGGCGAATCCGGCCTCGTCACATTTTTGGCAGGTTTGATTTTGCAATTCAACGCCGCATCGCACGGATTGCTACGATTGCTCGGTGTGGAGATGCGACCAAAGTAATCGATAATCGTAGGACGGGCTTATAGCCGTCTGTTTCTTGATCCGCATGTAGAACCAGACGGGCTATAAGCCCGTCCTACTTTTTCACGCCTTACTTCTCAATCGTCATCCGCTCACCCAAGCGCAAGACCCGGTGCGTTTGGCCAAGCCGAACGCACTCCGCCACAAATTCATCCGGTGACGCCGTGTTAAATTCAAACATGTCGTAGTGGCACGGCACGACCATCCGCGCTTCCGCCGCCTTCGCCAGATTCGCCGCTTCAGTCCCGTTCAAATTCCCAGCCACATGCCGTTCAGGTACGTCTCCATTAATCGGCAACAACGCCAGATCCAGCGCCATCGCTTTCAAACGCTCGTCCAAGCCGTCATACATCAGCGTGTCGCCACTGTGATAAATCTGAAACGGCCCGACGCTCACAACATATCCCAGGAATTTGCAGCGCCCGACTTCGTCGCGTTCAATTGTGTTGTGCGCGGCCGGAAGCGCTTCAAATCGGAAGCAGCCGACATCCACCGACGCGCCATCGTCCAATCCGCACAACGCATTCGCCGAACATTTCGCGCGCTTCAACGCTTCGAAATTAATCCCCGACGGGACGATGAAATTCAAATCAGGATTCGCGCTGAACAGCGGCTGCAATGTCTCCGGATCCAGATGATCGGTGTGCACATGGCTCGATGAAACGACGTCGATAAAATCCAATCGCTCCGGCGCAATCACACGCCGCGACATGCGCACATGCGGCTTGTCCGTCGCCGCATATTTTTTCGTCAACGAATCCGACAGATACGGATCAAGCAGAGCGTGCTGACCGTTCCACTGCACCAGAAAACCACTCTGCCCCAGCCACCACACATGCAGCTCGCCGCCCTCTCCGCGCGCATTCTGAATGTCCGCAAGCAACGCGTCGTCCGACAAAAACGGCTCGATCATTCCGCCTTCTCCCCGAGCTCCGCACGCACCTTTTTCACGCCCTCGACCATGTTCTTGAGTTTCTTCTTCGCAGCCCAACGAGCCGTCTGGCTCAGTCCACAATCCGGCGCGAACGCCAAGCGCTCAGGCGGTGCGTACTGCAAACAACGCCGCACCCGATCCGCAATATCATCGACCGTTTCAATGTAATAACTCTTCACATCCACGATCCCGACCGCAGCCGTCTTCGTCTTCGAAATCTCAGCGATCACGTCCAATTCAGCAAACTCGCGGCTCGCCATTTCGACGTGAATTTCGTCCACGTTCAAATTCAAAAACGCTGGAAACATCGGCGCGTATCGGCGTGGCCCGACCGCTCGCGCTTTGTAATTTCCAAAACACAAATGCGTCGAAAGCCGGCACTGGCTCCGAATCGGTTCGATCGTTCGATTGAACATGTCCACAAACCGCGCCGGGTCTTCCTTGTGCGCGTAACAACTCATCGACGGCTCATCAACACAAATCTCGGTACACCCCGCGTGAACCAGCGCGACCAATTCCCAACTCACCAACGGTAGCAGCGCCTCAGCGACCGCCCAGCGATCCGCATAGTTCTCGCCGTCAGCGATCATCCGTCCGCTCAACGTGTACGGTCCCGGAATGCTCGCTTTCAACGTCGGCACCGCACCACTGCGTCCGCGCGTTAATGTGGATGCGACGCGCGTCAAGCGTTCGAACTCCACCACCGCGCCCAACCCTCGCGGCGCGCTCAACGGCCCGGTGATCGTGTGCTTGCCGCGCTGATCGTGAGCGGGCGGACCAAAACGCCGTGGCGGTTCCGCCTCGCGCGCGATGCCTTCGATGAAGCCATAAAATGAAAGATTGAAATCCAAGCGACATTGCTCGCCGTCGGTGATCACATCCAGCCCCGCATCGAGCTGGTCATGGACGGCGGTGATGACTGCGTCCTGCTGCAATTCTTCCGAATCGTCCGGACCAAACACATCCAGATTCCGGGCGCAAAACTCCAGCCACCCCGGAAACGGATAGCTGCCGATCACGGTCGTTCGCAACGGTTGTTCATTCATAAAATCGAGTCTCCATTCGCCTACCTCCACATAACTGAGTGTCGTCAGCCCCTCAATGACAGACTCCGATTTTTGAAAAACCCTGCCTCACGACGGATGCGCACCGAGCTTCTCATACAATTTCGCCAACCGTCGACCGTGCTCGTCATACGCGCCTTCAAACAATTCGACCGCTCGTTCCGCGCCGACGACCGCCGCGCCACTCAATACTTTTGGCGGAGCGCCTGCGCGAGTCAGTCGGTCCGCGACTTCAGCTTTGATCGCATTAATCAACACGCACCCACCTACGCTCGATCCCGGCGACACCGGCATGTCGAGACCCTCCACCGTCACCATCGCATCGCCCGGAGGAGCGCCCGTGTCCAACACGATGTCCGCAAAATCCTGAAGCTTCTTCCCGCCCACGTGGCGCGTCGTGCTCGCCTCCGAATGACGTTTGCTGATGATCGCGACCGTTTTGATTCCGCGCGCTTTAAATCCTTCCGCCATTTCAATCGAGACCACATTGCATCCGCTCGACGAAATCACCAACGCCGAATCCAGCTCACTCAGATCAAAGTTCCGTAAAATACGAGCGGCCAATCCCGGCACGTTCTCCAGAAACATCGCCTGCCGCTGACCGTTCGCCCCGACAACATTGTTATGAAACGTCAGCGACAATTCCACAATCGGATTGAATCCCGGGAACGATCCGTAGCGCGGCCACATCTCTTCGACCATGATACGGCTGTGCCCGGAGCCGAATAGATGCACCATCCGCCCCGCCAAAATCGTCGCCGCGAACACGTCGGCCGCGCGCTGAATCGCGGTCTCTTGAGCCGCGACAGTGCCCAACAACTCACTGCATTTTGAGATATATTGCATCGAAGGAGAAGGCTTGCTCATGGTGAAATAAAATTCCATAATTAGTAGTCAAAAAACGCCTTGATCGAATCGTTCACTTTCACGCCCGCGCGATGCGCTGCCCCGAGCGCTCCAGCTTTCTCGCCCAATTTTGCCTGGATGATCTTCACGCGGAATCCCGCTGGGCGCCATTCGACCGCTTCCAAAAATTCGTCGAGCGGCCCGAACAAAACGCTCTCCGCATTTGCGATTCCGCCGCCGATCACCACCGCCTCCGGATCCAGCACATTGATCAGTCCTGCGATACCGCATGCAAGCGCTCGCACCGATGCCAACCAAATCGCACTTGCCGCTTCGACTCCATTTAAATGGTCCGTAACCAGCGCTTCCGTCGTCGCGTATTTTCCATTCGAACGCTTCAAAACCGTGCAGTCTCCGATCGCATCTTCAAGACTGCCGGGCGTGTTGACGATGTCCGGCGCACCATTCGGATCTAAACAAATATGGCCCAAATGCCCCGCGCGGCCCAAGTGCCCGGTCATCACTTTGCCATTCGATAAAATCGCTCCACCGACGCCGGTGCCGAGCGTCAGCATCAACGCGTCCTGCAATCCCGCCGCAGCGCCGAACGCGTTCTCGCCGATCAGTGCCGCGTGAGCATCGTTCATGACTTGAATGGGCGACGGAGCGTTAAAAAACGAAGTCCAATCCAGCCCTTCAAGCCCCGGCAAACGTCCGGGCATAAACGCAATCGAGCGGCCATCACGCGCCGCGAGTCCGGGAGCTGCGATGCCGATGCGCGACGTGGTCGCACCCATTTTCGTTTGCACCGCCGCGACCGTTTCGCGCACGATTCGAGTCCATGTGTCGTCCTGCGGCGTCTCCACCGAACGCCACTCGACCAGCGCGCCAAATTCGGAGACGCACGCAACCTTGATGCGCGTCCCACCAATATCGATACCCATTGAATAACGCATGACGTTGTTTTTCCATCCAAAGCAGAGTACGTTTCACGCTGTCAGCCGTTTGCGCCGCGCGAGTCCGACCCACCATCTTGTTGAACGCGAATTTCGGCGCAAGCGTATTATTGCAAATCGCCTGGTTGATCGAGCGTGTCTATTTTGGTCTCACTCCTCCACCGCCTGCCCGCCCTAGCCTGGCTCCTGCCCGCGATTGTGCTGGGCCTGGCGTTGCGTCTGCCCACTCTCGAATCGCGCCCCATGCACAACGACGAAGCCGTGCAAGCCGCGAAGACCGGAGCGCTGTTTGATCGCAACGACTACGCCTACGACCCGCACGAATTCCACGGCCCGTCGCTCTACTATTTCACGCTCCCAGCGCTATGGTTCTCATCTGCAAAATCATACGCCGCCTCATCAGAATGGCACTACCGCATCGTCCCCATCGTGTTCGGCATTGCGCTGATTCTACTGCTCCTTTTCATAAAAGACGGCATCGGAATATCGGGCCTCGTGAGCGCGGGCGTATTGACTGCCGCCTCGCCCGCGATGGTCTTTTACAGTCGCTACTACATTCAGGAAATTCCGCTCGTCTTCTTCTCATTCGCCGTGATCGCGTGTGGATGGCGCTATCTAAATCGCCCCTCTTTTCGATGGGCGTTGATGACGGGACTTTTCGCCGGGCTAATGTACGCAACCAAAGAAACCTGCGCGATTGTGTTCTTTTCAATGGCTATTGCGCTCGTGACGAATCACTGTTTTTTCAGCACATCAAACGAAGCGAAAGTATCCACGCGCCATGTCGTCGCGGCGTGTTGTGTTGCGGCCTTGATCGCACTGATTTTCTATACCTCATTCTTCACCCACGCGCGTGGACCGCTTGATTCGGTGCTGGCGTTTGAACGTTATCTCACCCGCTCGGGCGCTCCCAGCAAGCATGATAAACCGGCGTGGTATTATTTAAAATTGATCACGTGGATGCAAACGGCCGGAGCACCGATATGGACCGAAGCGTTCATCATTGCTCTGGCCGGGATCGGAGCAGTCCCGGCGTTTTTTCGACGTCAAGCGACCGACTCACGCAACACGTTCGCGCGTTTCATGAGCATCTACACGCTCTGCCTGATCGCGGTTTATTCGCTCATTTCCTACAAGACGCCGTGGTGCGCCCTGGGATTTTTGCACGGGCTGATCGTCCTCGCCGGGATCGGCGCAGCGCGCGTGTGGGACGCCGCGCCGCATTGGAGCATGAAACTCGTCGCTACTCTCGTCTTCACAGCGGGCGCGGCGCATCTCGGCTGGCAGGCGTATCAAGCCTCCGGGCGTTTCAACAGCGACGCGCGCAATCCGTATGTTTACGCCCACGCCTCCACTGATGCCGTGCGCCTCTGCAAACGTATTGAGGACCTCGCAGCCGTTCATCCCGACGGTCTGCGGATGAACGTAAAAGTTATGGTGCCGCATGCTGATTATTGGCCGCTTCCGTGGTATCTTCGCAGACTCGAGCGCGTCGGATTTTGGGACTCGCCGCCCGCGCAAGTTGACGCGCCCGTGATCGTGGCATCCACGGAATCGGCTGCCGAATTGGCGCTGGAAATGAAAGGCACGTACCAGAAAAATCAGTACGGTTTACGCCCCGGCGTCAGAGTCTGGTTGTATGTAGATGAGTCGTTATGGAAATCGTTTTTAGCTGAGCGACAGACTGGAAATCGCAAATGAATTCAGACACTCCGACCGCCGTGCCGGGCTACGTCAAGACGCTCGACGGTTCGCCGCTTTACTGCGTCTACCATCCCGCCACGCCGATCGCGAATCCGAAGCGCCGGTACTTCCCCACCCTGCTCGTCCCGCCGCTTTTTGAAGAACGCAAAAGCGCTTTCGCCGCGCTGCGCCGCCTCGCCGAACGCCTCGCTTCAGCGGGTCATGCGACGCTGCGTTTCGATTACCGAGGCAGCGGCGAATCCGGAGGTGCGCCGTCCAAGCGCCGGTGGCAGCACCTCGCCGAAGACACCGCCGTCGCGCGCAAAACGCTCGCGCGCCTTGCCGGTGCGCGCGACTCCATGCTGATCGGCCTGCGCCTCGGCGCAACGCTGGCCTTGCAGGAAACTCTTCGCGTTGGCGGTGAAGGCGTGATCGCGCTTGCGCCTGTTGTCAAAGGCGCGGCGCAAGTCCGGCTCTGGAAAATGCGTTCGAAAATTCGTTCGGAATTAACACAAGCGAACACCAGTGGAGAAGCGGCTAAAGAAGACACAGTCGCCGCTGATGTGCTCGATTTCGATGGCTACGAAGTCGGTAAGAATTTCTTTGATGACGTTTCAACAGTCGATTTACTGAAGGACTCGGGCGCACTGTCGTGCCCGGGTTTGACACTGCAATTGTCGCATCGAACGGAGGCCACGCCGGAGACACTCGACTTGGTCAAAACGCTCGGCTCGCGCGCCAAACATGCCTGCATGCGCGTCGAACCCTTCTGGGAAAAAGTGGACGATGTCGATACGCGCCCGATTGAGGACGCGGTCGTGACGTGGTTGGAGCAGATTTAGAAAAATTCGTGGAGCGGCATCCCGCCCCACGTTTTGAGCGTT
Organism: Planctomycetota bacterium; assembly: GCA_037129555.1. Taxonomy (GTDB): domain Bacteria; phylum Planctomycetota; class SZUA-567; order H5-PLA8; family H5-PLA8; genus JANXLS01. Next base: position 18,143 of record JBAXUS010000039.1, read on the forward strand.
ATTTTTTCGGCTCCTCTTTCGACAGCATGAACGCCACGAGGTCGCAGAATTCGTCTACCGTCATCGCTTTTTCAAGGCCTTCCGGCATCAGTGATAATTTTGTGACGTCGTGTTTCGCGATGTCGGCTTTGACGAACTTTTTAATTTCGCCGCCGGCCACTTTGAACGAGATTGTTTTTTCGGTCTCTTCAGCGAGAAGTCCTTCAAAGCGCAGCCCCTCGTTCGTCTTCACGCGGTGCTGAAAATAGACGTCGCCGATGACGAGATTGGGATCGAGGACGCTGTTCAAAATCGCGTCGAGATTTTCGCGCCCAGCTCCGGTCAGGTTCGGGCCGACATCGTTGCCTTTGCCGTAGATCGCGTGACATTGTTGGCAGTTTTTCTCGAAGACTTTCCAGCCCTTCGCGGCATCGCCGGGCTTGTGGGCCAGGACGACTTTGCGCATCTCGTTCACAATTTTGACGCGCTCAGGATCACGCTCGGAACTGGTCTTCACTTTGCCCCACAGCTTCGTCACACGCTCAGTCAACGCCGGGACGTTGAGTTGAACAATCGAGCTGGCGTTGTTTGAATTGATGTCGGACGCGCCGATCTTTTTGGCTTCAAGCGCGTCGAGCAGCGCAATGGCGGCCATCGGATCGTTGACGAGTGTGTTCACGCACGGCGCTTTCAATTCCGGCGGCAGGGTTTTGAAATCGCGGAGCAAGACCGGAGCGGCCTTCTCGGCGTTCAAGGCTCCGAGCGCGTCGATGGCATTCTTTCGAATTGCGGCGCTGGCGGTGGCGTCGTTGAAGATCGCAGCGAACGCGTCGAAATGTGCGGCGTCTTTGGTCTCGCCCAGCGCTTTAATCAGCGCTGCGCGATCAGAGGCATCGGCGTTCGCATTGGCAATCGTGGCTCGGGCAAATTCAGACGCTTTTGAGTTCTTCCACCACAGCGCGACGGTCGCGGCGGCGACGCGTTGCTTGCCGTCTTTTGCTGCCAACTGTTCAATCGTCGCGCGCAGCTTTGCGTCGAACGCTTTCGCGCGTACATCCGCTTTCACGCTGGCCGCGTTGAACGCGTCGATGCACGTCGTCAACGCCATCTTTTCATTCGTCGCTTCGCCGCCGGTTTTGCCCAGCGCATTCTTTAACGCGGAGATAAATACGCTTGGGTCCACATTGCCGCCTCCGGCAATGCACTCCTTTAACCACGCCACGACCGTCGCATTGAACGGCTCAATTGCGGCCGATTTCTCACTGAGCAAGCGCATGAGTTCATCGCCGCGCGTTTTGGAGAATGGCTTGAAATTATTGTAGATGATGTTGGGAATGATCGGGTCTTTCGCGTTCTCGGCGTTCTCCATCATCGCGAACAAAATCGGGAACGGATCGTTGCCGGTCAGCCGCCCCGCCGCGACGGGGACTTGCAGCCGCACGTCAACGTTCGGATCTTTGACGAGCGCGAGCAATTTGTCGTAAACGGGTTGCGAGACGGTGCCCATTTGGCCGATCATGCGCACACCCCAATTGCGGCGGACGGGATCGGCATTGTTGAGCAGTTGAAGGTGAAACGATTCTTCCATCGAATCTTGCGAACAGAGCAGCCACAGCGCGTGCCGGTGTGAAGCCTCAATTTGCTGGTCATGCTGACGTGATTTCGGCGTTTCGGCCCGCCCACGCTCTGGTGGGTCAGAAATCGCAATGGATTGTATTCGGGAAATTATTGCGGGTTCGAAGCGTTCGTTTAGCAATCGTTGCGCTTCACGCCTTTGCCATTGATTCGAATGAGTGACCATTATCGTGATCAGTTCGTCGTTCGACAGTTTCTGCAAATCAAACGGCTTCGTGCGCGGAGTTCCGTTGTAACTGATGCGATAAATACGTCCGCGTTCGCGGTCCAGATCGGGGCGTCCGCTGTCCTGATAGCAGTGGTATTTGTCGTACCAATCCAGGACGTACAAGCAGCCGTCGGGGCCGACTTTTTGTGACACCGGGACGAACCATTTGTCGTGCGCGTCGATGAAATCGGGGCCGTTCTTTTGAATGTACGTCGAACCGTTGCGCGTCACGATGTCGTGATTGATCTGGCTGCCGTGCAGATTGCCCATGAAAAACGCGTTCTGGAATTCTTTCGGAAACGCGTCGCCTTGATAGATACACAGGCCCGCGTTTGCGGCCATGTAGTGCTCTTGCGTCGTCACGAGCGTGTCGGCAATCTTGTGCGTGAACGGCGGGTACGGTCCGCCCTGGCGGTGGTAATAGCCGCTTTGCGTAATGTGGAACAGATGCTTGATCACGCAGCACGACACGAACCAATCGCCCTGCGCGTTGTAATCGAGGCCCCATGGATTGCTCGTGCCTTCCGCGAACAATTCGAGTTTTTTCGTCTTCGGATGCCAGCGCCACACCGCACACGTTATATCGAACGTCTTGCCTTGATTCACGACTTTCGACGGATTGAAAACGCCGTTCATGCCATAGAGCCAGCCGTCCGGCCCCCACGTCAAACTGTTCGGCAATTCATGCCGATCACTGCGTCCGAAGCCGGTCAGGATCACTTCTTCTTTGTCGATCTTTCCATTCGCGTCGAGATGCGCGAAGACGATGTCGGGCGAGTTCGTGTAATAAAATCCGCCGTTGCCCATCACGATGCCGCATGGAATATTCAGCCCTTCTTTGATCGTCTGCGTGTGGTGATACTTCCCGTCCTTTTCATTGAACTCCAGAATCTTGATGCGGTCCTTTCCGGGACCCGCGTCCGCGCGCGGATACTCAACCGATTCGCAGACCCAAATCCGTCCGCGTTCGTCAAACGTGAACGCGGTCGGATTCACCACGTCAGGTTCGGACGCGACACATTCGATTTTGAATCCCGCCGGCAGCACCATCTTCGCGATGCCTTCGTCAGGCGTCAGCGCCGGACCAGGCGGCGTTGTCTGATGATGAGGAAGTTTTTCACCTGCGATCAGCGTGAGCGTCGCGCAAACAATGAGTATTACGATGAGGTGTAGCGTTCGAGTGGGTTGCATGATCGGATATCATTTCCTGAGACGGAGGCGCACGACAAGGCTCTGTACAAATTCTATAAAAAGGAATACGCTAAACATAGTTGAGCTTTCACGAATTAAAAATGAGTTTTTTTACCGGCGCCCTGCGATATGGAATTAGGAATCGTTCCCCCATGTTTGAATCCGCTGAAGTTGGCCACACCCTTTCCAAAGAAGACTACGCTAAACAAGAACCGCTCTTGCGCGAAGCCTTGCTGAGCGTACAGCATGACGTGCTGGCTGCGAAAAAGTTTCCCGTCATCATCGTCATCGGCGGTGTTGATGGAGCAGGCAAAGGCGAGACGGTCAATCTGTTCAATGAATGGATGGATCCTCGGCACATCGACACGCATGCGTTCGGACCCATGTCCGAGGAGGAATCCCAGCGTCCGCCGATGTGGCGCTTTTGGCGTGCGCTCCCGCCGAAAGGTCGCATCGGCGTGCTCTTTGGTTCGTGGTACTCCGACCCCATTTCTGACCGCTTACACGGCGTCACCAAAACGTCCGACCTGCGCCAGTCCATTCACGAGATTCGCCACTTCGAACGCATGCTCGCGACCGACGGCGCGTTGATTCTCAAGTTCTGGTTCCACATTTCTAAGAAGCACCAGAAGCAGCGGCTGAACGAGTTGCGCGCGGCTCCCGAAACGCGTTGGCGAGTCACCGATGCCGAGTGGGCGAATTACAAACTCTACGACAAGAACTACCGACTCTCCGAATATGTCCTGCGCGAAACCAGCACGGGCGAAGCGCCGTGGATGATCATCGAAGGCACCGATCCGCATTACCGCGCCATCGAAGCCGGCACTCTGCTTCTGGAAGCGTTGAAGAAACGGCTCGCCAATCCCACACTCGTACCCGCTGCCACACCCGCGCCGATCAAGCCACCACTTGATGAGCATAACGTCCTGAACGCGCTCGATTATTCTCAGAGGCTTGAAAAATCCGAGTACACGAAACAGCTCGAAAAGCTTCAAGGCACACTCAGCCTTCTGACGCGCAAAAAGCGATTCCGTAAAAAATCGTTGATCATCGTGTTCGAAGGCCAGGACGCTGCAGGTAAAGGCAGCGCCATCCGCCGCATTACCGGAGCCCTCGACGCCCGGCAATACCGCGTCATTCCCATCGCCGCACCCACTGAAGAGGAGCGCGCCCAACAATACCTTTGGCGCTTCTGGCGGCACCTGCCACTCAAAGGCCGCGTCACGATTTTTGATCGCTCGTGGTACGGTCGTGTCCTTGTCGAACGCGTTGAAAATTTCTGCTCCGAATCCGACTGGATGCGCGCTTACAATGAGATTGTCGAGTTCGAAGAGCAGCTCGCTTCCAACGACGTCATCGTCGTCAAATTCTGGCTCGCCATCACCATGGACCAACAATTGGAGCGATTCAATCAGCGCAAAGATACCGCGTTCAAGCAGTTTAAAATCACCGACGAAGACTGGCGCAACCGAGACAAATGGCCGCTCTATGAACGCGCCGTCTGCGACATGGTCGAACGCACCAGCACTCAAACGGCGCCGTGGAATATCATCCCGGCCAACGACAAACAATTCGCTCGCATCCAGATATTAAAAACGCTGTGCGAGCGAGTGGAGAAAGCGCTGGAAGAATGATACGGCGGGTGGTTTGAAAAGTTCGTAGACCTATCGTTCAAGGTTAAAACGCAAAGGCACGAAGACGCAAAGGCGCGAAGAACTGAATTGAATATAAAAACACTTCGCGCCGCCGCGTTTTTTGATTGGCGCAATCGCGATTTTGGACGATCATATGCCCGGTTTAAACTCGGGGAGAACGGTTTCAGTTTATGGGCGAAGAACGGGACGAAGAACAGAAGCTGGCTCAAATCCTGGTGCGCGACGACCGCTACCGCCGCGAATCGTACCGGTTTGTGCAGGAAGGTCTGGAGTTCACGATGCAGCGCCGGGGTCGGCGCGGCCACGTCTCCGGACGCGATCTGGTGCTGGGATTGCGCGACCTCGCGCGTGAACGGTTTGGCCTGATGGCGCGCACGGTCCTGACGCAATGGGGCGTAAAGTCGACGTCTGATTTCGGCGAGTTGGTGTTCAACATGATCGAAGAAGACATCATGTCAAAACAAGACTCCGACACGCGCGCAGATTTTGCAGACATCTTTGATTTCGAAGAAGCATTCGAGCGCGACATGACGATTGAAATATTAGATTAATGAACTGTGGTCCAACGGAACAGGTAACGGAAGCGAGTAAAATGGTTTCATTCGATTTGACGGTGCTGGACCTTGTCGAACGTTCGGAGAAGAACGCGCGTGATCGCGCAGCAGTGGTGTCTCCCAACGGCGAGACGACCTACGGCACCTTGATGGAATCGGCCCGGCACATCGGTCGCGTGCTTTTTACGGAAACGAAAGCACCGGTCATCGCACTCTTTTTTCCGATGTCGCCTGAATTTGTCGAGGCGTATCTCGGAACACTCTACTCCTGCAAACAGGCGCTGCCGCTCAATCTGTTGCTTCCGCCCGAAGAGCTGCTCTTTATTTTGAAAGACTCCGGAGCCGACATGATCGTCGCGCCCGACGCGCTCGCACCGCGCTTGGAGCCGCTCGGATTCAAGGTCGTCACCTTTTCATCGCTGTTGGCACGTGACGCCGAGGTCACGTTGCCGCGCCCGAAACCGGACGATGTCTGCACACTCCTTTATACGTCCGGCACGACGGGCAAGCCGAAGGGCGTGATGCTGACACATCGCAACCTCGCGACAAACGCCGACGCCGCCGTCATTGCGATGGGCCTCACTCCGACATGCCGCATCCTCGCGTGTCTGCCCAGCTTTCACACGTTCGCCATCACTGGCACGATGCTGGCTCCGCTCGCCTGCGAAGGATCGATGGCGACGCTGCCGAAATTCGATCCGGAAGTGGTGCTCAAGACCGCGTCATCCTTGAAGTGCGACACGCTGCTGATGGTGCCGTCGATGTACCGAATTCTCGCGCGCATGCAGGAACGTCGTCCGCAACCGATGGAGCATTTGCGCTTGGCCATCGCCGGGGGCGAAGCGTTGCCTGACGATGTCCGTGAAAGCTTTTTGCGCGTCTTCGGCATTCCTTTGTTGGAAGGATTTGGACAGACGGAGAGCAGTCCGATTGTGTCGTTCAATCTTCCGACGGCGAACCGACCAGGCACGGTGGGCTTGCCGATTCCCGGGGTCAAAGTCAGAATCGTCGATCCTGAATCGTTGCAGGATGTGACCGGGACGGGTGAAATTTGGGTGGGCGGTCCGGGCGTGATGAAGGGCTATCACAACCTTCCCGACGAGACCGCCAAAGCACTGACGCCCGACGGATGGCTGCGCACCGGCGACATGGGTGAGCTGACATCGGAAGGCTACGTTCGCATCACGGGCCGTCGCCGCGAAATGGTCAAAGTCGCGGGCGAAATGGTCTTCCCGGCGGAAGTGGAAAACGCGCTGAGCCTGCACCCGGCTGTGCACGAATCCGGTGTCACCGGCCAGAAAGATGACCGCAAGGGCGAGATCGTTGTTGCCTATGTTGTCTTGAACGAAGGCAAGACGGCGACCGAAGAAGAATTGCTCGCGCATTGCCGCACAGTTCTGGCTGCGTACAAAGTTCCCAAAACGATTTACTTCCGAACCGAATTGCCCAAAGGCCCGACCGGCAAAGTGCAGCGCCGTTTGTTAAAATAGAGAGTGATACTCGGCACCCGTGCGGGGATGAAAGGAGCGACATGCCAGCGAACTTCAGTTTCGTCATCGAGAACGTGCTGGCCGGCATGGAGCGCCCCGGATCGTTTGCTCGGTTGCGCGAGGATTTTGAATTTCTCAAGGACGAAAAAATCAGCGCGATTGTCTCGCTGACGGAAACGCCGCTGGAGCGTGCATTCGTCGAAGAATTCGGCTTCCGCTATCTGCATTTGCCGATCACCGATTTTACGCCGCCGAGCATCGCGCAGATCGACGCATTTATCTTGTTTCTGAAAAAAGCAGAGGCCGACTCGCTCGCGACTGTAGTCCATTGTGGAGCTGGAATGGGCCGGACCGGAACGATGCTGGCGTGTGCTCTGGTGACGCGAGGACGGTCAGCAGATGCGGCGATCGAACAGGTGCGCGAGCTGCGCCCTCATTCAATAGAGACGGCGGAGCAGGAAGAATGTATTGAGGATTACGCGGAAATTGTCGCCAAACGCCGGGGCGATGATATTCGAAAGAAATAGATCGATTCACATTTTACGAGGAGAAGAACAGCCGATGTCCCCCGACTTGCAACTTGAAAAAACGAAACGCCTGGCCGCCGCGCGGATGAAATTGATCGAACTAAATGCTGCTGAACCTACTGGCGATGCGCTCGCGCAAGAACGAGCGTCGGCGAATTTTCTCACGACTGAATTCGGAATTTCGCGTCCGCTCTCGGACCGCTATGTGGCTGAAGCGTCGCGCGTCATGAAGGCGGGAGCGACGACGTTCGGTGATGAATCTGTGAAGCGCGTTTCGGATCTCGACGACAAATTCGGTGCCGCGTTTATGGTGCTGCCGCATCATGTCGATCAGATTTTAAAAGGCGGAAAGCACATGAGCCGCCGATTCCGCCGCTGGGGCGATCCGGGCGACGTGTTTCGCGTCAAGGGCAAGGCGTTCCGTTTCGCACGTATTGAGCGCATGAAAGTCAGCGACATCACCGACGATGACATCCGCAAGGAAGGCTACCAAACGCGCGAAGAGTTTGATCAGATGTGGGTCAAGAGCCATCCGAAAACAGTGGCTGCAGGAAAGACTCTCGATCAGGACGGCTTATGCTGGTCGCATCAGTATGAACCGGTTGAATAATAAGATGAGCCGTGTCTCGCCTTCCTTTTCAGGAGGGCGGGAACACCGAAAGGTTGCGATGATTCCGCGCGTGTTGATGTGTGTTGTGCTGCTCGCCGTGATCCGCGCGTTCGCTGGCGAAGCGGAGGACGGAGACCTGTCTGCTGCCAAAACGAAACCGTGGATTGTCGCGCAGGACAAGGGCCTGTCGAAAGGCTCGTTCAATCCGTGGAAACGTGGTATCACTCTTCCGGCCAAAGCGAAGATCGCGGTCATTCCCATCGATGATGACGAGACCACGAAGCATGGGATGATTGACGAATGGCAAGCTAATTTTGTCCATCGCCGATTGAAGGCTGCCGCGCGCGAAAAATACGATCTTGTGGTGATCGAAATTGATTCGCACGGTGGCGAATTGGTGGCCTGCGAGCGCCTCGTTAAAGACATCGAAAATTCCAAAGTTCCTGTCATTGCGTATGTCAAAAACAAAGCGTTGAGCGCGGGTGCGATCACGGCGCTCGGATGTAAAATGATTGTGATGCAACCGAGTTCGGAAATCGGTTCGGCGAAAATCGTGTTGATGGGCGGCGACTTTTCAACCGCGATGCGGCAGAAGCAGGACGCGTATATGCGCGCGCTGGTCAGAACGCAGTGCGATCAAAACGGTCATCCTCACGCCCTGGCGCAAGGCATGGTGGACAGCGCGATTGAGGTGGTTGAAACGAGCGACACGAATCAGCGCTTCATGACGAATGATGAATTTCAAGTCGCGTCCAAACGGGGCACTTCACTGATCAAGAAATGGAAATTGAAGGATCAGATTCTGGCGCTGACAGCACAGGAAGCGGTGAACGCGGGACTGGCTTCTGGATTGGCGTCGAACTTGGACGAAGTCGCATTGGGCATGAATGCGCCGGGCGCAGAAATCGTGCGGATGGAGATCAGCTCTTCTGAAGTGGCGGCCCGATTTTTGAGCAGTCCATGGTGGCGCGTCGCGCTTGTGATCGTTGGCTTGTCGGCGTTGTTCATCGAAATGAAAAGCCCCGGACATGGCCTCGGGTACGCGGCGTTTGCGTTCTGTATGGGCATGTTTTTCTGGCTCCAAATCTTTTCGAACAATGGTGGCATTTTCGAACTGGTCTTGTTCGGACTGGGTGCGTTGTTGGTGGCGCTGGAATTATTCGTACTACCCACGTTTGGAGCGCTGGGATTTGCTGGGATTTCGATGGTGATTGTGTCGATCATTTTAGCCTTTCTACCCGAAGGAGCACTGTCGGGATTATTGGGTTATTCAAGCCGCCCGAACGAAGCGATGATGCGTCAGATTGTGGACGGCATGGAGTGGGCGACGCTGTCGTTGCTGAGCATCATCGGATTTTTCTCGCTGGTGTGGTGGAAGGGCATTGCGCTTCCGGGCGTCAACCGGATGGCGTTGAACACCGTGAACGCTGGGACTGTGGGCAATGGCGCGCCGCACGATTCGACACGCGAGCAGGCTCCGGGAGCATCGGAGCAGCGGATGAAATTGGAGGCGTTGACGGGACTCGAAGGAGCAGCGGAAACGATGCTGCGCCCGGCTGGAAAAGTGCGCTTGAATGGCGCGACGTACGACGCTGTTTCAGAAGGCGGATTCATCGAACCCGGAGCGTTTGTGCGTGTCATCCGGGCGCAAGGCAGTGCTTTGGTGGTGCGAAAATTGGATGCGAGTAGTTAACCTCCGGGCGGAATAAATGTATCAGTTATTTTGGTCAATCGTGTGTCTCGTTCTGATGTTTTGCATGGTCGGCGTGGAACTGTTGACGCCGATGATGGGCGGCTTCATCCTCGCCGCAACGATCTGTTCCGGGCTGAGTGTCTACGCGGCGTTCGGTCATTCACCCAGCGCGGGCTACATCATGCTGGCGGTGAACGTCACGCTGTTTCCCACCGCGATATTTTTGGGATTTCAATTCTTGCGCCGCTCGCCGATTATTCTTCAGACGCAGAATCCCGACGGGATTCAAAGCGCGTCGGATTCACCGCCCATGGCTCAATTAAAGGGTGAAATCGGCAAAGCCATCACGCCACTTCGCCCGGGTGGCTCGGCGATCATCAACGACGTGAAATACGATGTTGTCAGTGAAGGGAAGTACGTCGAAGCGGGAACGGTGCTGCGAGTTCTTCGCGTCAACGGTTCGACGATTGTGGTCGAGGCAGTGGCTTAATTCTCAAAAATCGTCTTCACCGCATTCAGCTGTTTTTCAATCCAACAATTCAATAGTCGATTTGATCCCACGGCGGGCAGCGAGAGCAGGAGCGTTCGCTGCACCTGTGCGCGCGTGATTTTCGAGGGCTTTTTCGGATCGAGCCAGTCCGCGTTTTGACCCAGTTTTTCGAGCGTCGGAAGACCAATTAAAATGGGCCAAAGGCAAGCCAGGCGGAGCCGGGTGCAACTGGGCGGAATCGACAGCAGGTAGCGGCGCGCTTCATCGAAGTGAGTCAACGCAATGCGAATGAGGTCAGCGAGCGCGAGACGCGCGCGCGTGGCGTTTTTCGGATCGAGCAAATCGTTCGGAACGAGTCCGTGCTTGGCCAACAACTCCTTCGGAAAATAACAGCGTCCGATGCGCAGGTCTTTTGGGACGTCGCGCAGAACGTTGGTGTATTGAAGTGCTTTTCCGAAGCGAATGCCGCAGGCGCTCATCTCGTCTGGATCCCACTCACGCAAAGCGGGTTCGTGGGCCATCGTCATGCGCGTCCAAAAATCGCCGACGCATCCCGCGACGAGATAGGTGTAGCGTTCGAGTTCTTCACCGGTTTTCAAAGCGCCGATGTGGCCGGACGTTTCATTCGGAAAAGTTCGCAGATCAAGCTCCATGCCTTCGGTCAGCGTCGTCACGACATGGCGGATATGGAAGCGGTCGTGCGCGTTGCATGCGTCGAGTAGATCAAGTGCCGGGTCGAGCGATTGGAGCAATACGCGCTCGTGTGGATTGCTTTGCTGGGCGCTCAATTCCGACGCGATTTCCTGCGCGATGGCGCTGTACGAGCCGTTGACTCGCGCGCGCAGTCCGAGCAACAATTCAAGCCGGCGTTCGGGCGCGATGAGTTCGGTGTCCGCGACGGTGTCGGCAGCGCGGGCGAGCAGATACGCAAGGCCAACGGGTTCGCGCAGACCGCCGGGTAGAACGCGCAGTGTAAGATAAAAGGAACGCGAGACGTTCTTCAGCAGCGAGCCGAGCAGATCGACGCGGTTGGTGCCGGGATCGTCGTTGGGATTTTTAGAGTCGTTGCTCATAGGCATCCAAAAGAGCTGCGAATCCGGGGTCGGCACGCAGCGTCTGTTCCCAAAATTTCAATGCAGCCGCGCGAACGGTTTCCATATCGCCGCCTGCGAGTTCCGCGTTTCCGGGCGGCGGCACAGTTGGTCGCGTGAAGACAAAAATCGCCAGCAACAACACCGGCACAAAAAAGCAGAGCATCCCGGCGGACATGTCGAGCGCCTTCGCACAATAGTACGATCCTGCGATCCAGATGGCGGCGAGCGGTACGAGAACGAGGAACACGAACATCAAGCAACTTAGAAAGTCCATGAACGCCGAGCGCGATTTTGGGGGTGCGAACGAATGGCTATCGCCGAACGGCGTCGATCCGACGATCCCATTTCCGGCGAGAAATGGCCGGGCAACTTTGCTCTCCAATGTGTCCGCAAGAAACGACAGTTCCTGCATCGAGACCAGCACGAACGCGGCGTACATGAAGTCGTGCGGGGGCATGCGGGTCGTCAACACGATGCGACCGTTTTCGAAGGACACGCCGATATCGTCCGCGCCGTCGTTTCGCCCGGAGATAAAGCAGATGCGGTGCAGCGTTCCCGTCACGTCGTCGCGGTTCAAAAAGTCGAGTGCGCTGCGAGGGGCGGGAGCCTGCCATCCGCAGCAGTTTTCGAAATCTGAATTGGTCGTCTCAAATTCTGACGGCGCTTGAGAATCGTTAGAATCCGATCGCGTTTTGCCGAGCCACCAGACGCGCATCGCGAGCGGCGATGCGGTATCGACAGCAAATCGCAAGCGCGAGCTCCCGTTGTCGTCGATCCGTTCGACAGCGAAGCGGCGTCCACGAAAGAAGCCTGCGATGGGCGCATCGACGGATTGAGTCGGTGTTAATTTGAAGACGTCGCTAACGAGCCAGAGAGCGAGTTCGCGCCGGGCCGAAACGTGTGCGGCGGACTGTGTAGCCGGATTTTCTTCAGCGCGTTTGAGCGTCCATTTTTTGTAGACGACAAAGACGATCAAGGCGGAAAGTGCGGCACCGATCAGGACGATGAACGTGCCGGGGCCGGTCATGATGCCTTTCGGATCGAAGAACGTATTCGACCCGATACCGCCAAACCAGTGCATCCGACTGGCCATGGCAATGAACACGACCACGAGCCAAAATAGAATCAGGAAAATGAGCAGGCGGCTCAAGCGGCGGTGGGTGTCTTGAACGTCGTTGGGATTCGCCGCTGTCATACTGGGTGCTCAACGCGCCTCGGGGACGACCTCAGAAAGTCTCTCGCAAAGACGCAAAGGCGCAAAGAACAGCGAGAGAAAAAACTACGACGCGATTTCTTTCAGTGCATTAATCGCGGTGTCAGCTTCTTCAATTGTGGTGAAGAAACCGGGGGCTAAACGCAACGTGCCCGTCGGGAATGTGCCGAGATGTTTGTGCATGTACGGCGCGCAATGCAGGCCCGGACGGACGGCGATTTCAAACGCCTGATCGAGGATGCTGGCGGTCTCGGCATTGTCGTGGTCGGCAATCGTGATCGAGAGCGCGCCTACTTTTCGCGAGAGGTCCGTGGTGCCGTAAATCGTGAAGCGCTTATCGGATTCGAACGCGTCAATGAAGCGTTTCACAATCGAACGTTCGTGTTCCAGAATTTTCGCCGGGCCTTGTTTATTTAAGAATCGAACACCTGCAAGCATCCCAGCGATTCCCATCGTGTTGGGAGTGCCGCCTTCGAGTCGGTGCGGAAGTTCTTTGGGCTGGAGCGGACTGGCGCTGTCGCCACCCGTGCCGCCTTCGCGGAAGCAAGCAAGATCGCCGGCTTGAATGCGCGGACCGATCAACAACGCGCCGGTGCCGGTGGGCGCGTAGAGCGCTTTGTGGCCGGGGAAGGCGAGCAGGTCAATACTCGATTGTTCCATGTTGATCGGAACGATGCCTGCGGATTGCGCGGCGTCCACGAGGAAAACGATCTTCGGATTCGCCGCGCACAACGCAGCTCCGAGCGCTTCGACTGGATTGATCACGCCGGTCACGTTGGCGCAATGCGTCAGCGCGACGAGGCTCGTGTTCGGGCGCAATTCGCGCATGATTTCTTCGACGTGCCACGCGCCTTGTTCGATCTGCGGAACGACGCGCGTTAACGTGATGAAACCGGTATCCGCCATCTGCTGCAACGGGCGGCTGATGGAATTGTGTTCGAGCGCGGTGGTGATGACGTGATCGCCCTGTTTGACAACACCTTTGATCGCGATGTTCAACGCGTCGGTGCAGTTCAAGGTGAAGACACAACCAGCGGGATTGTTCAAGCCGAAGAATTTGCTGACGGCGTTGCGGCATTCGCCGATCATGGCTTCAGCACCGGTGGCCATGCGGTGGCCTGAGCGTCCGGGATTCGCTCCGAAATCGCGCATGAAGAGATTCATGCTGTCGTAGACTTCGGGCGGCTTCGGCCAGCTCGTTGCGGCGTTGTCGAGATAAATCATAATATGTACGCGGACTTTGAATGAGTGAAAATTAAAACGCAAATGGTCCGTGCCGCGCTCGGATTTCAGGCGCGGCGATTTGAAAAACTTGTACCGCTTGCTTGCGCGCGCGGCTCTTGAATTACGTCGCGGATTCGACGACGACCGCGGCGGCTTTCGCTGCGGGCTTTGCCGGAGCCGGTGCGGGCTGATTGTCCGGTCCCGCGTTGCGGACGTAGAATTGATTGACGACGCCGGAGATGATCAGCTGCTTGGCTTCCATCGAGTCGGTCATCGTGATCGCTTCGTGCGGACAGATTTCGGCGCAGAGCGCACAACCGATGCAGACCTTTTCGCGGACCAACGTGCTGACTTGGATGTTTCCGTCGCCGGTCATTTCGAGGCAGTTTTCTGGACAGTAATCGACACAATACGTGCAGCCGGTGCAGTCCGTTTTGTTGATGACGGGGCGCGGACGATCAGTGATCTTGCGCTTCGGGACGATGTGATCGAACTGGTCGGTGATACAGGAGACGGGGCAGACGTTGCCACACACACCGCAATCGATACACTTTTCATCGAGGATGACGTGGAGCGTTTTCTTGTCGCCGATGATGGCTTCGGTCGGGCACTTGGTGGCGCAAGCGGTGCAGCCGATGCAGGTGTCGTGAATAAAATGCGGCATGAATGAATGACCCTTTTGGAAACAATTCTCGATCAGTTTACGAGTAGAGCAATTTAATAGCCAAAGGGGCGGATGTCAATTATCGGTTTTAAGATTCAATCGGCGCACGAAGGCTTCAGTAACACCCTCGTTTATAATCCCGGCACCGATTTGCCAACGCGGTCTCAGCGTGATAAACTCCGCAGGTCCGAACCACTGGAGACGATCGTTTTTTAAATGTCCACGCCCACTCCTTCTACACGCTCCACGCCCGTTTCATCGAACACCGATTCGACAGCGGCAGTCCGGATCACCGGGCTTTGCAAAGGGTTCGGCACCGGGACGACGCGCATCGAAGTCCTGCATGACATTTGCCTCGAAGCCAAGAAGGGCGAGATGCTGTTTGTGGTCGGTCCTTCGGGCTGCGGCAAGACGACGCTGCTGACATTGATCGCCGGGATGCTTGACGCAGACAAAGGCGACATCGAGCTGTTCGGGCGGTCCGTCGTCAACATGAATGCGGCGCAAAAGACGGACTTCCGGCGCGGCAATGTCGGCTTCATTTTTCAACAATTCAATTTACTCCCGACGCTGACGGCAGCAGAAAACGCGGCCGTCCCGTTGCTCATTCAAGATGTCCCGCGCAAGCAAGCGGTGGAGCGCGCGTCGGAGTTGCTCAAAGGCATGAAGTTGGGCCACCGCCTAGGCGCGTATCCGAGCAGTTTGTCCGGAGGCGAGCAGCAGCGCGTGGCGATTGCGCGGTCGCTGGTCGCGCATCCGAAATTACTAGTGTGCGACGAACCGACCGCGTCACTCGACGGCGACACCGGACACAAAGTCATGGAGACACTCCGCGCAACCGCGTTGAAGGATGAACGCTGCGTCATCGTTGTGACGCACGACAGCCGCATCTTTTCATTCGCTGACCGCATCGCGCGGATGGAAGACGGACGGATTCAATCGGTCACATCGCAACAACTATAACGAGCCGTACTCGGATGGGCACGACACTTTTCAAGCGGGATGGAAACGATATGTGGAAATGGACGATCGCGGTTTTGGCAGTGGTTGGAGCGGTGTTTGGAATTGTTCAAGCGCAGCGCAGCGTCGCACCCATTCCGATCCCGCCACTGATCGCCGACCCGGTGCGCAATCCGTATGAGAAGGGGATTGCGGCGTCGGGTCTGATTGAACCGGCCAGCGAAAGCATCGTCATCGGCGTCCCCGATCCCGGTTTGGTGATGGACGTTTTTGTGAAGCAGAATGACGCGGTCAAAAAAGGCGACAAGCTGTTTGAAATCGACACGCGTGCGTTGACTGCACAGCGCTTATCTGCCGAAGCTTCCGTGCGAAAAGCAGAGGCGACGGTCAAGCGCTTTGAAGCTGCGGTCAGTCGTTCCGAGGCCGCGCTCGGAAGTGCGAATGCCGATGCGAAACGTGTCTCGGCATTCCGGCGCAAAGAAGACGAACCGGGCCTCCGCGCGAAAGTGGCTCAGGCAGACGCAGCGGTGCTTGAAGCAAAAAACGCGGTCGCCGAATCGGAATTGGCGGCGGCTCAACAACCGATCACGGTGTCGGATTCACAGACAGAACTGGCGCGTTTGGAGAAGACTGAAGTGGACGGAGCGTCTTCGAAACAATTGACATCGCGTGCGCGTTTTCAACTCCAATTGGACAAAGCGAAACTCGAAACCGTGCGCGCGGCAGTCGCGACGAACACAGCGCGCGTGAAGAATGCTGAAGCCGCGCACTTGTCCGCGAAGTCGGATTTGGACACGTATCTCGCCGGGGCGTGGCAACCGGACGTGGACAAAGCGACTGCCGCAGTGGCCGAAGCGAAAGTCGCGGTCAGCCAGGCTCAAGCGGATGTCGCGGACGCAAAAGCAGGCGTCGCTCAAGCTCAAGCCGAAGTGGCGCGCATCGCCGTGGAAATTGCGCGGCGAACGGTATGCGCGCCGTTGGACTCGACCGTCTTGCGAGTGAATCTGCGCAAAGGCGAATACGCTCTGGCGCTCGCACCATCGGCTGAAAGCGCGCCGATTGTGCTGGGCGTGATTGACCCGCTGCATGTTCGCGCAGACATCGATGAATTCGATGCGCCGCGCTTCAAGCCGGGAATGAGCGCGGTCGCCATGCCCAAGGGAATCGCATCGATCCGCATTCCGTTGGAGTACGTGCGCGTCGATCCCTTCATCATTCCAAAGCGCGCATTGACGAACACACAGCGCGAGATCGTCGACACGCGTGTCCTCGAAGTTCTCTTCCGGATCAAGAAGAGCGACGAGAATAAAGCAGCGTTGTACGTCGGCCAGCAGGTCGATGTGTTTATTGATGCAACGGAGAAGAAGTAGAACGACGCAGTTCCCTCTTCCCTTCAAGTCAATGGCCCTAAGGCGCCCCGCGTATTGCCAATGCCACGCCAACCCTCACCCCGCGAGCGGTACGGCTGCTCGTTGGCCCACTCCTGGGGGAGAGGGGAACGGCGTCGCGGTCATCCGCCTAAATAGGCTTTCATCACTGTGTCGTCGGTCAGGAGCTTTTTAGGATCGCCTTGATTGACGACGCGACCGGTTTCGAGGACGTAGGCGTTGTCGGCGATTTCCAAGGCCTGTTGCGCATTTTGTTCGACCAGCAGAATCGTCATGCGCTGGGATTTCAGGTCTTTCAAGATTTGGAAAATCCGGTCCACGACCAGCGGTGCGAGGCCGAGGCTGGGTTCGTCGAGCATCAATAATTTGGGCCGGGACATCAGCGCTCGGGCCAACGCGAGCATCTGTTGTTCGCCTCCGGACAACGTTCCCGCTGATTGCGATGCGCGCTCTTTTAGAATAGGGAACATGTCGCGCATGCGCTTCATGTCGCTGGCGACTTCGTTGTCCCGGCGCGTGTAGGCTCCGAGCGCGAGGTTGTCATCAACGGTGAGGTCTGGAAAAATGCGGCGGCCTTCCGGGCACAAGACGAGTCCGTTTTCAACGCAGCGGTGCGGCGGAGAGCCGGTGATGTCTTGGCCATCAAACAGCACTGAGCCGTTGCGCGGCGGCTGCAATCCGCAGATGGCTTTTAGCGTCGTCGTTTTGCCGGCACCATTCGCGCCGATGAGTGTGGTCAGTTTGCCGCGCGGCACGGAGAGGCTAACGTCTTTGATGGCGTGGATGCCGCCGTAGAAGACGTCGATGTTTTTGACGACGAGAAGGGGAGAGTCCTGGGGCGTTTCGTTCATGGGGGTGTTCCGAGAAGTTTAAAGCGAGCAGTCATCCATTCATTTTATGAGGGGGAAGGTGCTCGTGGTTCGTTAACGCAGTTTGATTGATCAACGCTCCTCCCTCACCCCGCACAAGAGTACTTGTGTCGGCCCTCTCCCGCTGGGAGAGGGAAAGGCAACAGCACTGCGGTCAGCCGTCGTTTTCGGCGTAATCCTTGCCTAAATAAGCTTCGATGACTTTGGGGTGAGAGCGGACTTCGGCTGGAGTGCCTTCGGCGATGGTGTGGCCGTGGTCGAGGACGAGCAGGCGGTGGACCATGCCCATCACGAATGCCATGTCGTGTTCGATGACCAATAAACTGATGTTGAATTTTTCGCGGATGTCGAGCAGGAGTTGTTGCAGGGATTCGGATTCGGTTTCGTTCATGCCGGCGGCGGGTTCGTCGAGCAGCAATACTTTTGGAGCGGCGGCGAGTGCGCGGGCGATTTCGAGTTTGCGCTGATCACCGTAGGGGAGATTGATGCTGACCATGTGCGCTTTTGCGGCGAGGCCCATTAGGTCGAGTAATTTCTCGGCTTCCGAGCGGATGCGAGTTTCTTCGGCGCGGTGGCTGCGCGATTTTAAAATGGCCGAGAGGATGCTTGATTTGCATTGCGTTTGAAAACCGGTCATGACATTTTCGAGCACGGTCATGTCGCGGAAGAGGCGGATGTTTTGGAACGTTCGAGCGACGCCGAGCGCTGTGACGCGATGGGGTTTCAAACTGCGCGTATGGACGTTGGCGACGGTGATGGTGCCGGAATCGGGTTGGTATGCGCCGGTGAGTAAATTGAAAACGGTCGTTTTACCGGCTCCATTCGGGCCGATCAAACCGACGATTTCGCCAGCGCCCACAGTGATGGAAAAATGCGTCACCGCAGCTAACCCGCCGAAGCGTTTGTCGAGGTTTTTGGCTACAAGAAACGGAGCACTCATTTCCATACGATCCTCTGATCCCATTGCCTTTATTTCGCGACCTCGCGCGACTTCAATCCGAACGTCACACCTTTTAAAATGCCTTGCGGGCGGACGAGCACGACGACGATCAAGAGCACTGAAAAAAGGACCTGCCATAAATCTTTTATGTCGCTGTAGACCACACCGCCTTGTGTTGGGTCGTAGAAGACGGGGACTTTTGTGGAGGGGAGCCAGAGCGCCAAGAGCACAGGAATAAAATAGAGCGTGATTGTTGCGATGAACGTGCCGAGCAGATCGCCCATGCCGCCGAGCACTACCATGACCACCATTAACACGCCCGCATTGAAATTGAAATCTTCGAGGGTGACGAATGAATTGTAATTCGCGAACAGCGCTCCTGCGAAACCGGCGATGCCAGCGCCGCTCGCGAAGACCAGGACTTTGTAATATGTGAGATTGACGCCGAGCAATTCGGCGGCGCGTTCGTCGTCACGAATCGCTTGGATCGCGCGGCCGTGTGATGAGCGGATTAAGTTGCGCAACAGGATCACCGTGATCGCAGCGAGGCCCCATGAGAGGACGAGGTAGATCACGTAGTTCGGAACTTTGCCAGCGGCCCCGCGAACAAGATTCGGAACGCTGATGCCGAGGGAGGAGCCGAGTGGTTTGCAATTTTGGATGACGTTGCGCAGGATTTCGCTGAAGCCCAGCGTGGCGATGGCGAGGTAGTCGCCTTTGAGGCGCAGGCAGGGGATGCCGACGAGCAAGCCGAAGAAGGTTGCGACGAGTGTGCCTACTCCGAAGCTTAATACGAAGCCGATCCAACTGGCGTCGCCGGTGTGTGGAAAATAGACGACCGTTGCGGCAGCGGCATATGCACCCGCCGCCCAAAAACCTTGATGCCCGAGCGAGAACAGGCCGCAATAGCCGTTGATGAGATTCAGCGACAGCGTGAGCGTCAGCCAAATGCCCACCATGATCAGGTGGTGCCCCCAAAACGCGACCATTTGCTCGAAATGCATGCGGCCCTTTCTAAGTGCTACCGGACAAAACGCTCGCACCAATCTGCTTGCGGCGGACGGCGTGGGACTTCGTCAGACTCGCTTAGCGTAGTCTCCAAATACGCCGCGCTCGTCTTCCTCGTCCCACTTGTCCGGCGCGGCGCATCTTGGTACGAGGGTTTTGTCCGATAGCACTGACTAAAAACTAGAGCTTATCGCTCGCCGGCTTTCCTAACAAACCGCTTGGGCGGACGAGTAACATGACAATCAAAATTGCAAAGGTAAATGCGTCGGAATAGAGCGAGCCGTTTGGGATCATTGACGAGACGAGTGCTTCGGACACTCCGAGCAACATTGCGCCCGCGAGCGCGCCGGGGATGCTGCCGATTCCGCCGATGACGGCTGAAACGAATGCTTTCAATCCGACCATCAAACCCATCAAGGGCGCGACGCTGTTGTAGTACATTCCGCCACCGAGTGTCCCGCCGACTCCGGCCACAAAAGCACCGATAAAAAACGTTCCTGTGATCACGCGGTTGACGTCAACACCCATCAATGCAGCGGCATCAAAATCGTGCGATACTGCGCGCATCGCTCGGCCGAAGCGCGTGTGTTGAACGAGCATATAAAGGAACAGCGTGATCGTTCCCAGCACGAGGACAATCAGGCAATCTTTGGTCGTGACGGTCACCGCCGGGTAGCTGTAAACCGCCGCGTCACAACCGTCTTTTTGGGCTTGTGTCAGAATGGTGTTGAGCTTGGTTTGCGAGGCCACGTCGAAGGTATTTCCGCGCTGGACGATGTTTTCGACGAGCGTCAAATGGCCGCCGTCTTTGGGGATGGTGAACACTACGGAGACGTCGCGTTCGGAGAGTTTCGCTGCGTCCGGGACGAGGGATTCGGGTTGGATTTGAGTGCGTGGAATGCGCTGGGATGTGAAGGTGTGTGGATAGGGGCGCGTCTTGGCTCCGAAGGTTTGTTGAGAGCCGTTTTGCATCAGCAGCGAGACGCCTAGCGCGGCCAGCAAGGCCACGATGCGTCCGGATTTTCTCAATGGGCGGTAGACGAATCGTTCGACGATCACGGCGAGCAAACCGGTCGAAATCCCGGCGATTAAAATGGCGACGAACAGCGCCATGAAACTTAAATCGCGTCCCGTCGCGCTGCCTCCGAAGAGCAGCACGAGCGTGAAATAACCTGCGAACGCTCCGAACATGTAGAATTCACCGTGCGCGAAATTGATGAGCTTGATGATGCCGTAGACCATCGTGTAGCCGACTGCGATCAGCGCGTAGATGCAACCGAGGGAGAGGCCGTTGAGAAAGTAGGAGATGAAATCGAGCATCAGGCAAAAAGGTCTCTGGTTTCTCGGTTCTGCTTTAAATGGCCGATGCTCTATTTTGGAACGCAAACGAGGTCATCGATTGTTACGTTGACTCATGACACGTGGCAGAAACTGACTGCAAAGCGCCATGCCTAAAAGTTAGAATTCAAGAGATGTGTTTTACTGTATCGATTCCTGATTTGCAAGGATGCGATCGGTACGAACATGAGTGAGGGGAAGGCGCTGATTGAATATAGCGCGCTGGTATTAATCAACGTTTACCCCTCACCCCGCGAGCCGAACGGCAGGCTCGTCGGCCCTCTCCCTCAAGGGGAGAGGGG
>JBAXUS010000390.1:0-3340 GCA_037129555.1 Planctomycetota bacterium
CGATGATTCAATCGCCGCACCTCGCGGCTGTTTATGATGTCAATGAAGAGGACGGCCAGTTTTTTATTGTCATGGAGTACGTCTCAGGCGTGACGGTGGGGCAGCACGTGAAGGAACTCGCCTTGAAGGGCCAGCACGGGATGCGCGAAATCGACGCGCTGGATGTCTGCATCGCGGCGTGTATTGGTCTCGATGCCGCGCACCAGGAAAGCGTGATTCATCGTGATCTGAAGCCTGAAAATATTATGATTCCATACCGGTCGCGGCAGCATGATCAGCTCGATTTGAAACGCGCGAAGTTGATGGACTTGGGCTTGGCGCGGAGCGAAAAAAGCAGTTCGCCGAAAGACCAGTCGCTGACGGGAATCAAAGTCGCGATGGGCACTCCGGGCTACATGTCGCCTGAGCAGATTATGAACGCGAAGACGGCGAGCAAGCCGTCCGATGTGTATGGAATGGGTGCGACGCTGTATGCGATGTTGACGGGCCGTCCGCCATACAAAGGCGAAGAAGGCGAAGATGTGATGCGCATGATCTTCGCGACGGTCAACGATCCGCTGATCCCCGCATCAAAACTTCGCCGGGATTTGACGGAAGACGTGGACCGGCTCGTTTCGAAGTGCCTCGAAAAAAAGCCGGAGAAGCGCTTCGCAGACGCGCAGGAGTTGACGCGTGCGCTGGTCTCCGCCCGCCGCACATTGGCCAGCACGGGGAGTTTCGAGGAGTACGACGCGAACAGCATACAACCGAGGAGAACGCCGGGCGTCGGCATCACGGACTCTATTCTCGCTCCCGACACGGATCGCCCGCTCAACCGGCATCGCAAGCGCTGGATTTGGATCGGGGCAGGCGCGGCGGGGGCAGCGGTCTTGGTTGGGGCGCTGATTGTGAACGCACTGTATCCGCGTGGATATTCGCAGGAGCAGCGCAATTCGATCATCGAAGTACACGGTGACACGATCCGAAAAGTGTATGCGCACATCCGCACCAATCCGGCGCAAGCGCTGGAGTTTTATAATTCAGCGCACGAACAAACGGGCAAGCATCCGGGCATCCCGGAATTGGTTCAAAGTGACGCGACGGCGAGCGCATTTATTGCAGCCCGTGCCGAACTGGCGCGGTTGGATTTGAAGCTCGATGATTTGCGAGGACTTGAAAGCCGCATCGCGACCATGGCGGTCGTGACGCAGGAAGAGATCGCTGAAAAGACGGCGCTGCTTGAGGCGATCAAAACGAAAATCAACGAAGCGCGTTTAAAGAAAGCGACTCAAGAGGTGCGTCGCAACGACATTTCATCAGCCGACCGATTGCGTGCGTTACGGACGTGGATCGAATTGGAACCGACGAATGCTGTAGCCTGCGCGATGCTGCCCAGCGTCGAAGCGGCGGGGCGGGACGCGCTGGCGCGGGATTATTTTTTAAGCGCGAAAAAGCTCGTCAAGAGCGAGCGGCTTGACATGGCGTTGCGCGAGGTCAAAGAATCTGTCGCGGTTTTTAAAACAGATGCGGCAGTCAAACTCCAGAACCAAATTGAAGGTAAGTTGAGCCGGATGCAACAGCAGGCGCGGTTCAACGAGACGCAGACTGCGTTTGAAAAAGCGTACAACGACACGCTCACCGCGATAGCCGCTGCGAAATTTACGGACGCGATGGCGTCAAAAGCTGTGGCTGATTCGTTGTATCAAAAAGTGCGTGCGATTGACCCGAGTTTCGATCCGGGGGCGCAGTGGGCGACGTTGCAGGAGCGGATCGAAGCCAACGCGCGGAACGCCGCATATCACACCGCACTGGACGCTGCGCGCGTGGCCTTAAATGCGGGCGACGCAATTTTTGCCTCACGAAAACTCGATGACGCAAAACGCATTCAACCGCCCGGCGAAAGCGGTGCGGAAGCCGCTGAATTGGCCGAGCGGCTCGGGCGCGTGAATTACACGAAGGCGATGGAGACTGCGCGTGCGTTGAAGGCTGGGCCGAATTTTGACGGTGCGTTGCAAGCGCTTGAAACCGCCAGCATGAACAAGCCCGCCGATGAATCAGGCGCGGAACTCGTCGCCCTCAAGCGCGACACATTTCGCTTGAAAAACCGCGCAGCGTTCAATGTAGCTTTTCAAGCGGCTCAGGAGTTTAAAGCTGGCGGAAAATGGATGGACGCGCTGGCGAAAATTGATGACGCGCGCGAGCGAGCTGCGGCGGTCGGAGGTGACGTGGACCGGTCGGCGCTTGACACGCTGGACGCACTCGAACGCGAGATCATCGCCGCGAAACGGGCCGAGCGCATTGTCGCCGTCCGGGCTGAAAATGCGGCGCGTGAAAAAGCGAAGTTCGACGCCGAATTTGCGCGGCAACTTCAGGCGGCAAAGCAACGCGTGGGTGCTGCGATGGCGACAGGCGAGAGATTACTGACTGAACAGAAATACGATGACGCGATCATGGCGTACGAGTCCGTGCGGGCGGATGCAGCGACGTACAAGATGTCGGAGAGCGCTTCGCTTGAGAACGCCATAGCACTCGCACAAAAAGCAAAGATCGAGAACTCGCCTGAGGCGAAGTTGAAGCGTCGTTTGGACGAGGCGATGAGCGCGACGGCCACTGTGCCGGACACTGAGTTGGGCGCGAAACTCGCGCTGCTCGAAACGACCTACCGTGACTTAGACGATCCCGCGTTGAAGTTGCGCAAACTGGATTTGCAGGCGCGTCAAACGCGGTTGATCGAAAAGTCGATTGAAGAGAAATTGGCGAGCGCAAACAAGGCTGCGTTTGAGCAAGCGCTCGCCGCGTTCAAAGCGGAGAAGTACGACGACGCCGTGTCAGTGTTAAACACAAATAAATTGACGAGCGCGGCGGTGGTCTTGGGTGAAGTGAAGACGATTATTGAAGGTGCGCGCGATGAGGCTGCGACGTACCAAAAGGCTTATACCAGTCCCGGCGGCAGTAAAGAAAAGATCGCCGGTCCGATGCCGGAGATCGACAAAGCGTTTACGACTGCACTCGCAGGCTTGACGACTCTGCACACAAAAGCGCACGACCAATTGGCGAGCTTGGGCTTGAACGGCACGACCGCCGCCGCTGACAAGATACGCATGGAAAACGCGGAGGCGTCGAAGACGCTGGCTGCGGCGTGGAAGGCGGTGATGACTGCGTTTGTGAAAATCCAAGCCGACGAAGCAGCCGCACTGGCCGCGAGCAAACGCGCGAATTCATCGGGCGGCGTGAACACGCTGAGCAGCGGCTTGAATGGTGGAAAAGTGCGCACCGGTGAAACCGAATCCGGGCGTTGACTTGCAACCCGCGTCTTCGTATTCAGCGGACATTATTAGATTCCATCAGGAACTCAAACTAT
>JBAXUS010000391.1:0-3311 GCA_037129555.1 Planctomycetota bacterium
TCAAGGAAATGGCGTCCGTTCTCGCCACTCCGCGCGCGAACATCAGCATCCACGCTCCGAAGATTGTCTCCTTGCAGATCGCTGTTGATAAGATCGGCAAGCTGATCGGACCGGGCGGCAAAATGATCCGCGCCCTCGAAGAAAAGTACAAGGTCAAGATCGAAGTCGCCGACGACGGCAAAGTCAACATCGCCAGCAACAAACGCGATTTGGCCGAAGCCTGTCAGCGCGAAGTCGAAGGCATCGCCGGGACGGCCGAAGTCGGCAAGATCTATATGGGTGAAGTGGTCAACATCAAGGAATTCGGTGTCTTCTTCGAAATCCTTCCGGGCACTGACGGCATGTGCCACGTCTCCGAATTGGACGTGACGTACGTCAAGAATCCGTCGGAGTTCTGCAAAATCGGCGACAAGATGGAAGTCAAGTTGCTGGCCGTCGATGACCTCGGCCGCATGAAGTTGTCGCGCCGCGCAGTGATTGCCCCGGGATCTGAAAACGCTGCGCCTCAGGGCGGCGGTGGCGGCAGTGGCGGTGATCGTCCTCCCCGTCGCGAAGGTGGCGGCGGTGGTGGTGGACGCGGCGGCGACCGCGGTCCGCGCCGAAGCTAAACCGGCATTCTCGATTTAAATTGTGTTCAACGAAACGGCTCCCAATTATGGGAGCCGTTTTTATTTTAAAAAGTGTTGAGATGAATTTGATCACTCGGTAGACTACGACTTTGAATCGAACCGCGAGTAACCGCCATTGGGAGTAGCTGTATGGAGCGAATGAGCGAAGTGCACGTTTCCTCTAACGAACTCTTAAAAGCCGTCGGAGAGTTGAGCGCGTCCGAATTCGAACGATTCTCAACTGAGATTTTGACCTTGCGAGCGCGCCGAACAGCAACAAGTCTGCCTAGGAATGAGGCGCGATTGTTATCGAAAATCAATCAAGGGATGCCGCCAAAGGTACGGACGCGATTGGATATTTTAGTGCCCAAGCGAATTTCAGGAACGCTCGGGGAGAAAGAACTCGCCGAGTTGAAACGCCTCACCGATCAAGCGGAAAAAGTTGAGCTTGATCGAATCAAAAATTTGATGACACTGGCGCACATTCGAAAAGCCAAGCTTTCGGACGTGATGAAGGAAGTTGGAATTCGGACTCCTGAGTATGCGTGAAGGCGTCCCGCGAAAATTGAAGCAGTCGGTCGCAGCGCGTGCGAATGGCTGTTGCGAATATTGCATGAGCTAGGCGAAGTTCGCCGTGCAGCCATTCGCGATCGAGCATATTCGCCCTCGTTGTCACGGCGGAAAAACCGTGTTAAGCAATCTGGCTTTGGCTTGTCAAGGCTGTAACAATCATAAATATAATAAGCTCTGCGGACAGGATCCGGTTGGCGACTATGAAACACTTCTTTTTAATCCGCGTCAAAACAGCTGGGTTGAACATTTTGCGTGGAATCACGATTTCACAATCATTCTGGGGCGCACAGCCATTGGGCGAACAACAGTTGAAGAATTGAACATGAATCGAACGGGTGTGGTGAATCTACGTCGCTTGCTGTTTGAGTCGGGTGAACATCCGCCGGTAAGCGAATTTTGACAAGGAGTTTTATGAACGACTGGCAACGCTGGGCCACAGCAGGAATCGCCATCGCCGCCGGACTGTGGGCCGCGTGGACCGTCTTGCGCCCGATCGTGAATGCGTTCCGAAAATCGAAAGAGCCCACCTCTCCGTGCGGCGGCTGCGGCACCAATTCGGGGTGTAAGAAATAGCGTCGCGTTTGAAAACTCGAAACTATTTCGTGTTCCGAACGAGCACAACATCCAGGACTCCGGCGAATCGAAACGTTTGTTTCAAGACCGTGCCGTCGGGCGAATACCACGCGCGCGCGGTACCATCAACGCTCCGCACACTGAACGCGCGCACTGCGGAACCATTCATCCAGATCGTCGTATTGCCCGTGCATTTGACGCGGATAGGCTTCGGACCTTGAGCATCGCCACCCATGCCGAGATTCATATCCAGCATCACAATCGTCCACTCGAATCCAGTCAGCACGTCGGGGTTGAATTGGAACGGCACCAGCTCGGTATTGAGCGCCGTATTGCCGCCGATTTTTGCGACGCGTTTATCGTTCATTAGCACTTGATTTTTCTGCGACACGTTCGTTGTAAGTAGGAGGTTGTCGCCTTCACGCGTCCCGATTCCGAGTGCATCAAATTCGAATCCCGGCAATCCCAGCTTCATCTTCATTGAACAGTTTTCGATCCCATTATCCAGCGTCAAATGCGTCGTGCCTTTGTAATCCGCGAAGACACCTGTTCCCGGCAAATCCAGACGCAGTGTCGTCTCTTCATCAAGGCTCGTGGCCTGTTTATTCTTCACGCGCGTCTCCAACCGCCCGACTTTAGTCAACGCATTTTCGTTCAGGCCGTTCCACTCGATTTTTACATGATCCGATTTCGGTTGATTCTGCACAGCTCCGCCGCCCGCGAACATTTTCTGAGCGGCTTCAAGATCGTTGGGATCCACAAAAATAGTCCAGAGCCGGTTCTCCACTTCGTTCTCGGAGAACATCCGCAACAATGCCATCTGAGACGCCGTCTCCGCGCCTTCGACCTTGATGGGCTTGCAATGTTGGTACACGAGGGCAAGGCTGCCCAGCCACAACGCGAACGCAACGATCAGTACACTCCAGCGCATCATGGCGAACTCCCTGTCTCGAATTCCCGTTCCTTGTCACACCCGCGTCAACCGTTATAGTGGTATTCAACGTTTTTGAAAAGGAGCCGAATCGCGCGTGCGCATTTACGTCAATTCGAAAGAAACCGAAGCGGGTGACAACGCGACGCTGCAGCAGTTGATTGAGCAGCTCGGCATCGGCGAAAAACGCGTGGCCATCGAAGTCAACACCGAACTCGTCATCAAAAATGCCTGGCCCACTCACGTCCTTCACGCCAACGACAAAGTCGAAATCGTCAGCTTCGTCGGCGGCGGATAACATCGTACGTTTCTCGGAGCATTCATCATGGACTCACTCAACTCATTCAAAATCGGCAACTACACGCTGCGCTCGCGCCTGCTCGTTGGCACCGGAAAATACGCGTCGCTGGGACAGATGCGTGACGCGCTGGATGCGTCGGGCTGCCACGTCGTCACGGTCGCAGTTCGGCGCGTCGAGATGGGACAGAAAGACGCTGAAGGCATTCTCGATTACATCGATCCGAAAAAATATCTGATCCTTCCCAACACAGCCGGCTGCTTCACCGCGCATGACGCGATCCGCTCGGCTCGTCTGGCGCGCGAAGGTCTCGGAGTGGACTGGGTGA
>JBAXUS010000392.1:0-3160 GCA_037129555.1 Planctomycetota bacterium
CCAAATTCCTTCCTCGGCGGTTTCGACAATCAACCGGTACCGCTCTTCGCTGATTCGGACCGTCTCTTCGGCCTGCTTGCGAATCGTGATGTCGCGCATCAGCGTGCAATTCAATTCGCGGTCGCCGAAGCTGATGTAATTCGCCGAGACCTCCACGGGCAGAATGCGCCCGTCGCGCGTCGTCGCCCGGCCTTCCAGATGCGACGAACCGCTCTGCTTTAAACGCTCCCAACGCATGTTCCATTCCGTCTCGTTCAGGTCGGGATCAATCTGCCAGTAGCACACATTTAGCAATTCAGCATGCGTATGCCCCAGCATGGCACACAGCGCATCATTGGCATCCACAATGCGGCCGCCTTTTTCAATCCACACAATTCCGGTCCCAACGCGTTCCATCGCGAACCGCGCCAGCCTCAACTCGCCCTCGACTCGCTTGCGTTCGGTAATATCGCGCACTGCACCGATAATGCCCGTGATCTCCCCACGGTCATTCCGCAACGGGCTGAGGCGCGTTTGAACCCAAATCAGATTGCTTGGCCCCATGACAGGCTGCGCATCTGGCATGTCAATCGTTTGGCCCGTTAGAACGCGCTCGATCAAAGCAAGACGTCCGTTGGTCCGAATCTCTGGGAATATTTCAGCAGGATGCCGCCCTAGCATACGTGCAGAGGGAAGATCCAGTAGATTTTCCAAATACGGGTTCCAGACACGGTACCGCAAATTGTAATCAAGGACAAATAAGCCTTCCCCCATATGCGCAATGATCTGCCGGTGCATTTCATTCGATTCGCCCAATACTGCGTCATTGCCTGTCAAGGGTGCCAATGCGCCATTAAATCGTTTGCTTGAAAACATGACTGATTACCCCACTTCTAAGAGTACGACCGTTGATGAATTAAATGAAGGAACCACGTTAAACTACCCCCAATCAACGTATCGTGAAAAAAGTTTATTGCGAGACGCATAACACGCATGAGTTGTCGGCGAACGCAAATCGCTAACTCCTTGTTGACAGTGTCAACGCAGATTGTTTTAACCTTTACCGAGTTAATCACAGGTTATTCGGCCATCCCATCCAGTGAATGTTGAATCTCTTTTGCGACGATTTCGTTCTTCTCTCCCCATGTAAGAGCGTAATGCAGGCGGAGCTGAGTAGCTGGATTTAAGCCCGCTGTTAGCAGTTTGGTGTATGATTTCTTGAGCATTAAACACTTAGAGCGTGTACAAAAAGTCCTGTTTACTCTCGATGAAGACGGTGCAGCATGAGGTTTATTCTGCGATCAGTTTCTTGCATTCCTTCACTATCTTTGGCTTCCGCCGCTTCGTGGCTTCGCTCCAAATATGGATCAGCACGATGGCGCGGCCCCACGGTAAACCCGCGTGTTTCGCCACGGCTACGATAACCTGTCGGTTTTGGTGTGACATCTGCGCTGACTATGGGGCTCAGTGCTTTTAAAAAAAATTTATGTAGAGCAGCAACCTTAAGAGATGTCAAGAAGTGTCGATATGATAAAATGCCGCAAATAGGTCGGTTGTCTTATTGCACCACAGTTTGAATTTATAAGTACTGGAGATATAAATGTTTAAGCCTCATTTTATTCTGCGGTATTGTGCCGGATTATTCATTGCTTTGAGTTCCGTGGTGGCTAGTGCCGCCAGTTTTACTCCCGCAGGCAGCCTCAACTCCCCACGAACCGAGCACACTGCGACACTCCTGTCCAACGGGCGCGTGCTCGTTTCGGGAGGAGTCGGAATTACCGGCAATGAATTGAAAAGCACGGAAACGTATGACCCGGCCATTGACACATGGATTCGTTCGGGCGACCTCCTTGCAGCCCGTACATTTCATACCGCGACTCTGCTGGTTAGCGGCCGAGTGCTCGTCGCCGGAGGCCGCGGTATTTCCGGTAACGCATTAAATAGTTCGGAAATTTTCGATCCTGCCACCAATTCATGGACCACTACAGGCCCCATGACCGCCGCGCGCGCTTTTCACACCGCAACGCTTCTGGGCAGCGGCTACGTTCTCGTTGTCGGCGGAGACGCTGATGGCACGACTGGGGAATTATACGATCCTCAGTCCGGCACGTGGAGCCCAGCGGGCACTCTCAGTGTCGGCCGCGCGTTTCACACAGCGACGAAGTTGTCGAGCGGCAAGATTTTGGTCGTGGGTGGCGATGTCGATGGCCGCAGTGCAGAGTTGTACGATCCGTCACTGAACGCCTGGACGGTATTGGCAAATTTGAGCGTCGAACATGTCGCTCACACGGCGACGCTGCTGGCGAACGGCCAAGTTCTCGTCGCAGGCGGTTTGACTCACAGTGTCGAGTTGTACGACCCGGTTACCGCAGCGTGGAGCACGGTCAGTAATCTTGGCACGGTGCGCACCAGCCATACGGCGACGTTGTTGCCCAATGGCCAGGTACTTGTTGCGGGGGGAAGTGCGAACGCCGTTCTTGACTCCGCGGAAGTGTACGATCCAGCGAGCCAGACGTGGAGTTTCACCGGCAGTTTGAGTTCAGCACGATTCCAACACACGGCCGTTTTACTCTCCTCCGGCAGCGTGCTCGTCGCGGGCGGAAGCGGCAACAGCGTTCTCAACAGCACGGAACTCTACAATCCAGAGAACAACCCCTGGGCCCCATTGAGCAGTCTCAATACCGCACGGTACAGTCACGCGGCGACTCTGTTGGCCGATGGCAGACTGCTGGTCTCAGGTGGCATCAACGATTTTGTGTTGAGCAGCGCGGAGGTGTACGAGCCGATTTCAAACACGTGGAGTCCCGTCGCCAGTCTCAAGACGGCACGCAATGTTCACACCGCGACGTTGTTGACCAATGGCAACGTGCTCGTCGTCGGCGGCAACGACAACTTTTATGGTGTTATCGGCAGCGCGGAAGTCTACGATCCGCTTGGCAACACGTGGACCGTTACGGCCACTCCCAGCTCCGCCCGTGTGCAACATACAGCGACCTTATTACCCAACGGACAGGTGCTCGTCGTCGGCGGCTATGACGAAAACGGCAGCATGTTGGCGACCACAGAACTCTACGACCCGCAAACCAATTCATTCACCCTGGTGGGTAACATGTCAGATGGCCGCGGTTATCACACTGCAACGTTGCTTCCCGGCGGCTTCGTACTGGTTTGCGGAGGCTTA
>JBAXUS010000393.1:0-3156 GCA_037129555.1 Planctomycetota bacterium
CCGCAGAGTCAGTTGCACGGCGGCATTGAGAATGCCAATGGCGTTGATGCTGGCACTGCGCATGGTCGGATTCGCTCGGGAGTAAAGTCCTCGTGATTATAGCGGACGTTCTTATTTTTCCATGACACAACATACTATAAAGGAGGGCAGATGGAGGAACGGCCACACTCGATGCGGTCGCACGCCTGAATCTCATTTTGATTCGGAACCATCGATAACGAAATTGTCATTAAATGTCAGTCGAAGGAGTGTTCTTGAAAAGTGCCACTAAATGCAAGTGACATTTATTGACGAATCGGCGCATCAGTGATGCGTGGTTCGTAATGTAACTACAATAACATCAGTATATTGTAAAATAGTGTCGAAATAGACATCTATTTATAGCGATTTGGTCAGTCAATTGCTTTTTTGAATAAGTGGGATGATATTCTAAGTAAATTATATTACATGGCAGAGTTTGAAAACTCTGAACAATTAGGCGGGGGATGCAAAAATGAAGAGTCGCGGATTTACGTTGATTGAATTGATGATCGTAGTGGCCATTATTGCCATCATCGCGGCAATCGCCATTCCGAATCTGTTGCGCAGCCGAATGGCCGCAAATGAAACCGCCGCAGTCGCCGCCTGCAAAGCCTTCTGCACGGCAGAAGATATTTACCGTCGCACAGACTACAACAAGGACGGAGTGTTGCAATATTCTCAGGCTTTGTCCGGCAACAATAGCTTGTATTCGACGACTGGCAATGCAGGGGATTTGGCCTTGATCGACCGCAGCTTCGCGCTTGCCGAAGGTGCTCCTTTGACCGCCACGCCGAAGGCTGGCTATGTCTTCCAGGTCCTCACGTCCCAGGGTGCGTCGGCATCCGGCGGTGCTCGGTCATTCGTGACGGCCAGCCGCATGACGCTCGGATACGGGCTTTGCGCGTTGTCCAACCAGTATGACGGTGTCGGTCGTAACACGTTCGTCGTCAGTAATGCCGGGACGATTTACGAATCGGATTTGGGCAGCTCAGTCTCAACGCATCAGGCGACGTTTAATCCGACGACATTGTGGGTCATCGCCGAATAGTTCGGCAACAGTTTGTTAAAGGTCTCGAAAAAAAAGCCGCCCTCTCAAGTCAGGGCGGCTTTTGCGTTTTCAGTGTGTACCGCGTTCAATCCGCAGCTTCTATTTCACGATCTTGATTTTCTTCAGCCATTCAATACAGCGCGCTGGCCAGTCTTCTTTCACTTGCGGATTGCCCAGACCAAACCCGTGCGGACCATGTTCCAAACGCATCAACTCAACTTCAACTCCCGCTTTTTTCATCGCGGCGGCATAGTCATCGGAGTTCGAGATGGGTACGCCTTTGTCGTCGATGCCGTGAACCAGGAATGCGGGCGGCGTCTTCTCATTGACCTGCTTTTCGCTGCTCAAGAATTCGAGCAGTTTCGGATCGGGATTTTTTCCGAGCAGATTGTTTGTCGAACCGCCGTGCCCGCCGGGGCCCATTTTAATGACCGGATAAATTAACACCGAAAAATCAGGTCGCGACGAAACGCGTTCGATGATGTCTTCTGATTTGGCATCACCGTCCGTGTAATGAGTGCTCGCAGAACTCGCCAAATGCCCACCCGCTGAAAAGCCGAGAATACCGATCTTGGCGGGATCGAGTTTCCATTCAGCTGCATGCGCCCGAGTGTAACGGACTGCGCGCTGGGCGTCGCCGAGTTCGATGGGATGGTGATATGTCGGGCCGAGACGGTAGCGCAAGACAACGCCGAGAATTCCGTTCTTCGCGCACCATTCGCCTACATTAATGCCTTCATGCGGGGCCAGACCGCCGTATCCGCCGCCCGGGCAAATGACAATGGCCGCACCGTTTTCGTGTCCTGCTTCGGGCTTGAACAGCATCACTGCGGGAATGTCGCCAGTGGCTTTGCCTTGCTGACCGGGCGCATCGCCGGTCCACAGTGGAACGAAACGCGGATCTTGAAGCCAGGATTTTTTGGCTTCACCACTGAATACATTTACTACCGCAACAGCGCAGAATACCAGCGCAGCCAGACGGAGGGAATTGCTCATGAAAATAGTCCTATTGTTTTATTTTTTATCGTCGGCCTTGGTGTCAGCGGCGGGATCTTTTTTCTCGTCCGTCTTGGGTTCCACAGCGGGGTCTTTCTTTTCACCATCCGCAGGCGGCTTGACCTCGGGCGCTTTGGCAGGCTCTGTCGGCTCGGGCTTGACGTCAGGCGTCGTTGCGGCTTTCGTTTCAGGTGTGGTACTCGGTTTCGTCTCTTTCTTCGCGGCAGTTGAATTCGTTGGCGTCGTGTTTGATTTCGCCGGTTCACCACTGAATACACCCAGCGCGAACAAGACGCCCACAATGATCACGATAGCGACGACCGCGATCATGTAGATCAGCATGACATTTTTCTTCACTGGAGCAGCGGCGCCGGAATCAGCGGAAGCAGCCTTCGCGCGTTTTGATGCGGCGGCATTCGCGACGGCGGCGAGGTTGCGGTCGTTCTTGGTTTCAACAGCCGCGTTGGGATCGTTCGCATCTTTCTTTGCAGGAATGAATTTTTGATTTTTAATCGGCGGACGTTTGGCGATCCCGCCTTTGACAGCCTTGCCGACAGCGGCCGGTTTGCCCTGCGAGGTCGCGGCGGGAGCAGCCGTGACGGTCGAAGCAGCACCCACCGTTTCGGCCTCAACTTCAGGCGCAACGGAGGGTGGATTTAAATCGGTCGGAGCATCATTCGATGCTGTTGCAAACGGCGACGGCTCCACTGCTGGAGGCGGCGCAACAGGAGCCGCAATGACCGGTGCGGGCGTTGGGGCCGCAGCAATAGCAGCTGCGATGGCCGGAGCCGCTTTTTCAAAACCAGATTGTGATCCGACCGGCTTTCCCGTTCCATTCGGAACGTGCGCATCTTTGGGCAATGCGTCTTTGATCTGACGGAATGCGCCTGACGCGGCCATGGCGCGGACAGGCGTCCCGGCGAGGCGCAATTTCCCGGAGGCATTCACAAGCGCTTGCGGCACGCGAATGATCCGTCCGCATGTGGGACATTCGCCCATCCCGCCCTTGTTTGAATCGTCATCAACGCCCAGCACCTGCTCGCATTCGCAGCGGAAAACCAGCATCAGACATCTCCTCGGAGTCGTGTCTG
>JBAXUS010000394.1:0-3132 GCA_037129555.1 Planctomycetota bacterium
TTTTGGCTTCGGAATAAATCGGTACAATAAAAAACGAAACCGGCTCCTTCGCTTTTGGCGAGCCGTCAGACTTTTTGAATTTCATTTCAATGCGCCCAGCGATTTTGGTCGTCAGCGGAATATCGGGAACCTTCGTGGCCTTGCCATCGCGCACGCGAACGCGGGCTCCTATTGCCGGATAATAGCCCGGCACCTGTGCCACGCAGGTGTACACACCCTCTTTGACTTTCGGCATTATCCAAGCACCCGTTTCGCCAATCTGTGCGGTATATTCCGGCTGCGACACGCTTGCATTGAACGCCCCGCCATTGTTGTTTTGTGCTATATACAGGAGTTGCAATTCGAGCATGTCAGGATCCAAATTGATGCCTTGAATCAATCGAACCGAGCCGTCTTTGAGCGCTTTATCGTCCGCTGCCGTGAGCGTTCCCGAGACCGTGCCACCGGCATGAAATGTCACGATCATCGGATTCAGTCCGGGATGCGTATAGATCTGATACGAGGAGCTGTTGGCATAATCCGACAACGTTGGAAACTTGAGTTGTAATGTGGACGTTCCCAGCGCGTCAAGCTTGACGTCCGCGCGACCCTGTCCATCGAGTTTTAGCGGTGTTTCAACTGGCTGTTCGTTCGGTTTACTGAGCACGTCATACGTGAGTGAGATCGTGCCTTCTGCGTCTTTCGCAGGCTTTCCGTCCTGATCAATTACGCGCAATTGCAGCGTCGCGCGTGATAATTTCGAAAGGATTTTCTGAGCCGTCGTTCGAACGTCCGCGTCGTCGTCCTTGATAACTTTTTCCAATGCTGAACGTGCTGCATCACCGAGTTGCTCCAGCGATTTCGCCGCAGCTTGCCGGTGGTCAAAGTCGTCCGAACGCAACTGCTCGACCAGCTTCTCGGCCGATGGCGCAGGCTCTTCGGCATATGTGTGATGCGGTGCGAATGCGAGGGTGACGAGAACAGTTAGAAGGAGGGATTTCATGAACGATAACTCTATCCCAAACCGTCGCCGCTTCAAATCGGGATGATGCTGCATGGGGGGTGATCCTCACAGGCCGCTTACTGCCGTGCGCGGCTCTTGGCGACTTGGACGGGCTATAAGCCCGTCCTACTTTCTTACTCATTGTCGGAAGAAGACGCATTTTGACGGCAGAAATCCGAACCTTTCTGCGCGCTACGCGTATACTTTTGCAGCAGGACACTCACGAGAGGGCATCGAATTGCGGGCATTGGTGACGGGCGGGGCGGGGTTTATTGGCAGCCATTTGATTGAGGCGTTGATCGCTGACCCGCGCGTGACACACGTCCGCACCGCTGATAATTTATCGACCGGAAAGCTCGCCAACATCCGTCCGTTTTTTGATCGGATTGAATTCATCGAAGGCGATCTACTCGACGCCTCCGTGCGCGAAAAGGCCGTTGAAGGCATCGACGTCATTTTCCACGAAGCTGCGATTCCCAGCGTTCCGCGTTCGGTCGCAGATCCCATCGCGAGCCATTTAGCTGGCGATCATCTCACACTACACGTGCTCGATAGCGCGCGTCGAGCCGGGGTGAAGCGGTTGATTTACGCCGGGTCGTCTTCCGCGTATGGTGACACGGAGGTTTTGCCCAAAGTCGAGACCATGCCTCCGAATCCGCGCTCGCCGTATGCGGTCAGCAAATTGGCTGGAGAATATTATGCCGCCGTCTTCGCGCGTTGTTACGCGATCGACACCGTGACGCTTCGCTACTTCAACGTCTTCGGGCCGCGCCAGGACGAGAATTCTCCGTTCAGTGCCGTGATCGCAAAATTCTGCTCGGCCTTCAAACGCAACGAGCCGCTGACGATCCACGCTGATGGTCAGCAGAGCCGCGATTTTTGCCACATCGACAACGTGGTCAGCGCGAATCTCCTCGCCGCGTTCAGCACTCAACCGCTCAAAGGCGAGGTCCTGAACATCGGTTGCGGCGAGCGCCACACACTGATCGAAATGGTCGAAATGTTGAACGCATTAAGCGGTGAAACGCGCGCGCCCAACTTCGCCCCGCCGCGTCCCGGCGACGTGAAACATTCGCAAGCCGGCATCGACCGCGCGCGCGCCGTTCTTGGCTACGAACCGCGTATGAAATTCAAAGAGGGGCTGGCGAAAACATTCGAGTGGTACCGTCAAAACAGTTGAACTTGCTTCGAAACTTCTTACGATTCAGCCATAATTCACACCATCCCCGCACCGTGAATGCGGGATGAAACACTTTCAACGAGAGGATGCAGGACATGGCTACATGGGCACAATTGAAAGAAGTCGTTAGTTCGAATTTTCAGGCCGTAAAGGATGAAGGCAATGTTCTGACAATCACGTTTGAGTTTGAGGGTGGAAGCGAACATGACGTGATCGTCTGCCGGGCAGGGAACGAACAGATCGGCGATTGGGCCCAAGTTGAATCAGGATTTGGGAAGGTCGATGACATCGATTTGAATGCGGTGGTTCGCAAGTCAGAGGAAATTGTGTGTGGTGGAGTGGCCTGCAACAGCGGGTATGTCACACTGCGGCACAGCGTACCGATGGACGAACTGGACGCCTCGGAGATTCTGATTCCGATCAACGCGATCTGTGCGTCAGCGCATGCATTCGCACAGGAATTCGGTCAATAAAAAAACGCATCCCGGCGATGATGCCGGGATGCGTTTACTTCAGAGAATCGTGATAAGGCGGCGTGGCGTAACGTCGCCACGTTCGCCTTCATTATGTTCAGCGTCGCTTCCGCGATAATTCGCGTCCATTCGCGGTTAAAAAAGCCGTTCGCCGTTCGGTTTTGGATATTTCTTGATCCGGTTACACTCCACTCCAAAAAATATCGAAAAAATAGCATTGCTCATTGTGCGTTTTTGATACATTATATATGTTTTTTATATCGATTAAGAGATGTGGTTTGGGAGCGTTTGTGCATTTCCTTTGATTTCAACATGTTGCACATGTGATTATTAGAAAGTAGTCTGCTTTTTTCTTGACCGCACGAGGTGCGTGTTGTAGTCTACACCATGTGCGTGGTCCGTAATCGTGGGAAAGCGGCGCGCTGAAAGAGCTTTTGTATCATAACTATCGTCAAAAAGGGGCCTCGCATGCAGAAAAAAACATTCGACCCTCGTTG
>JBAXUS010000395.1:0-3131 GCA_037129555.1 Planctomycetota bacterium
CTGATGGCTTTTTTATTGATCAACGCCAACCGGTCTTCACTGAAGAGCAACAAAAACATGTCGTTCGTGTTCAGCAAATCAATCGGACGCCGGTGTTCCGGGCTGAGATCGCCGGTGAAACACACGCCTTGGTACGCTCCTCCGCCGGTGTCTTTGCGCAAATACACTTTGATCGAATAAATGTATTCGTTGTCCGAACGGAAGAAGATGTCTTTGATGTTCGGCGCTTCGAAATCCACGCTGCGGATCGATTCGCGGTTCAAAAAAACCATGCCATTCGGAGTCTTGAACGGCACAAACGCGCGCGAATTGTCGTTTAATAAATCAAGCAGCGTCTCCATCCCGCCACGCATGGGCGACGCGGACGCCAGAAAAAACTGACCGACGTTTACGGCACCTCCAAAGAGCGTCACCGTTGCCGAAATTGCATGCTTGCTGACGATGAGATTGACCGCCATTGGAACTCCCTGAATGTGCCTGCCTCGCGCTACTTTTTTTGAACGATCTGTTCTTGCCGCCACGTAAGAGTACGATCAAATTCAATTCGCGCAAGCACCCCGGCGAAATCATTCCGCCGCTTCAAACGCACGAGTGATTTTGACGAACGTG
This sequence comes from Planctomycetota bacterium, assembly GCA_037129555.1. Classification (GTDB taxonomy): domain Bacteria; phylum Planctomycetota; class SZUA-567; order H5-PLA8; family H5-PLA8; genus JANXLS01. The sequence continues at coordinate 610 of JBAXUS010000395.1, forward strand.
TCCGCAACCGCGCCAGCCTTTTCCTTGCCATTCGGCAGCGCCTCGGCTTTGCCCAGCGCGTCTTCTGATTCCACCGACAACCCACGATTATACGCGAACACAGCCATCCCGATTTGGTCTTCCAAACTGTTCTTCGTCGAGAGCGGGATCAGCAGATTGAGCACTTGCTTCGCCGGGAATTTGTCCCAAGGCGTCAGCTTCACGCCTTTGTTGTTCCCGCCTTTGACCAAAATCGACAGCCCTTTTTCATCGAAGTCAATGATGTCGTCCCCAATCGGATCGTTCTCGCGAGGGAAGACCTGCAACAGCGATTCGTGCTTCGGATCCTTCTTGATGTGATCCAGCAATTTCGCATGGCAGCGCTCGTACAACCCCTCTTCATAACTGATCAGCGTTCGATAGTCCGCCGCGACGCGCTTTTGCTCGGAGTTCGCTTTCACCAGGAATTGTTCGAGGCTCTCTTTGGCTTTCGCATAGCCAAAATATTTGAGTTGCTGCCGCGCGAGCTTCAATGCATTGGCTACACCCGGAACAGACGCCGGAGCCGCAGGCTTGGGTGCCTCGACTGCTTTCGCAACCGACGCTGGCGCTTTGACAGGTTCCGGTTGAACCACCGCAGGAACTTTCGTCACAGCCGTCGTATCAGGTTTCACCGGTGCTGGTGTTTCGTTTTTCGCCACAGGTGGCGCAGGCGGAGTCACTGGAATTTGTGGTACCGGTTCGATCATCTTGCCGGGATTAATCTTTGAATCAATTTCGCTCGCCAAAATCAACGCGCGGATTCCTGTCGGAGAAGTCCGCCCTGCGCGGTCGGAAATTCCGCGCAACAATTTCGCCAATCCCGCCGACGGCAGAATATCGCTGTTCAACAACATTTCATGAACCTTGTCGAGCTGCCGCTGAGCCAGTGCGATGTCTTCCTGCTTCGCGGACTCCTGCACCACCTTTTGAGTCGCGGAATACGATGCGTCCGTCAGCTTGTTGGCTCCCTGAATCGGAGCGGGCGCTTTTTGAGCGGCGGCGATCACGTCGGGCTGCTGAATAAAACGCGCGACCAGCCGGTAGCGTTCGGGCAAATACGGCTGCATCGTCACGTACACAGTACAACAGAAAACCAACGCCGTCATACAAAACAGCAGCGTCGAAAATATCACATCCAGAGCCGACCGCTTGGCGTGATAAATCGTGTGCCGCTTCAAATAATTCCGAGTCGATTCACCCGCTTTTTTGGACGACAACACCGGCACCGTGGCAATGTCCGGCGTCGACGATGGTATGGTCGACGCCACCGCACCGCCGACACCCGGAGACGAAAACTGTCGTGGCGCACCGATGACGGTCGGCGCTGAATTCGCGCTCATCACGGCTGCATTCGCTTTGCCGGCTTCCACCGCTGGAGGCTGCCACGCTTCAGCGCCTGCCACCTGCATCTCCGCCTGAATCGTTCCAAGCGTGTTCAATAATTTCGAATATCCCGGACGCTTCGTCGGGTCCGGATCGAGCATCGCATCAATCAGATTCGCCAATTCTTTTGGATACGCCACGCGCGCCCCGGCGGGCCAATCGATGGGGTGTTTCAAGTGCGCACGTTCAGCACTGATCGCACCTTCGTCCGTGCCTCGAAATGGAAGCGTCCGAGTCAACACATGAAAGAGAATTGCCCCGAGCGAATAGATGTCGACAGCGTCTGTTTTCGTCTCGGGAAAAGGCTTCGACGGAAGCGCTTCCGGAGCCGTGTAAATCAGCGGCTCATACGGATGCGCATATTTCGCCGACCACGCCGCATGCTCGGGCCGCTCTCCCATCCCGACACCGGAAATTCGAATATTGTTCGTTCCAAGAATGATCCGCCCCGGATGCAACCGACCGTGGCAATGTCCTTTTTCAGCCGCAAACTTCAGCGTCTTGACGCAGTACGCAATGATCGCGACCGCCTTCGATGCCGGAAACTGCTGCCCGCGCGACATGAAAGACGCCAACGATTCGCCCGACGCGTATTCCAGAACCAGAAATGGCCGACCCTCGTCCACGCCGAATCCGAGCGCGCGAATCAACCCGGAATGCTTCAAGTCCTCGGTCTTCTCGACCCCTTTTTCAAGCGCAAGCCGCATCGCGCGGTCACACACGCCCTTATGAAAAAGTTTGATCGCAACCAAATCGTTTTCAAAAACGCGCCGCGCCTTGTATACAATCGCCTTGGGCCCAACGCCCTTTTCACGCGCGAGCGCATAGCCCGATATCGTCGGCAGCGTGGCGGCGGAAGCGGTCTTCGGTTCAGTCAATGTCGCTGGTTCGGTCATAGTCTAAGGCCTCTCCTCATAGTATAGACGAAGAAACCATTTCTAAAAATCCCGAAAACTCGAAACTACTGCTGAATTTTGGAATAAAAAATATGGGGCGATGCGGGGTGCATCACCGGACTTGCGATAGACTTTCCCCTCTCCCCTTGAGGGAGAGGGCCGACGAGACAGCTGTTCCGTCTCGCGGGGTGAGGGGTAAACGTTGATTAATACCAGCGCGCT
>JBAXUS010000396.1:0-3128 GCA_037129555.1 Planctomycetota bacterium
GCACCCGTCAACGCAGGCGCGCGCGGAGGAACTCGGCGGGCTGGATGCGGTGTACTTGGACTACGTCGGAGCGATCTGCCGATATCTCTATGCGCAGGGCGTTCAGCCGCTGATCTGGGACGAAATTATTCGCACCATGACCGACGAGCAGATCAAATGGCTTCCGCCCGAAGCGGCGATTGTCTTTTGGTTGCCGGACGGGTTGACGCCGGAGATTGCGCCGGATGTTCTCACGCATCTTGAACGCTACAAAGTATTGAAACGTCCCGCTTGGGGATCGGCGTTGATTTCGCCGAAGGAGCGATTCGAAGCGTTTGACACGATCGACGCGTGGGCTGAAGTCGGAGAATTGAATTACATCTCTGGATTCATGGCGACGGTGCGGACGCGCGAGTTTGCGAACAGCGCGTTGTTGCCGCCGCCGGAGGCGTTCTGGCCGGCCATTTATTATGCGGCTGACCGGGCGTGGACGGGCAAGCAGACCATCGTGCGCGAATTGTTTCCGCAGCGCTTCGTGACACGGTTTTATGGTGTGAAGAATCTCGAAGCTCAAAGCCGCATATGGGCTGGGATCGTTCATCTGATCTCGGACAATCCCGTCCTCGCACACGCATTTTTCAAAGCCGAAGCGCCGCACGTTCCCAAGAATACGGAGACGGCGGCGTTCATGGAAAGCTGGACCGCGCTCCAGGCATTCATGCGCTTGTTTGACGAGATTGAACACATTGTCCGCAGTAATTTTATCCACATTCAGAATGGCATTGTTGACACGTTGCTTGCCGGGAATTTACGCTGGCACGCACAGGAATTGAAAGCTCGAATTCCGGACATCATTTCGCGGTTCACTCAAACGGCAGAGACGATGTGCGGCGACATGGCGGTGCATGAATTCATCGAATCGGCTATCGGATATACGCTGCGCCGGTTGGATGAAATCGAGCCGCTGTTGTCAGCGTTTCCGCTGCCGTCGGAAAACTTGCGCGAGCCGTTGGGGATTTAAAAGCGGTTTCGCGTTTGAGAGTTTCCCCTCTCCCCTCGGGAAGAGGGGAAAATCGCCTACGTCCATTGCTGTACTTTTATTCATATTCCATTGTCTGAAAACCGAAACAAAAACCGTGAATCCAAATCCTTCACCTCCGAAACCCGCCCCTCACGCCGAACGCGTGCGTGGCACTGATGGCCATCCGTATTGGAAACTCACGTGCTTCTGTGGGAAGGTATTGCTCGCTCCCGGCGACGGGCCGCACAAGCACGGGGGGTGTCCGAAGTGCGGGACGCGCCTGCTGTTTCCGACGGACCGCCCGATCACGAGCGGACCGTTACCGGTCATCCCGGCGCGAAAGCCTCAACGATCTGCTCCGCGCCCGGTTCGTCCAACGTCTAGTCTCCGCGCGAAATCGTCCAAACGTATGCCCGAATCCGAGCGCGATTCGAGCAAGGACCGGATCAATCCCGGGCATAGTGCTTCGGACAACGCAGCTGACAAACTGCGCCCAAGTAGTGTGCGGGTGCCTCAGTCGGCTACGGGATTGGTCAGCGCGTGGCCGCTCGCAGAACCTCTGCCGCGCGCGTTGGCGGCGTTCATTGATGTGACCCTCACGGTGGCGTGTCTCGCTGTGCTGCTGGCGACGTCATCGAAGCTGCCAACACATTTTTCGAGCACGACATTTCGCATCGCGTTCACGCTGCTTGCGATGTGGTTGAATGAAGGTGTGTTGCAGTGGCTGTGGCACGGAAGTGTTGGGAAGAACCTGTGTCGGATTACGCTGCGCGAAGCAGGCGGCGAACCTCTGCGACTGGAAAACGCGTTGCTGCGTCCGTTCTTGAAAGCCGCGTTGCTGCCGCTGTGGCCGCTCGTATTTTTTAATGTCAACCGCCTCGCGTGGCACGATCGGATTTTGGGCGTGGTGGTATTGAAGGGGCGGGCGTCGAAGTGAACTGAATTGAGGACAGCCTTAAGATTTCCAACGCGTTAGCCATGTCGGCGTGGAGTGGCGCTTCGAAGGAGACGCGTTGGCCGGTGGCCGGGTGATCGAAGCTCAAGCGTACCGCATGCAGCGCGTGGCGCGTGAGGCCCAATTCCGGGAGCGCGGATTCTTTTCCGTACAATGCGTCTGCGAGAATCGGAAATCCGTTCTTTGAAAGATGAACTCGGATTTGATGCGTGCGTCCAGTCTTGGGCATTGCGCGGACATAAAAGCGATCATCTTTGAAACGTTCGAGAACCTGAAAATCGGTGTGTGCGTCGCGGCCTTCGTCGTAGCCTTTTAAGATCGTTTGTTCGGTGCGCCGTGTCGGATGGCGGCCCAGGCGACCGTCGCAGAAGAAGACGTTTTGAAGCGGATTGCCGTGGCACAGCGCAGCATATTCTTTTTTCACGGTGCGGTTCGCGAATTGATCGGCGAGAGAGCGGTGGGCGACGTCATTCTTTGCCGCGACAATCGCGCCGCTCGTGTCCATGTCGAGCCGGTGGACAATCCCGGGGCGCAGGGTACCGTTGATGGACGACAGATCTTTGCAATGAAACAGCAGCGCGTTGACGAGCGAGCCTGACCCGTGCCCTGCGCTGGGATGCGCAACCATGCCGGCAGCTTTGTTGACCACAACGATGTCGCGATCCTCGAACAAAATCGTGAGCGGAATATTCTCGGGCCGGGCCGCGATGATTTCGGGCTCGGGCAGATCAATAGAAATGCGCTCGCCGCCTTTGGCTTTTGCGCTGGGCTTGGCTTGCTTGCCGTTGATGAGAATGGCACCATCGCGGAACAAATGGCCGGCGTAAGTCCGTGAAATCGCAGGATGACAGCCGGCGACAGCGACGTCAATGCGCTTGCCCGCGTAAGAGGCGGGGATTTCGAATTCCAGTTCGGACTCACTGGATTCGTTGGGTGGTGTGGACATAGACGGAACCGCTGAATAAATTTGAGTAAAAAAAGAGGCGGCTTGAAAAAGCCGCCGCCGTTTGTGAATGCCAAAAATTAAACAAGCAGATAAGCCCGTTCTACAAATACTATTCTTCGAGCTTCGCGCCGATGGCTTTGTCGGGGTTGACGCAGCGCACGCACTGGCACAGGGCTGAGCGGCCCTGCTTCAACATCGCTTGAATTTGCGCGTAGCTCATGTGCTGG
>JBAXUS010000397.1:0-3123 GCA_037129555.1 Planctomycetota bacterium
ACACCGACACGCCCCCTTGGCGCCGGTGCCAATTGATTGCGAGGCGCAAGGGGAAGTGCTGTAAATTGGGGTAAATTTGACAGGGAATCGTGCGAGATGGGCAGGGAAGAGAACAAGCCGTGCTCATTGTATTATACCGCAAAAACGGCCGAAATTTAGCTGTGCGATTTGGGTCTATAGAAACCTACTTTACCAGCGCACCCGACCGCGTCTAATTGCGCGGCAGACATCATCAATGAACTGCCATTTCCGGCGGATGGCAGGCGTGGAGTGCTTTAATGGAAGATTGCCTTGACGCCGGATGAAGCACATGAAGTTCTCGGCAAAATCTTCGCTGGGATTTGTCGCCGCGTAACGGCTGATGTGAATCGCCTGGGCGTATTCGGATCGATCATTCGAATCGTGCGGTCTGCCAAACGCCGCTGTAAAGCGCCGGGATCGAAACAGCCCCCGGTGCGTGTCTGCGACAGCGTGACCAAATTCGTGGCGGAGCACGTCGGCGAGGCTGGTGTAGCTGCCCGAGAAAAAATCGTGCAGCTTCAAAAGCGAAACTCGCGGAATACAAATTTCTCCGGTTCCGCCGACCCAAATCCAGCCGTAAGCAACGCCGACCGGCACGAGCATGACCAGCACTTCACGCAGATGATCAGTCCAAATTCCGTGCCGACCGAGTTCGCGTGTAACCTTCTGCGTTGCCCGACTGAGGCGCGATGGCGTGATGATGTGGATTTTGTGCATGATTCTCCAGAACATTAGTATTCGCAATTCGCGCCGAAACGCTTTCTCAATTTGTTCTTCCTCGCATTCGTCGGGCTGTTTCCCGGAATGGTTTGGCGTACGTCTGAACTTGCGATCCTGCGTTCGTCCGTCCAGCGCTTGGCTAAAATACTTCCCACGTGTTCTGCAAGCTCTCGATATGCCGAGAGTTCTTTCTGGTCTAATTTATTCATGAAGCACCTTTCAACGAAAACGCCCAGCGTCAATGCTGGGCGTTTACATTTGAATTTAAGTTGTATTTGCTGTCGAGCGATTTAGCCGTTTGCCTCGCTCGCTGCCAGCAGTCGCTTATAGGCGACATGCGCATTTGCCGGCTTCAGGCCCGTTACGTGGCCGATTTCCTTCCACGTCATTCCTTTTTGACGCATGGAAATAATTTCCGGTGCCCAGCGATCCATGCGCGTAGGCCCGCCCAGCGGCACCCGGAACACACGTTCCATTTCTGGATGCGTGGGTAAGTACGACTGAGGGAGTTTATCTCCAAGGACTTCCGCCAGAATGTTCCAGGTATTGATCCGAAATTCCAATTCACCCCAGCCTTTCTTTTTTCCAGGCGGAATGATGGAATGCACTGTGACCCGCTCGACAATTTTCCGGAGCAATAGTGCGGATTGTGGCATCCCCTCGTTTAACAATTTGGGCAGGTTCGACAATTCTGCTTGCAACCAGTCGGCGCTGGGCAACGTCGCGGGGGCACGCTTTCTGTTCTCCCGGGCAGCGATGCTCCCTTCCAATGCCACAATTTCCGTTTGCACGTCCGCCAAACGCTGGGTCAGGACCTGAATCTGCCCGCCGCCGTTTTCAACGGCTGTTAGCAAATTCGCGGATTTCTTCTTGGCCTCCTCCAAGCGCCGTTGATCCGCAAGAATTTCCGTGGGCATTTTGTTCGAGTCGTCGCCGATGGCCTTCTCCATCGCCTCATAGACGACCTTCATCCAGTCCGGGAAAGCAGTCAGAATGTTTCCAAGGTGGGTGAGCAGCGCGTGCTCCGCCACTGCCTCCGGCGCGCGGTAGGCCATGTCGCAGGTGCCCTTCCAATGGTTGGGGCAGCCGAAATAGTAACGCGGTTTTCCACATTGAAGCGTCATGCGCGCGCCACATTTTCCGCAATGCAACAGCCCGCTCAGCAGCCGTTGCGGATAGAGTTCCGTGTAGTGCGAAGCTGGTCCGCGCCGTGCCTGGCCCGGCTTTTGCCCGTATTTCGCATGCAGAATTTTTAACCGCGCTTGGGCCGTATCCCAAAGCTCCTGCGTAACAATGCGGAGTAGCGGGCGCTCCACACGGATAACCTTTCGGGTTGCCCCAACGGGTATTTGCTGTTTGCGACCATGGGAGTCGCTTTTTGTCATCGTTGCGCCCCATGTCCAAACACCGATGTACTTTTCGTTCTCCAAAGCACGATGTACCTGTTGTGGATGCCATCCCGGCGCCGTCGATCGATGGCCTTTATCCACACCAAGGCGGTTTAATTCGCGCGCGATCGAATTAACGGAGTGGCCCTGCACGAACAAATTGAAAATGCGCAAGACCGTGGGTGCCTCGACTTCATTGATGACCACTTCTTTTTTGGGCCTCTTTCTTTCCTCCAGCATTTGTGCCCAATTGGGATCGATGTAAATCGATTTATAACCAAAGCAAAAATCTCCCGCCGAGCCGTACCCGTCAAGGACACGCCCCTCTTGCCCGCGGAAGACACGATGGCCGGTTTCCCGGACGGCCATGTTGTTATGCATGCCCATGATCTGCACCAGGATTTCCCAGCCGGTGTTCGCCGTGTCAATATTTTCCTTCACGCCAATGAAACGCACATCGGCATAGGTCAAGTCCTGAATGAGTGCCGCTGCGCCCAATGATCGGGTGAGACGAGATTGTTCGTCGGAAATTACCAAGTCGACTTTTCCGCGCTTAACCATGTCCATCAATTTCAAAAATCCGAGCCGATCATCACGAGTGCCTTTGCGTTTCTGGTCGGCAATGACGACAGCGAGAGAGTGGTCGATACCGATTTTGTCGAGATACTCGCGAACCTTGCGCTCTTGGTCCGCGCAGGATTCCTCGCGTTGCATGACTGTGGTGTAGCGGGTATAAATGACTACCTGAAGAGCGCGTTTAGCATTGTGAAAAACTGTGGAAGAGTCAGAGGGCTTGGCGGCGTGCGGGAGCGCTTTCCCGTTCGGCAAATTGTGCTGAAATTGTGCTAAACTTGATGCGAAAGAACGGGAAACAACCGGAACTGTCGGGGAGCTATCAGAACCGCTAACTTCATCACAGTTCTGGACTTCCGTTACAACTGTGGGCTGTGCTTGGATATACGGTTTTTGGCTGGAACGAATCCCTGCCTCTCCG
>JBAXUS010000398.1:0-3105 GCA_037129555.1 Planctomycetota bacterium
CGAATAACCGGGTCCATATACCGGTACTTAAATCCTTTCCGACCGCTTTTCTTGCAGACGACTTTCTTGGGCTTCATGACGTATTCCTTTCTAGTTTAACCGTTCACTGCTTCTAACCGTTTTGCGTATGAATTGATTTCAGCAATCCGCACACGCCAAACCCGTCCAATCCGAAGTGCTTTCAGCTTGCCACGATTGATTTCGCGTCGGATTGTTTTAGTAGAAACGGTAAGCAACCTCGCCGCCTCAATCAGGTCAACTGCGACTGCTTCACCTGAGTTTTCTTGCTTGAACGCGGGCTGTAACAATGTACTCATAATTCCTCCAAGGGGTTCGTTAGTTCACTTCCGGCTAGTTCTTTCCCGTTGACTGAATTAGACAACACTGTGAGTCCACAGGCAAGTCGTCGTCGAAAAATGTATTTTCTTGCGTAGCGCAAAAACGTTCCTATGACGATAATGCGGAAAGCGAGTCCAATAAAAATTTTATTACTCGGTACTCATAGGCGGATTGAACAATTTTTAAAAATATTTTTGAGAGATTGCGACCACACGCTTTATGCACCAACGAGAGGCCATATATTGAATGAAATTCCTGCCAAACGAAAACCTATTCAAAAGGCGATTTTCGAGCAATCAAAAGTGCTTGCGGTACATACTTTCAGTTCGGCTTGTCGCAGGTTTTAAATGCCCGAAATGCGGCGGGGTTAAATTTCGTTGGATAACTGGACGCTTTGCAGTTCGATGTACCCAATGCAAATACCGTAGGCAACTGAGCATCCTAAAGGAAACAGTCATGGAGCATACCCACAAGCCACTTCGTTATTGGTTTTGGTCCGCATACATGTTTGCTAAGTTTGGGAGATATACCACTGCTGATTTTCAAAGAGATTTTGGGTATGTTCGACCAGATACTATAACAAGAATACTGTCACCGTTACGCGAGCGACTATCGAGCCTTGGTGAGAAGGAATGGGAAGCTGACCGAGGTAAAGGTGATACTATTCACAGACTTCTCGGTTTACTTTGATAAGGTCGTTCGATTCCAATCAACCGTGGCGCTTCAATAACGCCACGGTTGCAATTTCAATCAATAGCTTCTTGCCATTTGTTTCATGCTGAAAATGTCTGCATCTTCGGATTCCGTTTCGACTGCATCGCCAGACGATATGTCAGCTTTCGGTGGGAGTTACCTTCACGCTCGATTTCGGAACCGTCCGTGCTTCGCCCGCGTCGTCGGTCACTTCGTAGGCAGCTTTGCCGTCTTCGTCTTTCACTTCACCCGTGACAACCCCTTCCATCGGACACACGAAGGAAACGCGGGTCTTGCCGATCACGATTTTCGGTTTCGGCGTTGTGAGTGCTGGAACAGGAGCGTCAATCGACTTCGGAGCAGCCGGAACCTGACCGGGGCGTGAACACGCTTCGATTCCTTCCATGTACTTTTTGAGGATTCCCTTCTTGCCGGTAACGAGCGTGTACGCGGCTTGAAGCACTTCCGGGTCAACGCGGTAAAAATGGTCCTTCACGTCAAACGCCGCCGCCGCTTCGATGATCGCCACAACGTAGTCTTTATCTCGCGAAATCGGCGACGGGTGAAGGAACTTAGCTGTCCACTTCGTATTCAGTCCCGCGCCTTCCTTGCTAATCCAAATGTCCTGACCTTCGTAAACATCGGTAATGTCGTTGGACTCTTCGTCTTCGCCCTCTTCACCGATCAACTGATCGAGAACTTGCATGTAAATGCCTTGCGTAGACGGAAGAATCTGGATGTTCACATTATCGGGAGTGCCGGGGTCTTCTTGGTCAATACCGGGGAACCACCATTCGCGTGTGACACGAACCGTGTTGTACATTTCTTCTTTGGCGTCTTTTGTCGCCTTGCACTTGAACACTTCCAAGGCGTCGATTACCGGACACGGGTAGCCCCACGCAGCCGGGGAACTGGTTCCTTTTGTAATCGGGTTCACGAAAATCTTGATGTTTTCAACACCCGGCGTCATGCCCTCTTGCGGCGGAATGAGACGGAAGCGCATCTTCGTGAATGTCTTCTTGTTGATAATACTCTCGGTGTGTATGCGATGCTTTCGCCGCGTGAGCAGCTTCTTCATCGCTGCGGATAATTTAGCCATTACAGACTTCCTTTCATTGGACCACGCCAAGTGTGACTGGACGTGGATTGCATTCCCTCCGTAATTCTGACGCTTTAAGATAAATGACACAGTGTCAACCAACGCGAACATTGCACTCGCGGATCTGTAGTTCAATTATCGTTCGATTCGCAGTCCACTCGTGCAATGGCAAGGTTGACTTGCCGATTTGGCTTTTCAAACATTTCCCGGACTTCCGCATAACTCCCGACGGCGTTTCATTATTCGTCCGGCACTCTCCAACGTCTTCAAAACGCATTGCTCTTCTTTCACGTCGCCGAAACCTTGTAATATGGCCGCGAAATCTCTAAGCGTCAGCGCCGCCACATTCGGAACCGGATATTCCAAACTGTAGCCGGGGCGCACGGCCTTTCCGTCTCGAATGACAACCACAAAATCCGGTGAAGCACAATCGAAAACATGGATTTCATCGCCACGGTCGTTTACGGTCAAACCTCGGGGCTTCTTTGACTCCGGGAGAAACTCGCGATACGAAATTCCGTACAGCACCTTCTCGACGACGCCACGTTTATTTTCCGGGAGATTCAACGCCGCTGCAATCCGACGACTTCCCCAACCGTTTTCTTCGGCCAATTTCCAAATCTTCGAAACTTGCGCTTTCGTAAGCGTCGCGTTTGGATGTTTGACCCCTGTCGGTCTTTTCATTCGGCGTTTTGGCATGGTAGTTACTCCCGGACGAAAGAATCGCAAATGCTTGCCGCCATTAACTTCACCGGGGGTGCCCAAACAGTTCCCGACCCGTCAGACGGTCCCCAAACGGCCCTATCCCAAGAGCATATAATGGTACACCGCACCGGGCCGATTGACATTGTGTCAAAAAGCCGATTTATTTACAACGCCCTTACGCGCTTTGAGCTTCAAACCCGCCCGGAATGCCTTTTGTGTCAGCGCCGGTGTGAAAATGGGGTAAATCAGCCGGTTTGAAAATGCGAGGC
>JBAXUS010000399.1:0-3101 GCA_037129555.1 Planctomycetota bacterium
ATATTATCTGCCGTATCGGCTCCGCCCCCTCAACCCCCACCAGCTTCTGATTCAGCCCGCCGAAGAAGAACGACAGGTTGTTAGGATCGAGGCCGAGTTGGGTCAAGATCGTCGCGTGCAGATTCTTCACGTGGAATCGGTTTTCGACAGCGGCGGAACCGAGTTCATCGGTTGCTCCGACGCTGGTGCCGCCCTTGATTCCACCGCCCGCCATCCACATCGTGAAGCCCCAGGCGTTGTGGTCGCGGCCGGTGCCTTTTGCGTATTCAGCCGTCGGTTGACGCCCGAATTCTCCGCCCCACACAACCAGTGTCGAATCCAGCAATCCGCGCTGTTTGAGGTCCTTCAGCAATCCCGCGATCGGCTTGTCAGTGTTCCCGGCGTGCAGCGTGTGATTGAACACCACGTCGCCGTGCGCATCCCAATTTTCGTCGTTGTGACCGCCGCCCGAATACAGTTGAATGAAGCGCACACCGCTTTCGACCATGCGCCGTGCGAGCAGGCATTTCGTGCCGAAGTCTTTCGTGCGCTCCTGATCGATGCCGTAAAGTTCCTTCGTCTTCTCGCTTTCCTTCGCGATGTCCACGACTTCAGGCGCGTGCTTCTGCATGTTGTACGCCATCTCGAAGCTGGCGATGCGCGCGGTCAGATTCGAGTTGCTCGCCCGCGCGGCGCTGTGCTCCAGATTGTACGCGTTGAGGTCTTCGATAATCTTGCGCTGCGTCGCATCGCTCATGCCTTCCGGCGGGGCGAGATTCAAAATCGGCGCACCGCTCGCTCGGAGTTGCACCCCTTGGTACGTCGCGGGCATGTACCCGCTCGACCAATTCTTTGCACCGCTGATCGGTCCGCCTTTCGGATCGAGCATCACAACGAAGCCTGGCAGATTCTGGTTCTCGCTTCCCAAGCCGTACGAGGCCCACGATCCAAGACACGGATGGCCGCTCAGAATGCGTCCGCTGTTCATCATCAACATCGCCGAGCCGTGGATCGGCGAATCGGCGTACATGGAATGAATGAACGCGATGTCGTCCACGCACGTCCCAACATTCGGGAACAAGTCGGAGACATATTTGCCGCACTGGCCGTACTGTTTGAACTTCCACTTCGGCCCGATCACGCGGCCTTCGTTCTTCTTGCCGCCACGACCGAACGTTTTGATTTGGATCGTCTTTTCGTCGAGCGGGTACAGCTTCGGCTTGTAGTCGAACGTATCGACGTGGCTCGGGCCGCCGTACATAAATAAGAAGATGACGCTCTTGGCTTTCGGCGCGAAATGCGGCGGCTTCGGAGCGAGCGGATTGATCAGTCGTTTCTCGCCTTCCGCGTTGACGGTTTGCCCGGGGAAATAATTATTTCCCAGCATTCCTGCCAACGCGACGGAACCGAATCCACCACCCAATTCCCATAGCATTTCACGCCGGGTGCGTCCGCAGAATTGATTGTGTTTGTTGTTCATCATGAACTCCTTTTCTTAACCTACTCAGCCAGATGTCTTCTGCCCCAAAGGGCGGAAGAATTATGCGCCTAGTCTTCAATTCTTTTATGCCGCCCTTTCAGGGCTCTCATTTCCCATTCATCTTAACCCAGGGCTTCGCGAGTACGCTTCGCCCTGGGCTACATTAGGTCGCCCCTTTGGGGCTGCACTGCGACTTAATCCAAATACAAAAACTCGTTCAAATTCAGCGCCATCAAACAGAAGTCTGCCAGCGCTTTGTCGGAGGACAGTTTGTCTTCGTCCACGAAGCGTTTGAGCAACTTCACGCCGCGCTCGATTTCCTTGACGCTCGGTTCGCGGCCCATCGTCAATCTCAATCCCAATTTCACCTGCGCTTCACCCGTCGCGCCCGCTTCTTTAATAAGACGTTGAGCGAGCAACGCCGCTTGGTCATTGAAGAATTTGCTGTTCAAGCTCGTCAGCGTTTGCGTTGGGACGGTCGTTGTAAATCGGACCGGGCAACTGGAATCCGTGTCGGCTTGGTCGAACGTGTTCAGGATCGGTTCATTCAACGAACGTTTCACCAGAATGTAGACGCTGCGACGCGTCCGTTCTTCGGGCAGAGAAACACCCCAGACTCTGCTTGGCTGAGAGGAGGATTGCAGGACTTCCTTCGGGACTTCCGTGTAAATGCTCGGTCCAAACATCTTCGAATTCAACGTACCGTTCGCCACCAGAATTGAATCGCGGACTTCTTCTGCGCTCAAGCGGCGCATGTCGTAGCGCCAGAACAGATTGTTACTCGGATCTTTCACAAGTGCTTTCGGTTCGTCGGTGGAGGACATTCGGTACGCGCTCGACATCATGATCAGCTTGTGCATCGACTTCATTTTCCAATCGCGCGCGACGAATTCGGTCGCAAGCCAGTCGAGCAAGTCCGGGTGCGTCGGGAGTTCGCCGAGTTGTCCGAAATCGTTTGGTGTGCGGCACAGTCCGCGACCAAAATGGAATTGCCAGAGGCGATTCGCGATGGCGCGTGCGGTCAATTGATTGTTCTTGCTTGTAAGCCAATTGGCCAAAACGAGGCGTTTGCCACTTGACGATGCGTTGGGTTTCGCGGGCGGAATCACGGGAGCGGGGAAGCCGAGGATCACCGGGAAATTGGGCGCGACGTCATCGCCTTCCAGATTCGGATTGCCGCGCTGGAAAATCTTCGTCGGTGAGCGGCCCTTTTCGAAGACGGCCATCACTTTGGTGCCGCCGGTGTCGTTCTTGTTTTTACGGCTGTCTGCCAATTGCTTTTTCAGCGACGTGTATTCAGCAAGTTTTTCCTTCGGGATGTTCTTGAGGTTCTTGGTGGAAACCACTTCTTCGGTCACGTCTTCAACCGCGTTGACGACCAGCCCCATGTCTACGAATTGCCCACCGACCGTCTGTGTGCAATGGACCGCGATTTGGTTTTCACCTTCTTTAAGGAGCTTCAACGCGTCAGGTGACAGCGCGTGAACTTCGTAGTGGCCGACGTGCCCACTGTAACGCGCGGCCAGTTTGCCGTTGAAATAAATCTCGCAATCCTCGTCGTGATGTAACGTCAGTTTCAAATTCGCCGGGACGCTTTTCAGCGTGATCAATTTGCGCATCCAGATGTTGTCCGTCTTCCAGA
>JBAXUS010000004.1:0-85340 GCA_037129555.1 Planctomycetota bacterium
GATACTCGGCATTGAACCGCACCAGCGCCAGCATGGGCAGACCGACGACGAAAAAAACGCCGGCGTGTACAAGGTTGCGAAATCCGGGGGAATGCGCAGCTGGATTCCCCATGACGATTACTTTGCGTTCAACAACGTCAACAATTTCGCGTGCGTCCACGGCAAACTGACATAGCCGAGATGCCCACCATTCGGAAGAATCGTCACCCGCTTGTCCTTCGCGAACGCTTTAAAGGCGTCCATGTCAGCCGGATAATTCAACGGGTCGTCCTGCGCGAGAATGACTTCAGTCGTCGCGGGATTTTTCTCGATCAAAGCAGATAGATCGGCCGCGAGAATCAACGGATCAACGCTCGATAATCCAAGCTTTTTCTGCCAGTACGGATACGACATGCCGTAGGCGAACTTGGAGAACGTCCACTTCGACGCGTAATCCAAGCGCACATATTTGTCAGTGAATTCATCCCCACGCGGCAAGCGGCCCAAGCTGTATTCGGTGTCGCTGTACGCTACAAGCGCCGGGAGCGTTATGCGAAAAATCGTCGATACTGCGGCCTTCAGCTTATCCTGTTCAATGGGCGATTCCGGATTCGTCGGATCGGGTTGAATTTTCTGTAATTTCGCCAGTTCGATCAGCGAGTATTTGCCGACGGTTTCAGCGTGCCAACCATCGATGATCTTGGCGCTCCGGTCAATGCGAATCGGAGGCGAGTAAGCTTGGATCGCGGCGATTTCAAACGGCAGTTTCTTGTCCGCCGCCATCGTGCCGAGCATCAGAGCTTCAACGCCGCCATAGCTCATCCCGACGACACCGATTTTGGTGATACGCCCGGCTGCGGAACTCTGATGGATGAAGGCATCAATGATGGACTTGACATACTCGGTCTCGGCCCACACGTTGCCGGGAACGCCGTGGTTGGTTCGGGAATTGAACGTCTGAAGGAACGTCGATTGAAACGTTAACACATGGCAGCCGTTTTCGTAAAACCACGACGGCCAGAGTTTGCTGAAATCTTCTTCGGGCCGACCACCGACACCAAGCAATACGACTACTAAAGGAGCCGGACCACTTTGAACGGCGGCTTTAACCTCAAACTGATTACACATTCCGCACACATTCAGCAGCTCAGTTTTCTGGCACGGGAAGCACACGTCTTTGACGCCGACAAATCCAGCCGCACTGGCAAACAATCCATCGCGCCACGGGAAGAAGTAAGGCGGCAATGCGCCCGCTTCGGGCACCGTTGCGGGAGCAGGTTGCTTCACGGCTTCATCCGCTGCCATGACGCAGGAGAACGCCAGCATAAGCGCGGACAACGTCAGAACACGACCGATCATTTTCACAGAATTGCCCACTGAATACTCCTTGAGGACTTCGGGTTTTGTAATGAAAACACTCTACAAAAAGCCTGTGCTGGGTTCAAATCTCTTTTCAAGATTTTGGAAGTCTTTTTCCGATCAAACGCATCCGAAATGAGGATCGCGAATCATTCAACCCCGCCCCATGTCCAGTACGATTTCTGCCTCGTCTTGCGTCACTGGTTGCACCGACAAGCGCGAACCGCGACGCGTCAACATCATGTTCTCCAACCCGGGCCTGTCTTTTAATCGTTCGAGTGTGACGGGGCGCAGCAGCGTTTTAACGTAACCGATTTCAACCATGATCCACGTCGGATTTTCAGGTTTGCTCTTCGGATCGAAGTACTCGCTTTTGGGATCAAATTGCGTCGGGTCTGGGATGCCGGTTTTGATCACGCTCGCAACGCCCACGACCGCCTTTGGATCGGCGTTGCTGTGATAAAATAAGACGCCATCACCGACCTTCATCGAATCGCGCATCAAGTTCCGGGCCTGATAATTCCGCACACCCGTCCACCCCGTTGATCCGTCTTTCTTCAACTGCTCAATCGGGTACACATCCGGCTCGGACTTCACCAGCCAGTACGCTGGAAAACTCAGGAAGACCGGTGCACCATTTCGATCCCGGCACAATTCCGGTGGCGTGATATGGCCTTGAACATCCTTGCACAGTTGCGAAAACTCATCATCCGTCAATGTCTTGAAATGAGGCAATACGATGTCCTCTCGATGCTCTTTTTTTAAAGACTTCTTCGCCATGAATGCAATTCCGTTTTTAAGTGTGTCAACCGCCCGCCCTACTTTTTCACAGTGTCTTTAGTCGTCGCTTGAATCGTGGTCAACATGAACGCAATCGCTTCTTTTGCACTGTCGTCATTGTAGCGGTACTTGTCGCGCATGACCCGCAACGTGCCTTCGATTCTCGGTAATTCCTGCGCCGGGATGAGCGCCGCGTCCTCGCCACCAAACACAAGCACGTAGCGTGCGAGTTGCGTGAACGCGCGCGTTTGCGCTTTGTAAAAGCTCACTTCCAACGCATCGAAAATGTCACTAAAGACGTCGTGATAATCAATCTTTTCGTTGGGATGCTCCAGCGAATACGCAGCGATGCGTGTGATCAAATTGCTCCGATATGTTTTCGCCGGCTCCTTCAACGCCATCATCTGCTCAACGCCGTCCATCACCGCGTTGCTCGGCTCCTCGTAGGTTCCCGTGCGCGGATTCAGAATCTTTTCACCCGAGACCGACGCGCGAACATGCTTGAAATAATCCTCGATCTGCCGGTCGTATTCGCTCTCCGCGACCAACCCCATCGAGTCGTACACCTCGCGCGACACCCAGCGGAAATACTCGTTGCGGACCGCTTCGATAAACGCTTCGCAATCGTGGTACTGCTCGTCGGGTTCGATCCGCAGAAAATCGTAAACCGTCTGGTCGTGCAAGACTTTTTCCATCGCTTCGAACACGCCTTGAGGCGAGAGAAATTTACGCTCTTGATTCGACGCCGCATCACTCAACAACGATTTCATTTCGCGCGCTGACGCCCCGCGCCTGCCTTCGTACGCCGCGCACACAAAATTCTCGAACTCCGCCATCGAATCGACGTACTCGTCACGCATCGTTGGAATGTGCGAGCGGAGCAGTTTCTTCTCTTCCGAATTCAATCCTTCAGGCACCGTAGCGTCGTCGTACAATTTGGCCTTTTCAAGCGGCGTCAGGCGCTTGATGACCGACGCAATCTCAGCCGGATACGCGCCCGGCTCCGGCTTACGCAGCCGTGTCATCACCGCCCACAACGCCACGACATCCGCCGTGTGCGGAGCGACGTGCCGAGACTCGCGAATCTCATCCAGGAACGGTTTGTAAATCGCGCGCTCTTTGCGCCACTCCAGCAAATATGGCGCGCGGACCAATTCGATGCGCCCTTTATAACTCGTAAAATCCGGCGTCGTTTTGAACGCCGACAACTGCTTCTCGTTACAGGTGCCGAGCATCACAAGATTCAATTTCGCGAGCACACCCGGCAGCGTGACTTCGCCGCGTTCCACAGTGCTCAACAGATATTTATTCAGCTCTAAATTGCGTTTCAGAAAATCCGAATATTCGACCACGCCGCCACTGGCTTCAATCAACTCGCCGCTCAAATCCATCATCTGCAAACCTTGCAACATGACCGGCAATTGAATGCCGCCTTCGTACGCCGTCGGGCGCGCGGACGCGTCAACAGCCTGTTGCGGTTCGATGGCGGACGCGCCGGTGCGGTAGCGTTTGGAAATGAAATAGCGCTCAACTTGGACATGGCGGATGACTTTCAACCAATCGCCTCGATACGCCGTCAGAATCGCGTCGAAGATTTGCTTGTTCTTCATCGACAGCGTGCCTTCCCGCAAATACGGCGCACGCAGGCGCTCGGCCACATGCGGTTCGTTTCCGTGCCGCGTAATCAATTCATCCAGCAATCGTGCGCGGTGCTCGACCGGAATTAAGAAAATCGGCGGTTCACGCAACTCGCTCGACAACTTGCACGAGATCAACGTCTCGTCGATAAACGCGAGCGTCTCGCGCGGAAGGTCGTCGGGCTTCGTCCCAAAACCCATTCCCTTCCCCTCGCCCTTTTCAGTGAAAATCCAATTGAAACGGAAGAGCGCGCCGTCATCGAGCGTCGAGTAATGTTCGAGCGCACGGAAAATCAAATTCATGACAGTGCTCTTCGCCGAACCATTCGGTCCGTGGATCAGCACGAGCTTATCGCACGTTCCGGAGACGGCGAAGCGGCGGAGGTGGCGAACGAGTTCGAGCTGGATGCCTTCCTGGCCTTCGAGTGCGCCGCGTCCGTTGTCCCAAGGCGCGTCGAAGAGCGTGAAGCGCGTGTACTTTCCGCCGATCCCGTTGACCTTGCGCGTCCCAAAATGCTTGAAGACATCGAAGACATATTGCGGCGCATTGCGGCCCAGTTGCACGGGCTTCATGCAAAATGCGTCGAGGTATTGTTGAAAAGAAAGAATGCGCCGTTGGTTGCGAAAGCTAGCCAGCGAGTGGTCGTTGACCTGCTTGAAAAACTCATGCAAATTCACGGGGCGCGGACCGTCTTCAGGAACGTGGGATGTGCGGGTGATGCCGGCCATGGTCGTTCATCCAATCGAAGTTGAGCGAAACGAAAACCGCGTATATGACAGTACTAATCCTAGCAAGTTCGCCCCAAAGGAAAACGCAAAATGTCGAGCGTTTTCTCCTGCATGCGCATCCCTCTGAACATGATTGTGTCTATTGTTTGGGCTCCGCAAACTTCCAACTCGTTTTCGTTTCGCGCGTCAACGGTGTCACCAACATCACGGCGCGAATGTATTCAATTGGGATCGGGCCGTATTTTAGAATGGAATCGTTGAATTCCTTCTCGCCCATTTTGCCTGCTCCGACCATTTGCGAATGCAAGGCGCGGAGTTGCAGCGCGCCCAGCATGTAGCCGCATTGGTACAACGGAGAGGCTTGGATAAAGCGCCGCACTTCACTTGTCGCTCCGAACCGTTCGTGGCCGACGCGCTGCATGATGAAGTCAATCATCTCATTCGGCTTCATTTTTCCAAGATGATACTTTAACGAAACGATGATCCGGGCGCAGCGGTGCATGCGCCAGAAAAGCATCCCGATTTTGTCTTCCGGTCCGCGCGGATAATTCAAATCCCAGAGTTTCATCTCCCAATAAAGCGCCCAGCCTTCGACATAAAATGAGGTCCAGAATTGTTCGCGATACGTCCGGTAGCGCTGCGCGTAATACGACTGCAAATGATGTCCCGGAATCAATTCGTGCGCCGTCACAATGCGCTGAAAATGACGGTTGTTGCCGCGCATCGACATCAGCTTGTCGTCATGTTTCATCTCTTGGCGCGGATACGCCGCGAGCAGTTGCAGCCCGCTGTATGCCGCGTAAGGCATCGTCTTCTGCCCATCAATTCCCAGCATCGTTACGCGCCACGTTTCTTCAGCGAATTTCGGAACGGTCACGAGGTCCCGGCTCTTCACGAACTCAATTGCTTCGCGCGCCTGAGCCGCAATCAACTGATCCTGCATGCCCGGCGGCTCGTGCAATTCTTTCACTTTCCCGAGCGCGGCTTTCCAATCATCGCCCAAACCCATTTCGTGCGCGGCCTCTTTCATCCGCTCTTCGCACCACGCAAATTCGCGCTCGCCAATCGCGATCAATTCTTCAGCCGTATACGGAATGGATTCGCGCGCGAGGTCTTCGGCCAGCGCTTGGGCACCGATCGGCTCGCCGATCAACGGGTCTTCATCTTTGCCTTTCAACCCGGCGATTTCTTCGCGCAAATATTTCGCGAATTCTTCCATCGATCGATTGGCTTCTTCGACCGGCTTCTTCATCCACCAGCTGTACTCCGGAACATAGCCATCGTAATACCCGTTCCACGCATTCAACGCGCCGCGCAATTCGTTCACCGCGTCCGCCGCGCGTTTGGCCTGCATCGGTTCGAGCTTAATCGGCGCTTCTTCAGGCTTCGACTTTTCGTCCTCCTTTTTCGTGTCGTCTTTCTTGCCGTCCTTATCCTTCTCTTTTTCTTTGCGCCCCTTCTCGATCCGTTCACGAAGCTTTTTAATCTGATCCGGGATCGCGGTGACTTTCGACGCCGCCGCTTCGCCGTTGAGCGGTTTCATGTGACTGCGCGCCGCTTCCAATTCCTGAATCGTCGCACGGAACGGGATCAGCGGTTCGATGCTTTTGAACTTGCTCAATTGCCGCGCAATGACCGCGCGATCATGCTGCAATGAATCGCGGAACATCAGGAAATCGATGCGGCCTTGCTGGTCGAGCGAATCGAAATTAAACGGCCCGAGTTTGTCGAGCCACTCGGTGTACAGCGCGTTCAAGCGTTCGTCGAAAAACGTCGAAGGCCGCATCGTCTCGTAGTAATTACCGAGCGCCTGCCGGTCAGCCCGGTAACGTCCGATGAACTGCTCGATGGTTGGATTGGGTTCCGGCTCGGCAGCAAACGATCCCAGCACAACGCTACATACAAGAACAATAACAAGACAAAAACGATTTAAAATCGGCATCTAAAATCCCCATGGCTTTCGATAACTCTATGATCTAACTACGAACTGCCTTTCAGTCCCGAAGGGGCGACATAATGTAGCCCAGGGCGTAAGCCCTGGGTTCACGTCCGCAAACAACCCTGAGCCCCAA
This sequence comes from Planctomycetota bacterium, assembly GCA_037129555.1. Lineage (GTDB taxonomy): Bacteria > Planctomycetota > SZUA-567 > H5-PLA8 > H5-PLA8 > JANXLS01. The sequence continues at coordinate 6,557 of JBAXUS010000004.1, forward strand.
CGGGGCGGCATAAAATTTTTAGAGCACCGGATGCGAACAGTTTATGTCGCCCCTTCGGGGCTGAGAGAACACACGTATTAACGGAAAACAATAGCCGGTTCGATGTTCACGACGCGGCGAATGCTGAGCAGCGCTGCGGCCGTGATGGTGAAGAGCATGATCGCAAACGAAATAAGCAAGAGTTGTGGCGTCATTAAAAACGCGACAATCGTACGCGAATCGGTTCTCAATCCAAACAATCCCGACAACCCAACGCCGATGCCCCAGCCGATCACACCGACGACTGCCGCTTGCAACATCACCATTTTACACAGCTTCCAATTCGAGACACCCATCGCTTTCAACGCGCCGAACTGCTTCTCATTTTCAATCGTGAACGTGAAAAACGTCTGCCCGGCGATGGCGATACCGACGATCATTCCGAGCATGATCGTGATGCCAAAGTTGATCGTAATCCCGGTGCTCTTCAGAAAAAACGCGACCGTGGACCAGAAGAATTCGTCGGTCGTTTTCGCTCCGAGATCGGTGACGCGTTCGATGTTTCGGGCGACCTTCGTTTTGTCCACACCGGGCTTGCAATGCACGACGACAAACGTGAGTCGCTTGCGTTCGCCGGGCGCATATGCCAGTGCGCGTTCGTACGTCGTGTAGATCGTCGGATTCGAGAGGAACGCGCGCTTGGCGGCGACCTGTCCGACGACCACCGCGCGGCGATCATTGATCTCCAATTTGTCGCCGTCTTTGATCTTCATATAAAGCGCCAAACCGAGATTGTCCCACAGCACGCCATCGGGCAATTCGATTCCTTTCGGCGACCCCGATGTGAAGACTTCAGGCAGCCCGATTTTTGAATTACGGTCCACGCCGACGATCAGACAATGCGCGAACGTTCCGTCCGGCAACGCGGCTTCACCGCCTCCCAGAAAAAGCTTCTCCGCCCAATCGACGCCATCGACTCCGCGCACTCGGTTCAGCGCCGTGTCTTCGATCGGTTTGTGTTCGTCGTAATAGCGCGTGGCCGGGTGCATGACCCAGATGTCGGCCTGCGGAATCGTCTCAATGTTCGCGCCGGTGCGGCGCATGATACCAGTGAAAATCGAGCCTTGCTGCACGACCAACAGCGTCGAGAACGCCAGCCCGAAAACCAGCGCCAGGTACTTGACCGTGTCGCCCATCAACATCCGTAATGCAACGTAATACACGTGGGGTGAGTCCTTTCAAGAGCAGCGATTAAGTCGCCTCGCCGCTTTCCTTTTTCCTGCTCTTTGACACTTCCAACAACAAGCCTTTCGTTCCCTGCAAAATCGCCTGGACCAGCGGATTTCCCGCGACCAAACTCGCATCAATCGCAATCGTCCGCGTGGGTGCGCGATTTTTGGCGACCTGTGGCGGCTCAACTTTTTGAACGACCATCGACGGCTTTTCGTCACGATCCGATTCTTCAGGCGGAAGCGGAGCTGCGTCATCTTCGCCCGATGGCACTGGCAAATTCAGCGGTAACGCGCCGGAATCGACATACTCGTCTTCCGGTTCCCACTGTTCGCTGGGCGGCACTTCTGACATCGCGTCAACAGTCGGTCGCTGAATCTGCGCAGCCGTTGGCGTCGCTCTCAACGGCGTCGTGGCCATGCCCGTCACTGGCTTGCGCTGGGGTGTCACCGGAGCGGTATACGCCGCTTGAGCAGTCGGCGCAGCAGCGCGTGATGCGGTCGGAACGTGCGCTGCGTCAATAATCCGGATCGTCCAATCGCGACCGTAAACGTGAGCGAGCACCGCTTTGAGCGCGAGCTGATTCTGCTGGTTGCTCAACGCGTCGCGGTAAAATGGCGAACTCGATCCCAGCGTGATTTCGCCAAGATCGGCGTCGAACGAAACGGATGAATGCGCAAGCGCGCTCGCTACAATCGGGCCGCCCTTCTGCCCTTTGATTACTGTCACCGCGCTCGGCCACAACGCCATCAGGCTCGACGACGCTCCGTCTTCCGCAGACGCGACACGAGCCGGTTGAATCGATTGACTCTTCTGAATCGGTTGACTCGTTTGACTTTGAGGGGCGGCCGCCGGCTGGGCACTAACGGGAGCCGGTCGGCCTTCCGGGTTTGGGCGGGGGCCCTCCCCGTATTGCTGCGGTGGAGGAGCAGAATTTGGTGGCCGAGCGCTGGGATTTCCAGCGGGCATTCGTCCAGCATTCGATTCCAACACGCTCGCCAATTTGCTCAAGTCCACCAGTTCGCGCGCACGTGACGCGCGGATCAACGCGACTTCCAACGGCAGCCGCGTCTGGGCAGCGTCGCGCATCTGTCGGCGCGCGTTCGTGAACAACTGAATCAGCATCAAACACTGGTCTTCGCTCAGCACACTTCCCAATTCAACGTACGACGTCTTGAGATGCGTTTGGCCTTCCAGCAGCGGCGATTCCGCTCCGCACACTTTCGACAGCACCGTCGAACGCAAACGCTCGCTCAACACCGCCAGCATGTCGTCCGGATCAGCGCCCGCTTCAAGTGCTTCATGAGCTTTCGCAAGAACCTCTGCTGTGTTCCCGATCGCGCACCCTTTAAGAATCTCGAAGATCAACTCGTCCGGCGCAGCACCCGACAGCTCGCGAATGATCGCGTCAGTGATCGATCCAGAACCGAGATTCACGGCCTGATCCAACATGCCTTCCGCGTCGCGCAATCCGCCCTTGGCCAGACTGGCGATGCGTGAGAGCGCCGCTTCTTCGTAGTTGATCGCATCAGCATCGCAAATTTTGCGCAGCCGTTTGACGATGTCCGCGAGCGAAATGCGCCGCAGATCGAAACGCTGGCAGCGGCTCAAAATTGTTTCGGGAACATCGTTCGGATCGGTCGTCGCAAAGATGAATTTGACGTGCGCAGGCGGTTCTTCCAAAGTCTTCAAAAAAGCGTTCCACGCTTCGCGCGTGAGCATGTGGACTTCGTCGATGATGTAGACTTTGTAGCGCAATTCCGCCGGAGCGATCCCGACATTTTCGCGCAACGATCGCACTTCTTCGATGCCACGGTTCGTCGCAGCGTCCATCTCGATTACGTCGAGGCTGCTGCCTTCTTGAATCGAGCGGCACGCATCGCATTCGTTGCACGGCTCTTCCGCGACACCATTCGGCCCGGTCCCGCGCAGGCAGTTGCAGGCCTTGGCAAAAATGCGCGCGAGACTGGTCTTGCCGACACCGCGCGGTCCGCACAATAAATACGCTTGAGCGAGTCGCCCGGACATCAACGCCTGACGCAAAGCACTCGTGACAGCGGTCTGCCCGGCAACATCCGAAAACGTCTGCGGACGAAAGCGCCGCGCAAAAACCACATACGGTTTCGCGGCCCCATCGCTCTTCGATTGTGCGGTATTCGCAGCTACGGCCATTGTACGGCTCTCGTTTGCATTTGAATTAAGTACCATCATAATCATACCATACCACGTCGAATTCGACAGCGCTTAAACGGGGAAGAATCGATGCGGCACAACAACGTGATAAACACCCCATCCAGTTCACGCCGTCGAGGAATGGTCATGACATGTCGCATCTCGGCGGTTGCGTTGTTAGCGCTTGCTGTTTTAAATATAAACATCGCGACAGGAGCGGACGCCTCGCCGATGCAATGGAGCCAACTGCCGCCGATCCCGGACCGAGAAGGCTTCGCCGCACCGTTTGCTGGAGTCAGCGGGGGCGCGTTGATCGTCGCAGGCGGTGCCAACATTCAGGGCGAAAAATGGGGCGAGACGTTTCAAAAAGTCTGGCACGATTCAGTCTTCATATTGGAAAAGCCGGATGGTGTGTGGCGCAGTGGTTTGAAACTTCCACGCGCGTTGGGATACGGCGTGTCGATCACGCTTGGCGACAGTGTGATCTGCATCGGCGGGAGCGATGCGATTCGGCATTACGCCGATGTGTTTCGAATGACGTTTAAAAATGGAGCGCTGGAATTCAACACGTTGCCAGCACTTCCGCGCCCGTGTGCGAATGCGTGTGGGGCATTAATCGGCGACACGATTTTCGTCGCAGGTGGTCTCGAATCACCGACATCCACGACCGCGCTAAAAACGTTTTGGAAACTCGATCTTACTGAAAAAATTCCCGCCTGGATCGAGCTCCCGCACTGCCCAGGCCCAGCGCGCATGCTGGCTGTCGCAGGCGTTCGCAACGGAGCGTTTTATCTCTTCAGCGGAGCGTCATTAAGTGCGGGCCCGGACGGAAAACCGGTGCGTGAGTATCTGCGCGACGCATACCGTTTTCATCCCGGCGAAAACCGTTGGGAGCGTCTGGCGGACCTGCCGCGCGCAACAGTCGCAGCACCAACGCCAGCTGCAGCCGTCGGCGACGCGCTTGTAATTTTTTCGGGCGATGATGGAGCGAACATTCAGTTCAAGCCCCTAATCAAACATCCCGGATTTCCAAAAGAGGCTCTGGCATTTGATGCTGAGAAAAATGCGTGGTCCACGTTCGGAGCCGTACCCTTTTCGCGAGCTACCGTGCCAATGGTTGTATGGAATGACAAAAGTATTGTACCGAACGGTGAAGAGCGTCCTCGAGAACGAACGGCAGAGGTGTGGTCGATGGATTTAAAATCAACGAAGTAACGGAGGATGACCCGCTGGGTACGTCATTATTTTCTAAAAATTTCTGTTAACACTTATCATTTTGTTCAGTTTACTATTCAGGAAACCAGTGCCGTTATTAGAACGTGTTTCAGCCCATGAGGTCGACATGAGCGTCGCTTTGACGTCCGAAAAAAATACGCTTCTCCTGGCGCTCGCCGCCCGTAATCACGAATTGCTTCTATTTCGTGACGCCGCATTACACCTCGCGTTCAGAGCTTGTGGCAACAGGGCTGATGCCGAGGATATTCTACAAGAGGCCTATCTCCGCGCCGTCGCCGCGACCACTCCGGTCCTGTCGGGTAACCCGTTGCGCAATTGGTTTTTCCAAATTACCGCCAACGCGGCACGCGATCATTTCCGAACCGAGTCGCGCCGCCGATTACGCGAAAAGGACGCGTCGATGAAACAGACTCACCAAACGGATGTCGCGGCTGCCGCAGAGGCCTCAGAGATCAAAGCCTCCGTCGAAACCGAGCTCAACAGGCTTGACGAACGCTATCGCCTGCCGATTTCACTCCATTACGAACACGGCTTGAGTTATGATGAAGCCGCTGAAGTCCTCGGCATGTCCTCAGGCACACTGCGTGTCTACGCCAGCAAAGGTATCCAGGAATTGCGCGAGCGTCTGGATGTTCCTAATCGCCCCGTCAGTGCCGAAATTCTGATCGGACTGCTTGGCGCCAACATCTTTCTTCACGCCTCGCCTGCACTCGCAAGTTCAGTAGAAGCCATCATTGCTAAAGGTTCGGTCGCCCAACCTGCTGCGTCTATTGCTGCAGCCAAACCATTCTTTGTGGTAGCCAATACGGGAAAGAGCAGTCTATGGATGGCACTCGGTATCGCTGCGGCAGCAAGCGTCCTGCTCCTGTCGATTCTATTCTGGCGCTTGGCCGAGAAGGTGCCAACAGGCGTACTTACTGACACGAAGCCCGATGCGACGCGCGCCGTAGCTGGCAAACCCTTCAACTCAAACTCGGGTTCGCTCGATACGTCGTTCATTCCAGCAGATTCTACGGGTGCGCCTAAACCTGTAGATCCCAACACCCTGGTCGATACGACGACTCGACGCGAGTTGAATCCGGCATTGGAGAAGCCCGAAGAGATTCTTGGATTCGCTAACCCAGCGAGCGACAGAGTGACGGGGGATTGGAAGCGCAACGGCTCCGATCTTATCTGTGCCCCCGGTTCGTTCGCCCGCATCGCGATACCGTATCATCCGCCCGAAGAATATGATTTAAAAATTGAATTCACACGCTCACAAGGCAACACCGACGTCAATATTATTTTCCCAGCCAACGGTAAAAGCTGCCTCTGGAAAATGGACTCCTGGTCGTCCTGCTATTTCGGCATCCATTCCGGAAATCCTGATTTAGGTCCCAAACGCCCAGCGCTTGCGAATAACGTCCGCCACACGGCGCTTATTGAGGTTCGTCGCGATACGCTAAGCGCTTACGTCAATGGCGTTCTGTATCGTAAAATCGAAATCGCGAAAGCGTTACATCTATGCTCTATCGATTATAGAATTCCCGATCACAGCGTTATCGGTTTGGCCAGTTGGCGCTGTGAAGTCACGTTTCACAGCGCGGCCATTCGCGCCGTAACAGGTCGAGGCGCACGACTTCCGACGGATGTCGACGCCGCCAATTCTCAATCAGACACGTATTGGCGCGATGCGCTGGATCTCATGCCGACTACTGTCGAACGCGGCAATGCTTTAGTCACAAAGTGGCAAGCCGACAACGGAGCACTTAGCACACCTGCAGCCAAGTTTTCGCGTTATCAACTCAATTATGCGCCGCCTGAGGAATATGACTTCCGCATCGATTTCACGCGCCACACTGGCAACAGCGACATCGCGCAAATACTCTCAGTTGGAGGGCGACAGTTCATGTGGAAAATCGACATTTCGTCCGTGTGTTGTTTCGATGTCGTCAACGGAGCGGGACGCGATTCCAACCCGACTTCTCTGATCGCACCAGGTTTCGTGACGAACGGAGTCCGGCATACATCTGTGGTGTGTGTCCGAAAGTCTGGTGTTAAAGCCTATATCGACGGTCGCCTGGCATGCAGCTTCCCAACATCATACGAGAACGTGAGCATTGAACAGTCCTGGAGCCTTCCCGGAAAAGATGCCGTGGGGGTCGGCTTCCACAATTGCGCCGGCACGTTTCACCGGATCCAAATTAAACCAATCACTGGCACCGGTCGGACGTTGCCGCCAAACCCGCTGCCTGCAATAAACGATCCGTTTTGAATAAATAGGTGCAAAAAATAGACGGGATGAAATGGGTGGATCGAATGTGCGGCGGCATGCTTGATTTAGAGTCAAGCGCACCGCCGCTTTATTAACGGGCGAATGGATTACTTCTTGCCCTTCGGCTTGTGGACATCGTGGCAAGCCTTGCAGTCGATGGCGGTCTTGAACGCGGCAGCGGCTTCAGGCTTCTTGGCGATCAAACCGTTGGTGGCTTCGATGACAGCAGCCGTTTTGGCCTTCCAACTGGCTTCATCGCCCAGCGCGGGCTTGACTTTGGCCATGCCTTCGTAGGCACCCAGGAACGCCTTGAGAGCGGCTTCGTCGGCCTTGCCTTCCTTGATTGCGTTCACAGGAGCTTCTTTGCCCTTGTGGAACTTCTTCATGGCGGCTTCGATCACAGCCTTGGCATCGTCGTCAGCATACGACCGAATCGCGGGAATAGCCAGCAGTGCTACGACGGCCAAAAGGGCAACTACGATGGAACTTCGGGACATCTGTACGTCTCCTTAAAAAAGGGTGGGATGGGATGAACTGCACGAACACGAAACGCAATGACATATTTATAACGTTGGATCGGGACGATTTATTCAGTACATTTCATTTACGCTGATTCAGCCGGTACATAGTCGCGAACTGAGATCGTAAGACGGCGTTTGACTGGAGAACGCGAACGGGCGAGATGTTCGAGTTGCTTGGCTACAGCGGCCTTGAAGACACGCTCTCCGCATTCCGTGCACCTACCAACGGGAACGTTTTCGAATCGATGCAACCGCCCGCTGAACTCGAGATTCATAGTCAAAAGGCGTTCCACCACTTTGCCACCGCAATACCCACATTCACCGTACGTTATTTTCATCGTTCAATCCTCAAAATCTCTGAAGACCGTCAAAATCAACAGTCCGGTTCGCTCACAAAAGCGACACACAACGATCATCAACCGGTCATCCAAGGCGGGGCCACGAACTGTGTATCGCGTTCCTTTAGGATCATGCGTATATTTCTTGGCAATCTTGCCATTCAAGAGTGCATGTTCAATGTCTACAATCAAAAACTCGTCATCTTCAGCTTCTTCGAACGCATGCACGGACAATTCATATTGCTCAGTTCGAACAGCATGTTGAATTCGCTGCAAGACATTCATACTAAAATCCTAACTCAAATTGCGCATTCTTCAATTCAACGATTCATAGAAGAGTTCTAAAAATTAACATCCCATCCAATTACGGAGTCGTGCCCTGAAGCCATTTTCGGCTCCAGGGCATCCCGCATCAATTGCCACCGTTAGTTTCTAAAACTTCTCCGGAATCGTGTACGGTGCCCGGTACTCACGCTTCAACAGCTTCGATGCTTCTACATTGCCAACGAACGTTTCTGTGCCCGGGTCCATCGTCAGGAATTCGCCGAGGATCAGCTTCGATTTGTTCAGGTCAACGAGGTTCGTCTGCAAGTGCATGTTAACGGATTCGAACGTTTCTTGCGCGACCGCGTTGCCCTTCAACTTCTCGCGGATCGCCTCCTGCGACGACGCTTTGCCGAGTTGCAGCGAGATGTTGCCGGTGTGACAGAGCGCGCTGGACAAGTGGCCTTCGAGGATCGATGCGTTCAACGTTTTCGGCGTCCGGTTTTGGACGGCTTCGATGAAGTTCTTGAAGTGGTTGCCTTCACCTTTGAACTCGTGGATGACTTTGCCATCGGTGTCATATGCCTTGGCCGAGTTATACGACGGGATCGCCATATAACCGCCCTCGCATTGCACAATCACGCCGACTTTGCAGCCCTTCAATTCGTCCATCTCTTCCTTCTCGCCTTCTTTTGCAGGCTTGCCCGGAAGGCCGCGAACTTCGAAAATCAACGGGGCTGACGCGTAATCGTGGATTGTGATCATCGTGTTCGGGGTTTCACCGTCATCGATGTAACCGAAGCGCCCACCAATTGAAAATATCTTGGGGCTGAGCGTGTTCTCGCCGAGGATCCAGCGCGAGATGTCCATCTGATGGATGCCCTGATTGCCGAGATCGCCGTTGCCGGTTTCCCAGGCCCAGTGCCAATCATAATGAAGCTTCTTGCGCGTCAGCGGGAGCATCCGAGCGGGGCCGCACCACTGATCGTAATCCACCGTCTTCGGCGGCATCTGCGGACCATCGACTTTACCGATCGAAGCGCGGCGTTTGTAGCACAGGCCGCGAACGTATTGGATCTTGCCGAGCTTACCGTCATGGATGAATTTGACGGCATCGATCATGCCAGGGTTGCTGCGCGACTGTGTACCGCTCGCGCAGATTTTGCCACTGACGGCGGCGGCTTCGACGACGCGCCGACCTTCCCAGACGTTGTGCGAAATGGGCTTTTCGCAATAGACATCTTTGCCGGCCTGCATCGCCCAGATGGCCTGGATCGAGTGCTGATGATTGGGTGTGGCGATGGAGATTGCGTCTACTTCTTTGCTTTCAAGGAGCTTGCGGTAGTTGCCGAATTTCTCGGTTTTGACACCGCGCTTCTCGAGGCCGGCTGCGGCGGCATCAAGGTGAAGGGAATCCACGTCGCAGAGCGCGACGAGGCGAACGCCCTTGAGTTTCTCACCTTTTTCGGGAGCGTATCCGGAGATATGCGCTCCGCCGCGACCGCCTGTGCCGACGACGGCGACGCGCATGTCTTCATTGGCTCCGTGCGCGCGCTGCCAAGCGGCCAAACTGAACGCCGACGCGGCGGCTCCGGTTATAAAACTTCGACGAGTAACGTTCCGCATGTGAAGCAGACTCCTTCGTGCGCTCAAATAAAATAAAAACTGTTCGCGAGGACTTTTAGTGTATATGACGGAGCAGGCTTGAAATGCGAACAAAAATGGTGGAAAAAGTTTGATGATGTGGATGTGGTGCTGTTGTTGTTTTTCCCCTCTCCCCTTGAGGGAGAGGGCCGACGAGCCAGCTGTTCGGCTCGCGGGGTGAGGGGTGGGCGCTGGATTATTCCTGCGCGTTTTGTCTAATCAATGCCTCCCCCTCACCCCGCGCAGGAGTACCTGCGTCGGCCCTCTCCCCAACAGGAGAGGGGAACTGCTGCGGCTCGCTGCGCTCGCGTGGATCGATACACATGTACGAGTCAATGAACACACTTGATAAGGAACGCCGTGATGCCAGGAATTCGACTAGTTTGTCTCGCATTGACTTGTTTTCTTTTCTCTACCCGCGCGGCCGAGACGCGGCCCAACGTCTTGATCGTCATCGCGGATCAATGGCGGTCGCAAGCGTTCGGATTTGCGGGTGATCCGAATGTGAAAACGCCGAACTTGGATGCGCTGGCTAAACAGAGCGTGCGATTCGTTAATGCGGTGTCAGGTCTGCCGGTGTGCTCACCGACGCGCGCGACATTGTTGACCGGACAACGCCCGTTGACGCATGGCGTTTTTCTCAACGACGTCCAATTGAATCCGGATGCGGTGTCGATGGCGAAGATCATGAAAGCCGCGAATTACACGACGGGGTGCATCGGGAAATGGCACATTGATGGACGCGGACGCGGGTCGTTTATTCCGCGTGAACGGCGGCAAGGATTCGAGTACTGGAAGGTGCTGGAATGTACGCACTCGTACAATAAATCATACTACTTCGCCGACTCGCCGGACCGCTGTTTATGGACGGGCTACGATGCGAATGCTCAGACGAATGACGTGTGCGACTACATCAAAAAGCAGGCGAAATCAGAGAAGCCGTTTGCGATGCTGATGGCGTGGGGACCGCCGCATAACCCGTACTTGACCGCACCGGAAAAATACAAAGCTATGTATCAACCGGAAAAATTGGTTCTGCGTCCAAATGTTCCTGCGGCACACGCGGCGGAGACACGGAAGGATCTGGTGGGATATTACGCGCATTGTACGGCACTGGACGATTGCATGGGGCAGCTCATGAAAGCACTCGACGATGCCGGGATTGCCGACAACACGCTGATTATTTTCACGTCTGATCATGGCGACATGCTGGGCTCTCAGGGGATGCAGAGAAAGCAGAAACCCTGGGACGAATCCGCTCGAATTCCGATGCTGTGGCGCTGGCCCGCCGGGCTGGGAAAGCAGGGTGTGGAACTGACCGCACCGATGAACACCGAAGATATTCTGCCGACAATTTTGGGGCTGTGCAAAGTCGCAATTCCGCCGAGTGTCGAAGGACTGAATTACAGTGCGCACATGACCGGCGGAACGTCTCCCGGCGATGGCGCGACGGTGATTCAATGTGTTGCGCCGTTTGGAGAATGGCATCGCGGCGTGGGCGGGAAAGAATTTCGCGGTCTGCGAAATGAGCGCTATACGTACGTAAAAGACCTCAATGGTCCGTGGCTTTTGTACGATAACGTGAGTGATCCTTATCAGATGAAGAATCTGGTTGCGGATGCTGCGAGCGAGGCATTGCGCTCGGAATTGGACGCGGTATTGATGCGTAAATTGAAAGAACGTCACGACGAGTTCTTGCCGGGCGATGCGTATGTCAAGAAGTGGGAGTACAAGACGGATGCGCGCGGGACGGTGCCATACAAGGACTAGACGAGGAGCCTTATACATGCGGAAAATCTTACTCGCAGTCGTGATGTTCGGAGCACTGGCGATCGTGATGGGTGCCGAACCGACGCAGCGGCCAAACATTCTTTTCATCCTGACCGATGACCAGCGCTGGGACGCGCTCGGCTGCATGGGCAACACGATCATCCAAACACCGAACATCGACAAACTCGCCGGGCGCGGCGTGTTGTTTCGCAATCATTTTGTGACCACATCAATCTGCTGCGTAAGCCGCGCGTCGATCCTGAGCGGGCAATATCAGCGCCGACATGACATCCACGATTTCGCGAAGCCGTTCACGGAAGCGCAGTGGGCCAAGAGCTACCCGAAATTGCTGCGCTCGTCCGGGTATCAAACCGGTTTCATTGGCAAATTCGGCGTCGGTAAGGACATCGCGCCGATGGCCAAAGAGTTTGATTATTGGAAAGGTTTGCCAGGACAAGCCGGGGCATTTTTTGATAAAGCAGACACGAAACACGAGCACCATATTACGGCGCGATTCGGCGACCAGGCGCTGGAATTCATCCAATCGACGACGTCTGAAAAGCCGTTTTGCCTCTCGATCAGTTTCTCCGCACCGCATGCCCGCGACGGTCAGCCGCGTGAATTTCCGCCGGACATGCGTGACGAGAGTTTGTACGCGAACGTGACGATTCCGGTGCCGAAACTGGCGACCGATTCAGCTTTCAAAGCGCTACCGGATTTCGCGCAGACATCCGAAGGCCACAAGCGCTGGGCGGCCCGTTTCGCGACGCCGGAGATGTATCAGAAGACGACCAAAGATTACTACCGGTTGATCACCGGAATCGACCGCGAAGTAGGCCGAATCATCGCCGAATTAGAAGCTCGCAAACTGACCGAGAACACGATCGTGATCTTTACCTCGGATAACGGATTCTTCTATGGCGAACGGGGCTTGGCGGACAAATGGCTTATGTATGAAGAGTCGATTCGCGTGCCGCTGATCGTGGTCGATCCGCGCTCGCCCGTCGAAGATCGCGGGCGCAAGAGTGACGCGATGACGTTGAATGTAGACTTCGGCCCGACGATGCTCGATTACGCAGGCGTTGCAATTCCGGCTGAAATGCAGGGACGGAGTTTGCGAGAGGTGATCCAGCCAGGCCAACATGCGTGGCGCAACGAATTTTATTACGAACACGACACGCTGCCGAAGATCATCCCACCGACGGAAGGGGTGCGCAACGCGACGTGGTCGTACATCCGCTGGACCGGCTCGAATCCGGTGATCGAGGAGTTGTACGATATTGTGAAAGACCCGCTGGAGGAGAAGAATCTGGCGAAGGATTCGGCGCATTTGAAAACGTTGGCGGAGTTGCGAACGCGGTGTGCGGCGATGCGGGACGAGTTGAAGTAGATAGTTGCTTACTTTGTAAATACCCGATTCACTTCGACTCGCCAACCTGGCAGAGCCGGTTCTGCATCCGCCACATCTCCTCGATTGAATGTCCGCTTCACAGTCGGAGCGTTACGTGAGTATGCATGAATGCAACCGCCCTGCGTGTCCACATCCCAGACAACTTTGGTCCCCGCCTCAAAATAATCCGCTCGCTTAGCTTCAATCGCACGCTCAGCACTGGGGCCGTAACCATCCTTGCTTCGTACTTCCACCGCGAATGTTGGAGCGCTTTGAATGAAATCCATCTCGTCGTCTTGGCCTGGACCATCATAGTACGAAGCATCTGGAGAAAACGTTTCACGACCTGAAAACAATCGCGGAATAGAATACGCAACATTGTCCCCAAACGTCTCGCCCCGGCCCAGCGCCTCAACAAAATCGGACATTAAAAGCAAGATGATCTTGGCGATTCGGCCTGGAAGTAATCCGGTTGCCATAAAGCGCACAATCCTTCCATCAATGAGCTCGGCCTTCCCCGGTTCACGGTGCAGGTCCGCCAGCGTCGCAGCTATCTCGTCAATTAAAATCATCGCGTTACCACCATTTAAAAATATTGCAACGCATGGGCACTTACGAACAAGCGTCTCACTGCATCCTACCACTGTAAAGCAAAACGTCTCTCAGAAAAACTCCAACACATCCACCGCTTATTGATACAGGAAATTGAACGTATATTCAATCGACTCCCGATCCGCGAGTGCCGGGGGGAACGGATCGGCAGTGGGGTTCGCGGCGGCTTTCACGGCTCGACGCGCGGATGCCACGTTTTCGTCTGACACACCCTTGTCGCGGTAGGCTTCGGCGACTTCGACGAGTATGCCGTCTTTGCGGATCACGACGCGAATTGAGACGGTGCCGGGCGCCATGTTTATGCGCAAATGGGCTTGAATGTCCGCTTTCCATTTGCCATCGATCAAGCGCGCGAAGCGTTTGATGTAGGCGGTCTTTGCGTCGAATTTTTTAGCAAAGCGCGGGTCGCCCAATTCGGATGCGCTGGATTCTAAATTGATCGACGTCACATCGCTGACAGCGTTGTCTTCGCCCGGACGCGCGATGCCGTTGCCTTCGTGGCCCTTCTCGCCCTTCCTTAATTTCGCACCCGTCCCAAGTATTCCATCGGCGGCAGCGACTTTGTTCGAGCCGCTCAACTGCGCTTCAAAGCGATCCAACTCGGCCTGGGCGTCCAGCTCTTTAGCGATCGCACTCGGCTCCAACACAGCGGCTTCCGAGCGCGATGGTTTCGCTGATCCGCTTTCGTTTCGTCCGTTCGATTTTACCGGCTTCGGGCGCTTCGGTTGTTCGAGTTCAAACGCTGTTGGCAATTGCACCGTATTCGCTGCAACGTCTTTCGGCTTTGTTGGCGGCTGCAGTCCCGTATCCGACGGAATCGGGTCCGGCTCTTGAGTCTTCAACTTCGACACGGGCCGCACATCCGGGCGCACCGCAATCGAAGGCAGCGGCGCGGCTGGGGGCTCGTCGTTCGGCTTGGCGGCGGCTGGCACGTTCTCGGGTGGCTTCACTTTTTCATCGAGCGGATCACGCTTTATGGCGGTCTCAATCGGGCGCGGCGCGAGCAGCTCAGCGGTCCGAACATCTTTCGAAAAATCAGCCGCGCGTTTGGCGTTGCCATCGCCGGATTCTTCAGCACCTTCTTTTTTCACCGATCCGCTGTTCGCATCCGACGCCGTGGCCGGGACATTGCCCTCGCCGCGTTTGCCGAGATACTTCAGCAGATTCGTGTCACCCTTGTCGATGTAGGGATCGCCCTGGGGCAAATTCTTCGGGCCGCGATCCGCCGCCGTGCTGTTGCGATCCGACAGGTACGCGTCGCGCGGCGCGGACTTCGATGTGTTCTTATCCTCATCAAAGGCTGTTTGCGAATTGGGCTTCAACGGAGCCAGATCTTTTTCATGCAGCGGCTTCGCATCAGACGTTCCATCCGGCAACGCAGCTGGCTTTTGAATGAGCGCTTCCGGTTGATTCGGCTTCGGAGTTGTCTTGTTCTTTTCAGTCGCTACCTGAGGCGGCGGTTCGACAACAGCGGCAGGCGCTTCGGGTACTGGAGGCAAAGCATTGGCTTTGGGTGGAACCACTGTAGCCATCTCGCCGGGAGGCGGTGCCGCAATGGGCGGCTTGTTGCCCGCTGCTTCCGCCGGATCGGCAAGCATGTTTAAAAACGAATCATCAAGCATCACCGATACCGGCTGCTCAGTCGCGGGTGGCGGCGTGAAATTGAACGACATGCAAAAAAACACAAGCGCGTGCACCGACCCCACGGCCAGTAAAATGCCCAGCCAATAGAGGGGCGTGCTATCCGAATCATCGTCGAGCGAGTATACGAGTCCGTTCAAGTTTGGAGCACCTTGCGCCGGGTCAAACGACTGCGAAAAAAGTGACTGACTACGAGACGAACGTTGCGCCAAAAGCTTCACGCTATCGCCATTTTCAATCCGCAATATTACCGCCGAGCGCGGACAATTGAAATCAAAAACTATTTCGCGCCCTTGCTTCGAAGAGTCCTGTCAATGTCGCGCTTCACTTCTTTGTCCTTCAGCGACGAGCGCCGGTCCGCGAAACTTTTTCCGCGTCCCAAGCCCAGCAGCACTTTCACCCAGGGTCCCTTGAAATACATCTGCAAAGGCACAACAGTCATGCCTGATTTCTCGGACTGACCGCGCAGTTTGTCGATTTCGCGCCGCGACAGCAACAGCTTCCGTTGTCGCACCGGCTCGGGCAACTGGACGTGCGCTTTGTCGTACAAGCTGATTTGCAGACCGATCAGCCAGCATTCATTGTCGTACACGCGGGCGTAGCAATCCGCGAAACTCAGGTTCCGCGTCCGCAGGCTTTTCACTTCGCTTCCGGCCAGCACAATCCCGGCTTCGAACGTGTCTTCGATGATGTAATCGTGGCGCGCGCGCGGATTGTTCGCGATCAGTTTGCGATACGGCTCCTTCTCGGCGCTCTTCTCTTCTTTCTTCATGATCTTAATTTACCAGAAACTTCGAAAGCCTCGCGTCCAAATTGCCGATAAGCGAGGACGACCCAACGCCCTCGACTCCCATGGCTCGTGAAAATGAGGCGGCATGAATTGGCTGACGGACATGTTCTCCAGCGCGACCGTGGCATCCAGCGCCTCTGGTCGGCCCGTCAAGCGCCGCCGTTCTCGACCCAAATTTGCGTTTAAAAAAATATCGGTTCGCACACGCAGAATCCTGATCATCGCCATGATTGCGATTCTTGCAGCGGCTGCGATCCCCACCGGGCTCTGGCTTTTCAGTGGAAAAAATAGTCGCTCCAAATTTTCGCTCCGCTCGCTTTTCCCCGCCTTCCCCACTCCGTCCGCGCCTGGGGTTCCGGCGTTTGAAGATGAAGCACTCGCCACCGATCCCGGTGCACAGCCCCGACGGTGGCGCTACATCGTCATTCATCACTCCGGCGGAAACACCGGCAGTGCGCAAAGCTTTGATGCGTACCACCGCGAGACAAAAGGCTGGCAGAGCCTCGGTTATCATTTCGTGATCGGCAACGGTAAAGGTCAGGCGGACGGTAAAATCGCGCCTGGACCGCGCTGGTACGGACAACAGACCGGTGCGCATGCGCACTCCGCTGAACACAATGAATTCGGTATCGGCATCTGCCTCGTCGGAAACTTCGACGCGCTGAATCCGACGACTCCGCAATGGCAGGCGCTCATCGATCTTGTCAAGCGCTTGAGCGTCCGCTACTCGATTCCCGCTCGGAACATCGTTGGCCACAGTCAAATCCGGATGGGTGGAACGACGGCGTGCCCGGGCAAAAATTTCAACGTTCAAGCGCTCCGCGATGCAGTCCTCAGTGAATGAAAAAAGCCGCTTGAATCAGCGGCTTTCTTCGAACTCATTTTCGTTTCATCCCGGCAGTCTTATTCGACCGCTTCACGGAACCACAGGATTCGCGGCGACTGGATGTACACAATCGAAATGTCGTCGAAGACCGGCGTGTCCAGCAGATAGTGGACACCTGGATCGACAGTATCACTCGGCGCATACGGATCGACATTCTTGCGGTCCACCGGGTACTGGAAGCGAACTCGGTAGTGCAATTCGCCAGCAGTAGCCAACGTGCGCTTACCCGGATTTGACGGATCGATGTAGCAGTTTTCCGCTTCCGGATCCGAGAACGCGCTGACCGCTTCGGGCTTCCTCGTCTTCTTGTTGATCACAAAACCGACCATGGGTTTGACACTGTTCATATCAAACTTGGAGGTACTGTTGCCGGTGTACTTCACCAGTTCCACTTTGACACCCTTGCTCCATGACGTTTGATCCGTCGTGTCGTCATGCTGACGCTTCACCCCTCTGAATTTATCCGGGACCGACTTGTTCACGTTATCATTCATCGGGCCCTTCCAACTACCCTGAGAATAGCGATTATCCTTGCCAGCTGGCGCGTTGTACACCGAGTCGTAATCAATATCCTTGTTGTACATCGCGTAGTCGAACGGACCTCGGAATTCAACGTTCTGAGTTTTATTGCCCATGATGTTTTCGAATCGTTTCCAACGAGTCGGTGAAAGGTCCTTGTACTCATGCATAAACCGGGGCGTAAAGACATTCCAACTAACGCGCGCCACAGCCACCTGATCGTCACTCTTGACTTGATTGCCTTCAAGCGACTGGATCAATGATTGCGATACGAACGTCGGCCAGTACTCATTGTACGTCTTACCGTTTGTGGCTTTCGGCAGATAGTACCGGCTGAGCGTCATTTCTTCAGAAATCATCTTCGACGTCCACGCCTTCTTAGAAATTCTCAACTCATCGACCGTCGCCATGGTGGTATCGCACGGCTGGATTTTATAGATGTGCGTATAGTACAACGCACGCTTTTCTGCCATTGGCTGTTTGTCTGCCATTGACTGTTTGGTCGGCGCTTCAACTTCTGCGTTGACCTTATCCTGTTGTTCGTTGATGCAGGACAAAGGCGGAGTCGTTGCCTGATCCTTCACATCCGTGTTGGGCGCTTCTTTCTCGGCCTCGTCCTTGTTCACCGGAGCAAACTTGATGAACGGGCGGGGCGGACGCGGGTGCGGCGGCGGATACTGGGGCGGTCGCGGTCCCGGAGGGCCTGGCGGATAAGGGATGCGCGGAGGCGCCGGCGTCGGCGGCGGCGGACTCGGAGGCAGCGGCTGAGGATACGGATTGTTCGGCGCATAGCCCTGATTCGTGTTATTCAGCGAGAAACACGCCGTCAAATAATCAGGCGAATTGCGCTGCGCAAACGTATACGCTGCGGGTTGGCCCTCCAAATCGGTATTGTAAGCCCATCCATTACACGTACTGTTGCCTTCTCGATCGGTTTGCGATCCAAGCCAGACATCGCACATAGCCTGATACGTTCCCTCTTTAGGACGATCAAGCAAGACGGCATTGTAATCTTGTCTCTTATTTTTAGTCACATCGTACAAGTAAGGATACAAACGTTGGCTCACCACCACATTTGACGCCTTGTAGGCTTTACCTTCCGGAAATCGAGAGGTGCTGATGAACGGACGCATAATGTTGCGTGCCACATTTTCAGCATCTTTCTCACCGTTGATCCGAATCTGCGGATCATCTGGTGATTTGGTTCGATCCGGCACTGAAGTCACAGTTGGATCACGCTTGTTTTGCTGCTTGGCTTCTGCACTGGTTGCTGCGGCGGGTGCAATTATCCAATCATTGCGCCCATCGTTGGCTTCCCACATGCCAAACGTATCCGATTTGATCACTCCACTGAAGTATACGGCTGCAACATCGTAATCGTAGAATCCATCCAAGAGCAGACCATCGGCGAATTTGGGTCCGATGAATCCTGCACCCCACGATATGTTGGCAATGCCCATCATTTGAGAATCGATTTTATATTTGTTATCCGTAACCCGTGTTGCATTCGGAACACCAACCGGCTTTGCGGTCCCCATTTTGTGGACTTGCCCCACATAGGTCCATCGGAAAGGCTGCACATAGAAACTCGGTGTTTCATAGAGATTCATCGAGTCTCGTGGGTCTTGATCCATTCCTTTAGGAGGTACAACAACGCCGTTCGCGCTGACGGGGTATTTGCCCCAATCCTGCGTTGACGTGCCAGCGTGCAATCCAACTCCCACACCATTGTCATGCCGGTCTTCTAAAACACAGTAGAACGTACCGTCGAAGAAGTCAGTACCACAGTATTTGTCCGGTTCTGAGAATGTAGGTCGTTTTTTACCCACCATCGTCGGAGACAACGGCTCCATGACGCCACGCACGTACCCATTCTTTGCAAGTTTATTACCACGAGCACCCGTAGCGGCACCGGCAGAACTTCCGTTAAAGAATTCATGTTCCTGATGATCATTCGCATGCCACGTCGTCTTGACCCACATCGAAATCGTGCAGCCGTCTTTGTGGCCAGGCATGTAGTTATAAGCATCTTTCTGATCATTGAATGGCTTCATCCATGCAGTTCCAGTCGGAAAAGTAGGATTGGTGATGCTGCCGTGTCCACCCCCTCGTAAATATGGAGGATTGTCAATTCTTGACTGTGTCGCTGCGATCGTAAACGTGCTACCGACCGGGAACAGGAACGAATCAGAGAGCAACGGATTCTTACCATTTGCAACTGCCGCTTCGTCTCCATTTCCAATTCGTCCACCCCCAAACGCATATTTCAAAGTTGCATCATTGCAGGATACGCCGAGTGCTCCCAGATAAACGCCGTCCGGTCGCAAATCGCCGACTCGGCAACTCATGCAGTATTCGTAGCGCATTTTTTGCGGGTCGGTCGGGAACGAATTCAATGATCCTGAAGGCTGCAGATTCAACAGGAAGATCGGATTTGTCTTTTTGGATCCAGTCAATGGCGCGGACATACCCGGCAACAAATCTTCGACCGAGAAGGAGTCCATTTCGATGGACTTGCTTGGATCCTTCTCCTGAATGCCATCGTTCATGAAACCCAGCAAGCTGATGGTGTCGCACACACGCTTCGTCGCGTCCATCGGATTCTTGGCTTGCTCGCGCCCGTTTCCAAGACAATTGTCTGAATCCAGATCGCCGTCAAAGCTGGCCAGGAACGTGTCTGCATGATCTTCCGCTCCAATTTTCGGATCGAAAACCAAGCTATTCGACGCCAAAAACAGTTGTCCATCGTAACCGGCTGGCAGAACATGGTTGGCAATCACATCAGGAACTGCGTAGCCCGATCCTGCACCAATATTCGACCACGACTTTTTTGTATTGCGACCGGTTGCATCCTTCGCGCTTGTATCGACACAGTCCTTCATTCTATCAGCATGCTTAAAACGATAACGCATGGGAACCAAAGGTTCAGGACCCGTATCGAGTGACAGGAAATCACCCACATTGTCTGCATCGCGGGTAATCTTGCCACGATCCGTCATGCCGGAGTGGTTGTCTCCATTTGTATTGCCATAGCCCTCTCCGGGTGCCTTCGTGAAATGGCCTTCCACGAATTGCCGTTGAGTCGATTCGCGCCAAACGTCATAGACTTGAACCAACGCTTCGAGCTTTCGTTCGGCGCGCACTTCGCCACCCAAGACGACCTGTCCCACGGAATGGATTTCGTATACTCCACCGGCGTCCATCGTGAATTCAGTCGTCGAGCGGTTCATGTCCGACTTATCGATCATTTCATCGAAGCGATAGCGAACATTGCGAATGTAGTAGAATCGACCATTCGGTGCCTTTTGGTACGGATTTTCCTTACCTGTAATAGGAGGTGGTGCCACTTCGCCCGGATTTGCAGCAATAATCCTTATCTCGCCATCATTCGGTGCTGGCGGAATGCGAGGATCGTTCGGGAACATGGGCTCTGGCCAATTGGGCGTGTCAATCGGCTCGCGATCTTTCGTGACAGGTCCAACCTTCAATTTTTTTGCAATTTCTGGTTTGTTTGTAGGCATCATCGGCGCGCCTGGTTTCGACTTCGGGTCAAAATTTTCGCCCGTAATCACTGGCTCCATGCTGGTGAAATTGCGGCCCCAGCGATCAATCCATTCGATGTTGGGATTGAATTTCAGCAAATCCGTGTTGGAGTTGAAATGGGCCATGATCATCGGCGCAAGCGAGAAGCGCTTCGGGCGACCATCTTCGTAGTGCGGTCCCTTTTCAATGCGGTCTTCATCCCACGGTTGCACCACGCGGAAGAAGAAATCATCCCAGCTTCGGAACGGGCCGCGAGCAGCCGGATAGGATTTCACTGCGGGATCATAATCGTTGGTCAACGGCATCCGGGTTCTCGGATCAATTCGAGCCTGGCGCGCTACGATAATGCGGTACGCCAATTCGTGCGCTTCGGTGCACTTTCCGCCACCCGTAATAAAATTCGGAGCGGCCAGTGCGCCATAATTATTCAAATACCCAAACGCCGTTTTGTCGCTCCACGGTTCAGGGCGATTCAAAACCGGTTTGCCACTGTCCTGCGGCACACGTTTCTGGCCAGCTTCCGACGGAATACCGTCCGGCCACAATTTGAATATGTCGTCGATGGCCCAGCTCTTGGCCGTCTTCTTGTTCATGATCTTGTCTTCGACAGCGTCCGTTCCAACCGACATCGGTGTGCCGTGTTGAACGTTGATACCCATGAACATCGCGATCAGTACTTTGTCTGATGCGGTGTTGATGTTGATCGGAGCGCGGTGAATACACAGCGGATACTTCTTGTAATTGATATTCGGATCGTCCTGAAGATGTCCATCAGGATTCAGCACGGGTTCGCCGAAATTCTTATCGTTGGCTGTTTTCGTCAGCATCGCATCTTCTTTGCTGATGATCATGTACGCACTGGTCGGACCCGGCGGAATCGCGAATTCGTAATCGACTTCGATCCAATCAATTCCGTTTTCTTTGATCCGGCGCAACTGGCCCGCACCATGGCCATTGATGATCGACAAATAGGAGCCTACCAGCGAGCCACGTGAATTTTGCGGATCATCGATATGCTTGCCCTTATCGTCCACCGACGACACCCAGCTCTTGTCGCGGTCAATGGCACGATAATCGTCAGAGAATTCAAACTTCCCCATCCCGATTGTATTCGTATCCACCCACGAATCGATCGTGATGTAGTCGCGAATCGCATTGAATTTTACGGACCGCTCCAACTCTTCCAACTCGGGGTGAGCCGGATTGTAAACGGCTGACAATGCAGTTTTTACGTCTTCAAGGCGTTGAAACCGGCCATGGGTACCGCGGTACGCAGCGATGGCATAGCCATCACCATACAACGCATTGCCATCCGGCCCGGCAATCGGATAATTACCACCGTCTTTGCGATAGTACAAATCGGTACGAGCCGAGGTGTCGTCCTTGTTGAATTTGGTGTCATAGAATTCAGCCGGTGCGCCTTCTTCCAGCCAGCGGCGCGGTTGGAGCGCGTCCAGATTGGCAGCCACCAAAGGCGCTCCGATCACGCGGCAGAGATTGTCCAGCAACACGCCCACATTGTCGCCAGCATTCACATTGATGCGGCTGGAAGTGTCAGCGATGTCCAGCATGAACCGGTCGCTGTTCGGACCTGCTGAACTGCTCAGTGCGCGCGTGTAGGATAAAAATTCGTCCGCCGAACCGACGACGCCAGTGGGATTGCGAGCCGGGAACGACACATGGCGCTGAGCGCCATTCAACCAGTCCGTTTGGTACCACGGATCGGTCGGGTCTTCAGTCTTTAAGAACGCCTGTTCCTGCAATCGCGCGATGGCGTCGCTCATACCTGCACGAGCCATCATGTCGGCTCGTACACTCTCAGTGTATCGACCAGCTGACTTGTTCTGCGAGATGGTCAGCGTATAAAATCCCGCTCCCATCGCCGCCAAAACAGCCAACACTCCGGCCACCATGATCAATGTGACGCCTTTTTGGCCGCGTCGTATCGATCTTGATCCCTTTGCGGTGCTCACGGTTCGATCCTCCAAAAATACCAAAATGCCCAAAACGTGTTTACATCGAATTTTAATAATCGATCTGTTCGATCTGTTTATTCAGCCGTCCGCCGACGCTCGTTCCGCCGACTTCTTTAATAGGGTGTAGCGTCAGAATCAAAAGACGGACCCGGAATCTTAAAGATTTCTAAATTATTTTCAGTTGGCGCGCGTTTGCAAGCCAAAAATGCCCTAATTCCTTCACGATCTGGAGCGACCGCAGGATTGCCGCCGCTTCTAACAAACCCTTTTTTATATCGATCCCTCTACAATTCGACATGAAACACGAGATATTATACTGTACTGTGTAGTAATTGAACTGTGTACGGAGTCATACACGTATGGACGACCGCATTTCAGACGACGCTTTTGTCCTCAATGTGCTCCGCGTTCAACTCCTCACCGACGAACGCATCCAGGACGCCAAGGACGAGCAATATATTCTCGCTCAAAGTGGCACCTTTCTGCCCTTGGGTGATGTATTGGTCAAAATGGGCGACCTCACTCCAGCCCTTCGCGATCGCATCGAACGCATGCCTGCCGAGCAGTCCGGGCCACTGAAAATGATAGGCCCGTTCCGCGTCATTCGCCAACTGGGCGAAGGCTCCATGGGCATGGTCTACCTTGCCGTTGACACGCGCACGCAACATAAAGTCGCACTCAAAACACTCCCCAAGCGCCACGCCGACGACTCCGAATACCTGATCCGCTTTCAACGCGAGGCCCGCGCAGCACAAACGATCCAGCACGAAAATATCGTCGCCGCATACGAATACGGCGAGGATCAAGGCCTCCATTATTTCGCGATGGAACTGTGTCAGGGCGAAGCACTCGACGCCGTCCTTGCTCGCGAAACGTGTCTGCCGTGGATGACGGCTGCCGGTATCATGTTACAAGTCGTGCGCGGCCTCGACTGCGCTCATCGCCACGGCTTCATCCACCGCGACGTCAAACCTGCCAACATCATGATGGTGCCGTCCAGCGACAAAGGCAGTCCGCCCGTCGCCAAGTTGCTCGACCTCGGCCTGGCCAAGAACATTGACAGCAGCCAGTCCACATTCCAAACAGAAGCAGGTGCGCTGCTCGGCACCCCTCAATATATCTCGCCCGAACAAGCGCGCGGGGACAGCGACGTGGATGGCCGCTCCGACATTTACTCGCTCGGAGCCACTTTTTATCATGTCGTCACCGGCGAGGCTCCTTTTAAGGCCGCCTCCGCCGAGTTGGTGATTCAAAAGCATCTCAGCGACCCGCTCGTCAGTCCGCAGGACATGCGCGCGGACATCCCCGACGGTGTCGTGTTGGTGATTCAAAAAATGATGGCCAAGGACCCGTGTGATCGTTACAACGACTGCGTGGAGGTCATCCGCGATCTGGAGAACGTGCTGCTGGGCCGAGCACCCATCGGTTCGCCCGTAGATGAAAGCCGTTCAACCGTCGCGCGCCGCCGAGAAGCCCTGCGCCGAGCCACCGCTGCTGCCCGCGTCAAACCCAACGAAACGCTTTACCTGCCCTCGACCGCAGATATCACACCATCGAAGAACGAAATCGTCGGCACGTGGGGCCTCTCCCGCACAAAACGATACGGCCTGTACGTCGTCGTGGCGCTCTTTGGTTTCATGATCGCTGCCGCCATCGCGTGGCAAGTTCGAACTAAATTTGGAAACGAGACGCCGCCACGCATCATCGGTTTACCGCCTCACGGCGGCATCTCCACCAAATCCGGACACACGCCCATTTCAGCCCGCATTGCGCCAGCGCCCACCGCGCCCTCATCCGATATTCTCGCGGACGAAAACTTCGATGCGTTCAGTCCTGCCGAATTGCCCGCGGGTTGGTCCGTTGTCAATTCCAGCGGAATTTCAACGCTCGCGTTTCCCGATCATGGCCACGTTCTTGCGATCAATAACCATTCGGTCGGCCCCGCCAAACCGCGTCTGAACCTCATCCTCGATCCCGACAAAATCCGTGGCCGCGTCATCCGCGTCGCCGTCCTCGTTTACTGCCCCAAAGGCTACGAACCGCTCGCCGGCAACCCGTTATCCAAGCCCGGTGTTGAGCTTCACATTCTCTTTGCCAACGGCAAGCGCGCGCCCGAAAAAAGCAGCGTCCTCCAGCCCGGCGAAACGGATTGGAAGCGCCTCAGTTTCTCCGCCTCGATTCCACAAAACGTTGTCGAAGCCAA
Organism: Planctomycetota bacterium; assembly: GCA_037129555.1. Lineage (GTDB taxonomy): Bacteria > Planctomycetota > SZUA-567 > H5-PLA8 > H5-PLA8 > JANXLS01. The sequence goes on from JBAXUS010000004.1 coordinate 31,525, forward strand.
AATCTGTTTGAGCGCGACGGATGTTTCCGCCGAGGTCTTTTTTGACGATTTGAAAATCGAATTGTTGCCGTGAACACAGCACAGATATGAATACTGATTTTCTCTTCCGGGCAAAATTCTCGCGCTGTATTCTTTAAAACGCGGGCAATCCGGTTATGATTAAAGCACGGCTTAATACAATCGAACAGCGCTCAGGCTATCCGAGGATCGACCTTCATGCCCCTGGTTTCATTTCAAAACGAGTCCGTCATTGATGAATCCGATGACACCTTGACGCTCCTGCAGATTTCGCAGAAGCACGGCATTCCCCACATGCATGTTTGCGGTGGCATGGCACGCTGCTCGACATGCCGAGTCATGGTGCTTGAACATCCAGAAAATCTGTCGCCTCGAAATACCGCTGAAAAGAATCTCGCGACGCGCCTCGGTTTCGAAGACAACATCCGCCTCGCGTGTCAATGTCAAGTCACCGGCCCCGTCACCGTCCGCCGCCTCACGCTCGACGATCAGGACGCTGGGCTCTGCATGTCCGGCGACCAGCGCACCACCGGACGCGAAGCTAAAATCGCGGTCCTTTTCAGCGACATCCGAGGCTTCACTACCTTCTCTGAAACATCGCTGCCCTACGACACGATCCACATCCTCAACCGCTACTTTTATCAGATGGGCGAAGCCGTTTTGCATAACGAAGGTTACATCGATAAATACATGGGCGACGGCCTGATGGCGCTCTTTGGATTGAACTGCGACAACGCCGAAACCAACTGCCGCAACGCCGTCAACGCCGGTCTGCAAATGCTCACGGAACTTGAAGGCTTCAACGACTACATGAAGCGCAACTTCGGACGCGAATTCAAGATCGGAATCGGGATTCATTTCGGCGAACTCATCATCGGCGAAATGGGCCACCCCAGCCGCCGCTCGATCACGGTCATCGGCGACACGGTCAACATGGCCAGCCGTATCGAATCCGCCACGAAAGAAGCCGGCGCACCGATCCTTATCTCCGATGCCGTTCGCGACAGTTTGCGCGGACGCGTCGATATTGGTCGATCGTTCACCCAGGTGTTGAAAGGCAAATCCGGCTCGTACTCGCTCCACGAAGTCCTCAATTTGCGCGAGCAAACGGTGGTCATGACACGCACCGGGATGATGCGAAATTGGATCGCAAGTTCCCTGCGCTGCGTGGTCACGCTGCGCAGCGCACCGCTCTTTTTGCGCGCCGCGTTCCACGATGCCGGGACGTATGATTCGGTCACGAACACGGGCGGATGCAGCGGCACGTTGCATCTCCCCGAAGTTTATTCGCGCCCGGAAAACGCCGGTCTGGAAATCGTCGTCAACTTGCTCATGCCGATCAAAAAGCATTTCGAAGGTGCCTCGTGGGCGGACTTGTTCATCGTCGCCGGATCCGTCGCGGTCAAGACGTTGGGCGGTCCCGATATTCCGGTCGCCCTGGGACGCAAGGACGCAAAGGACCAAGTCCCGCAGCCCGGTGTGATGGACTTGGAGCATTACGACATCAAGCGCTTGAAAGAGCGCTTCCTGCGCATGGGCCTGACGATCCGCGACATGGTCGCGCTCTCCGGAGCTCACACCGTCGGCCACAATCGCGGTGCGCCATTCACGTACGATTGGTACAAATTCAACAACAGCTATTTCCGCCAACTACTCCAAGGCGCAGAAAGCTCCGAGCACATGCTCGGCACCGACAGAGCCCTCGCGCACGATCCGGAATGTTTCGAGTGGGTCAAGAAATACGCGCTGGACGAAGCGATGTTCTTTGCGGATTTCTCAGCGGCGTATCAGAAGATGTCGAAGCTGGGGACGAATTTGAAATAGACGCTGGGGGCATTGGCATGTCGTTGAGAATTCTGGATGCGTTTCCTTCAGCGGCCTTGAATGGTTTACCGCCGTTTACATCCGACGGTGTTCTCCCACCGGGTGATTTTGCGCCGGGACTGTCCGACTTTGAAGAGCGGTTCGTGGAAACAGGCGACCGAGAGCGTCGGCAATTTCTGTACGAAGGGTTGAACCGCTACCGTCGGGCGTTGCTGGATACAGGAATTCCGGAGACAGCGTGGATGTTAATCAACGGAAGTTTCACGACCTCCAAGTCATCGCCCGGTGATATTGATATTGCCGTTGAGGTGCCTATCGCTAAAATAGAAGACATGCGAGATCACCCAGCCGACGAATTGTTTGACCGCGACTCCGTGAAACTCCGATTTCAGTGCGACGCTTATGCCATCTACACATTGCCATTTCACGATCCCAATTACGAAAATTTCACGCAGGCTTACGTCAGAGTTTGGACACAGTTGTTTGGAATGACGCGATACAAGACGACCAAAGGACGTGTGTGGATAAAAGCTGGAGGGTTGAAATAATGTACGACGATGATGATTCGCCAAGGGATATAACTCTTATTCGCGAGGAAATTGACGCTCTGACCGGTCTATTGAATAATTTACCAGAGGACTACAAATATTGCGCTGGATTCCTGTCCTACAGACAGCGGATCGCCGAGTTGAAACAGGAACTCCTCGATAGTTGGTGTTTGTCGTTTGAAAAGCTCAATGATCGGATTCAAGCGTCACCAGAACGCCGTACCAATGAATGTGTCAAAGAAGTCGCAGAGCTTTGCGCGGTCTTAAAAAATTCAGTGCCTCACTTAATGGCACATTGACTTAATGACACTTTGACCCTATTTTCATCGCTTTCTATTTCCGAGCGTTCGTGCCCCTTTGCGCGTCTGCATGGAATTGAATCTGTTTCTTTGAACCACCGGAACCCACATGTCAACCAAGATCAAACTCAAACAACTCAAGCCCAACCCTTACCGCGATATGGCGCACTACCCCATGCATCGCGAGAAAATTGAGATGCTCAAGGCCAGCATCCGTACCACCGGTTTTTGGGATAATCTGCTCGTTCGCAAAAGTGGCTCCAGCTACGAAGTCGCCTACGGCCACCATCGTCTGGAAGCCCTTCGCGAACTCGTCAAAGAAAACGTCATCGACGACGATTACGAACTCGAACTCCCCGTCCGCAACCTCGACGACGCCACCATGATCCGCATCATGGCCAGCGAGAACGTTGAAGAATACCGTGTCACATCCGACATCATCGACGAGACTGTTCGTGTCACGCGCGAATACATTCAGCGCGAAACCAAAACGCCCGCGAACGAAATCGGAGCCGCTGACATCAGCCAGTTCCTCGGCGGCGGATGGAATGAAGACAAAGTCGCTTCATCGCTCCAACGCCTCATCCTCTTTGATCGCGGCACTCTCAAGCGCGAACAAGTCAGCGGACTTTCTCACACCGCCGCGAAAGGCATCCAGCGCGAAGTCGCCAAGGTTGAACGCGCCGTCGTCAAAGATGGCCTCGAAAGCGCCGATGACCCGACCGACATGACCGAAGACGAACGCAAGAGCATCAGGCATCAGGCACAGAAAGTCGCCAAGCATGTCGCCGGCGTACTATCCGATCACGTTCGCAGCGGTGGCAGCATCGGCAAGATGAAAGAGAAATCGCTCGACGCCCAAGCCGAAATGGTCCCAGAAGACGCGCCGGAAGACGAACGCAAACTCAGCACCATCGACGCCGCTGCCCGTGCCGTCAACGCACGCGATTTCCAACGAAAAATCGAGATGCTGATGAAGTACAAAGAATACATGTCCCCCGGTGCCAAACACGAACTCGCTGGAACGTTGCGCGAAGTCATAGGCTGGTCGAAGCAGATGCTGGAAGTGTTGCAGGAGTGAACAAGTGACCTATTGCAAAGACGAAGAGACATTGATCTCCATTTCATGTAGGTTTTATTGCAGTATTCGGGTTTCAATATCGTCACACGTTTGACGTTTCACCCGCTCCATAAGGACCGGGCTTGAAAAAAAGGAATTCGCTATGGTCATCGCTCTCCGCTCCAAAACGCTACTGCTCGCCGCCTCCCTCGCGGCTGGCCTCTTCTGCGCGCCGTCGTTCGCCGCCGCTGACAACCAGAAACCGTCCACCGAACCGAACGCCGCGTCCACCGCTCCAACTGTCGGCGAAGACGACGTTCACATCATCATTCGCGGACTGCCGACTCAAGGCAAAGTCGTCCTCCCTGCCTCTGAAACTGAATTCAAATTCAAGCTCAAAGACACCGGAACCGTCATGGGTTTCCGCTGGAGCGACCTCGAAGAATCCGAACGCAAACGAGTCCAGAAAATGTACGGTATGGAAGTCGTCGAAGGCAACCGTCTGGTCTTCGGTGAAAAAATGATCGGCGTCAAATACAAGCTCGTTAGCGGTAAATTCCTCGAAGGCTTTCGCGAACCCGACCGCGACCGCAACGGCATGCTTGCACTCCGCACCTCCTCCGCTGTCATGTTTATCAACAAAGCCGACGTCGTGAGCGAAGAGCCTTTCGAACGCTACGAGAGCGACTTCTTCAGCGCACTTGAAGTCTATGATCGCCGACTTCTCGAAAAGCCGCCGAGCACATCCAACGCCTCCGACCACCTCGCCATGGCCCGTTGGACCGCGAGCATTGGGCTTTACGGCAAAGCCATCGAACACCTCGAACAAGCCAAAATCATCGACCCGCGCACGGAAGAACGCAATCAGGATTTCCGCGCTGAGCTCTATCAGAAAAACGCCAATCAGCAGGCCCAGAACCTCTTCGATATGATGCTGCTTGAAATGCGCTCCAACGACTGCCTTTCCGCCCTCGACCATTTGCAACAGCTTGATCGCGGCTTCAAAAACTCCGATCTCAAGAGCCGCTGGGACGCGTTGCGTCCGCAGATCGAAGCGGGTAGCAAAACCGAAATTAACAAAAAGATTGTTCAAATGTCTTACCGCCTCGCCCAAGAGTTGGTGCAGAAAAAGTACTTCACCAAACTCCGCATTGACGACAAAGGCAACATCGTCCCGTCCATTCCCGGCAAACTGGTGACGACCAAACAAGGCCGCTCGTTCCGGGGCCAGTTGGTTGGAGTCGGCGGCAACGCGATGGAAGGCTCCAGTTCCGAACCCGACGAATACGAGAAAAAAGAAGGTATCGTCCCGCCGAAAAACATGGCCGCCAACACGCCACCGAAAGGCGGCAGCGCTGATGATGTCATCCTTAAAATGGAAGACACCACCATCACCATTGCGGGCAAAGATGTCCTGTCGATGATTGACATCGATTTAAGCGTTGCGTCCGGAAAGGCTGAAATCAACTACGACGAATTGAAGGAATACATCACCGGCGCAGACGGCCTTAAATCCGAATTGTGCCGCAAGATTTCGCAGGTTGTCAAAATCCCGTCTGCTGATGTGCTGAAGATTTTCGAAGGCCGCCTCTCGCGCGAAGCCCATTACGAAGACGGTCAACTCACCTTCACCAACAATTACGCGAGCTTCCACGACGCCGACTACGGCTACGCCAGCTGGTTGCGCCCGGGCGCGCAAAAGCCCATGAAGTACATCAAGTATGATACCAACACCAACGGAAACAACGGCAACAACGGGAACCGGAACAGCTACAACAACCGCAACAATCGCAACAACAACACGAATGGAAGCATGCAGACACAGAAGGATGAAGAAACCGCTGATGAGACCGACGACCCGTCAGTCTGGTGGAAGTTCCAAACCCAGAATACAAAACTGAAATTTCTGAATGCGCTCATGGCCGAAAAGGTCTTCAAGAAATACAGCGACTCGAAAGTCTCCTGCCCGACCTGCGCGAACAAAGGCATGATCGGTACGACGCTTCCGGGCGGCAACCAAGCCGGCCAGCGTTGCCCGACTTGTCGTGGCAGCGGTGTGCTGTATAAAATTATCTATCGTTAATGGTATCTGATCTGTGCCATGTGTATTGCATCGCCAAAGGAATCCGCAATGAAGAAGGTGTCTTACGTGTTGGGATGGACTCTGCTCCTCGCTGTCGCGGTGCTTGATTTATCCGGCTGCGGGTCGCCGCCGGTGGTCAAGACTGCGAAGAAGCAAATCAGCGCCGCTGAAGAAGCGATCGAATCCGGCAACAGTCTCGCGCGTTACAAAAAGCACGAACTCGCCGTCGTTGAATACGAAAAAGCGCTCGGTGAAATCCGCTCCGCCGAAGGGTTCGCCATCGGCAACGAAGCCGCGCGTTTGACCGTATTGAAAGAGGAAGCTCGCTCCAAAAAAGTCGCGTCCGAATTCAAAGCCAAAGAAGTCGCAGGTGAAGCCAACGCCAAAGCCCGACAGGCGACCACTTCATCCGCCCCCGTTGCGACAGTGGATCAAGATGCCGTTAAGCGCAAAGCGGAAGCCGTCAAAGACGCCGAAATGGCCGCGAGCAAAAAGGAAGCACTCGAAGCCATTGGCAAGACACCGAAAGCGGCTAAGAAAGTCGACGAACCCGAAGACGCTGGTGATGTTGCGGCCAACGCGAAGACGAAAGCTCCGGCCAAGGACGGCGATCCCGCCGAGCCTGCTGCCGCGCCCAAAAAAGAACCGCTCAAAGACAAGAACGGAATCTTTGCGAACATCGATGAAAACACGCCGCCGCTCGTCATCGCCAAACTTCAACGCATCGGTAAATTCGTGTTCGCGTACTGCCAGATTTACAACAAGAGCAATGACGGTAAACGCATCACCGTCTACAATTTCTTCAAAGACCGCGATAACCAATTGGTCGTCCCGCAACTCACGACCGCGTCGTTTCCATACGACCGATTCAGCGCGAAAGTCAAAGATTTGATCGGTGACCAATCGGTCCGAAACCTCGCGCCGAATTCCGAAGAAATCAACGGTGGCGAGTATCTTCAATTCGTCTCCGTCGGCGAATGCGACAACGAAGCCAAAGCTCAAAGCGTCGTCAAGCTGTATCTCGACGTCCGCTTCAGCGATGGTACGCGCGCGGAATTTACCAGCGCTCCGACGGGTGCCGCCACGATGCCCGAGATGAAAATCAATATCCCGAAGAAGTGATCTAGGGCGGCTATTATTGATTCCAACATTGTCAATGTAGAGCCGAATTCTGATTCGGCTCAGTGAGTCCAGGCGCTAAACAAGCCGAATCGGAATTCGGCTCTACTTCACTTCACGCAGCGGAAACCGGTGTGGCAGAGGCCGGTGTCGGGCGAGGATTTCATTCGAGCGCTGCACCGATAGCCGACGCAATACGAATCACTGCACAAATACGAACCGCCACGCGTCACGCGCTTTTGAATGCCGGGTTCTTCGGGGTCGGCGCTGTCGGCGGGGCCCGTTGGATTTTTCGACGCGCTGTAATTGTAGTAGTCTGGGCGATACCAATCAGCGACCCACTGCCACACGTTTCCTGACATGTCGTACAATCCAAACGCGTTGGGAGGAAACGTGCCGACCGGAGCTGCGCCTTTGTATCCGTCGGTGCTTGTGTTTTCGTTCGGAAAGCGCCCCTGCCAAATGTTGGTCATCCAACGCCCGCCGGGATTCAACTCGCTGCCCCACGGATACGTCTGACTTTTCAATCCGGCGCGCGCGGCGTATTCCCACTCGGCTTCCGTTGGCAGACGCTTGCCTGCCCATTTGGCGTACGCCTCTGCATCAAAATAACAGATATGCACGGCTGGGTATTTTTCGAGGCCTTTCAAATCCGAATTCGGGCCGTCGGGGTGCCTCCAATTGGCTCCCGCCACATATGCCCACCAGACCATATGGTTATCCAACGGCACGTCGCCTGGCGGCGGTCGGAAGCAGACGGACCCCGCAACAAGCGCCTCGGGCGGAGCGTCCGGGAAATCCTTCGCGTCGGGCTTTTTTTCTGCGACGGTCACGTAACCGGTTGCTTTGACGAAGGCTTCGAACTGCTCGTTGGTCACGACGTTTTTATCCATCCAAAACCCGTCGACGGCGACCTCGTGAATCGGCTGCTCATCAGGCTTGCCGTCCTTCGATCCCATCGCAAACGTCCCGCCCGCAATCCACACCATGCCCTCAGGCGCAGGCTTGGACGACGTCGCGGCCACTTTCGTTCCAGCGCCAACAGTCTCGGCAGTGGGAGCGACCGTCGGTTCGGTCGACGTCTTGGCTTTGCCGACATAAACGACGGCAACTGCGACGAGCAGCAGCGGGCAGATCAGAGCGAGGATACGATTGAGCGACATGGAATTCCTAATTAAAAAGTTTTGAACACATGACGGCGGCTGCGTCGTTTAACGCGTTCATTTATATACGCCGCACACTCACACTCACACTCATCTACACTTCATTCATTTGTGCGTCGCATAATAATACGCTAGGACGATCAGTCCCAGGGCAATGCGATAGTACCCGAACGCGGCGAGGCTGTGTTTGCGGACGTAACCGATCAGCCAATTTACCACGATCCACGACACAACAAACGACGTGATGCTGCCGATGAGCAGGACCGGCACGTGCTCGGCTTGAATCAGTTTCCAACTCTTGAACATCTTGTATGCGAACGCGCCGAACATCGTCGGGATGGCGAGGAAGAACGAGTATTCGGCGGCGGCGTTGCGGGTTAGGTGCATCAAGCGGCCACCGACAATCGTCGACGCCGAACGCGAGGTTCCGGGGAACATGCTGAAGCATTGGAAGACGCCGATGAAAAAGGCCGTTAGAATCGGCGTGTCTTCAGCGGTCGTGTATTTTCCGTTGTCGCCTCCGCGTTCAATGAGAATCAAAATAATCCCGCCCAGAATCAGAGCGATGGCGACGGGCACCATGGCCATGAAATTGGCTTCGAGCTTTTTATGAACCAGCGGTCCCAGAATCACGACAGGCATGACCGCCACGACAAGGCCGATCCAAAACGCTTTTGATTTCGCGTTCGTCGGAATGGTTTTCACCGACTCCCACAAGCGCGCGCGATAGAGCAGCATGACGGCGAGGATGGCCGGGAGTTGGATGATCACGTCGAAAATATCGTCGAGTGTTTTGACGTGTTCGATGTTTGTATCAGGCGTCAGCGGGAGCCAGTCGCGGACGAGGATCAGATGTCCGGTCGAGGAGATCGGGAGGAATTCCGTGATGCCTTCGAGCACGCCTTTTAAGAACGCATTGATATAATAAATGAGCACGTAGGAATCTCAACGATGTGGTTGCCATGGAGCAGTACCCTGCTCCGTGCAGGGAAACTGGACAGATTTAAACCGTGACGTGTTTTCAAAAAAGGCAAGGACCAGATTACTGGTCCTTGGCACCCGTCGCAATAGAAACTTTACGACGCAGAACTACAAGCGCGAGTTTTTGGCGACAGCGTCGGCAGCGGTTTTGATGTCCACGTTGACCAGGCCCATGTTAACATCGCGGCGCAGCAGGACGACGAGGATCGTCTGTCCGACGTTGATCAACGCGAGTTTATTTTCGCTACCGCCGATCATGAAGCGTTTGAACTCGCCCAACTTGATGCGCTTTAATGCGCCGTCGAGGGCGACGAGAATTTGCGACGCAATGGCACCCATCTGCTGCTCGGAGACATCTATCGAAAAGTCGCTGGCGATGATGATGCCGTCGCGGCCTACGACCATGCTGCCCCAGACGCCTTGAGTCTTGTTCAATTGTGCCAAAATCGCGCGCATGCGGACTCACTCCTGTTTCGAAATTCGGTGGCGACGATCCGCCTTTATTTATTCAACGCCGTTTCGGCGAAGTCGCGGATACTCTTTTCGAGCAGTCCGTGCTTGGCGTCGGATTTGGCGAAGATCGTCAGGATCATGTCGTCGAATTGAACGATATGAATATTACCGTCGGCCCCTTCGATGACACCTTCTTCAAACTGGCCCACGCCGAGTTTCACGGAGTGGTTGCTGGCCGTGCGGTAGACATTGGTGATCAACGCGCCGACGAGCCCTTCGTCCAAGCTGGCGTCCAAATTGGCGGCGACGATCAGGCCATATTGATCGACCAAAATCGCACCGTTGACTCCGGCCACGAGACGCAAGTCGGCGAGGCCTTTTGCGAGGGCCTGGTCCTTCGTGATAACTTTCGGAGCAGCGGGCGGTAGGGACATCGGGCGCCCGACGTTCGGCATACTGGACGGACGCGGCTGCGGTTTTCCACTGCCGGTTTTAGCGCCGGTCTGAGTCGCGATGCTTTTCGGATTCGCAGCGTCCACAATCGCGCGGGCTTTGCGTTGGAGTTCGAGAATGCCTTCATCGCCGGGCGCAAAAAAGAGGATGTCGTCCAAGCGCTGAATCGCGTCGGTGGGGCGGTCCAACTGCATGTACACGCTGGCCAACAATTTCAACGCGAGATAATTGTACTTGTCGAGCGCAACTGATTTTTCGAGTTGCGCGACAGCTTCGGGCCACTGTTTTTTGTCGGCGAAAATCTGTCCCAGCACCAAGTATGTGCCGCCGTATTTCGGGAAGGCTTTAATGCCGCGCTGACACGTGTCAATAGTGCGTGTGAGTTCGTCGTCGGCTTTGTAGAGTTCGGCCAGACGTGCGTAGAGGATCGGATTGGGGTGGCTTTGGATGCGTTCGACGAGGCGCTTTTTTTCCATCTCGCGCTCGGCCTTTTCCGCATCAGCCTGACGTCGCACAATTTCCGGGGCGTTGGGATACCGCGCCGCGCCCAGCTTTAACACTTGGGCGGACTTGGCCTGGTTTCCCGCTTCTTTGTGAGCGTCGGCCAGTTGTAGATACAACTGCGGCGTCGGCTTTTCGGCGAGCCCCTGCTCCAACGAATGAATTCGGGAATCGGTGCGCCATTGGACATATTTGTCAAACAGCCACATGCAACCCTTTCCGGGAGTCCACCTGTTCCCAAAAGAACACGAACTGAATCGCTACTTAAATCGACATTGTGCGATGTTTTATCGACCGTTTATAAGCGGTCAAGAACACTTTCTTTCGCACCAATCTTAATGAAATTATATCACACTGTACAAACAACTAAATAGACGTTATCGGGCTAAGTATATCTTTCCGGTGCACGTGAGCAGTGAGGTCGAATAGCCGCTTACTGACGTGCGCGGCTCTTGGGCGTTTCATTTCGCGCTGGGATTTTTGGGCATGTTGGCGAGGAAAAATTCGACGGTTCGCTTCACGCCGTCTTCGTTGCTGACGACGGGCTTGTAGCCGAAATCGCGGCGCGCTTTGTGGATGGAGTAGTAATGCGAGCACGACAGCGTCTTCGCGAGGAAGCGCGTCATTGGCGGTTCTTTGCGGCGGCGGATCAGCCAAAACGCGGCTTCCAAACACGCGCCGACATAGTACGCCGTTCCCGTGCTTACCGAGCGTTGCACTTTCGGCAGACGCATGCGCCGGAAGAAGTCGTTGATCCAATCCCAAAGGACAACCGGTTGGCCATCGGAGATAAAATAGGCTTCACCCGCAACGCGTTTGCCGGTCATCACGTCGCACGCCAGCAGATGCGCGACGGCGGCGTTGTCAACGAACGTGAGATCGACTTTGTTTTTTCCGTCACCGACGATTTTCAGTTTGCCGGATTGGTTGCGTTGAATTAATCGCGGGAGCAAATGGTTGTCGCGCGGGCCCCAGATTAAATGCGGACGCAAGGCGGTCGCGAAAAGGCCATCGCGTCCACTGCTGCCCAGCACCATCATTTCGGCTTCAGCTTTGGTGCGCGAATAGATGTTGTAGAATGTCTCAGGGTACGGCGTTTTTTCGTCGATGCCGCATTCGTCTTTCATGTCGAAGACGACGCTGGGCGAACTGGTGTAAATCAACTTCGGGACGCCGCGCCGTTTGCAGCCTTCGATGATGTTGCGGGTGCCGAGGACATTGATGCCGTGGAAGAGTTTCGGGTCGCCCCAAATTCCAGCGAGGGCGGCGACGTGGAATACTGCGTCCATGCCCATGCAGGCGGTCGAGCAATCGCTGGCACTGCGGATGTCGGCTTGCAGGCACTCGGCTCCAAGCGCTTCGAGTTCCGGATAGCGGTTACGACCGATCACGCGCACGCGGTCTCCGCGGCTGACCAGAAGTTCTACGATTTTACGGCCCAAAAATCCGCCGCCACCGGTGACGAGTGCTTTCATAAAGACGACTGTTTCGCGTTTCGGGTTTCGGGTTTCATGTAATTAGTATAACGATTTCAAATACGCCGTTACTGCCAAATCGGGACGCTCACCAATTGTGGATTCCGCACCACGCAAAATCTCTGGTGGATGGCTACCCACGAATTGCTTGCGGTCAATAACAAGCTTCGTTTTGAGATCGACAAGTGTAACGTCGCAGGTTTGTGAATACCCCGGTACGATTCCACCGGTGTCGTTTGTATACTGGCAGATTTGCTTTCTATCCCAGGACAATTGCGCAATCACGCCGACTTCTACCGGTGTCGCAGCAGCGACTTTTTCGGGCAATTGAAAATACAAGTCGTCGAAGTTCTTATCTTTCAGATTTACAACGATCATCTTGCCGGACCTGAACATGAATTTGTGATCAGACTCATCCGGAGGAGCAAGATAAACACTCAAGAACGGCTTGAATGGTTCGAATTTCCGTTCACGCAAATGCGAACCGAGTCTAAACAAAAGCAGCACAGAGATCACCGCGCTGACCACTATACTTTTCAGTTTACCCGCGCCTTGATATGACATGGTCATGCCCTTTCAGGGCGATCCATTCCTCGGATTCTTAATCCCAGGGCGATGCCCTGGGCTGATATATTGAGGCCTTTCAGGCCAGTACGGCGTTGTCTTCGAATCGTTAGACATCAATTTCGAACATAGGACTTCGAAACATTTTTTCCGATCAACTCCCGGTCAATCTTTGCATTGTGCCGGACGTCGACCGGGAATGGTTTTCGATAGAACTCGACGCGATCAACATGTTGCCCCAAAGGTTCCAATTTCCAGTGCTTCACGATCTCTTGTTCTACACCAGCGGCGCGGCGTTTCACGTGCCATTCGAGCGCGAGAGCGGGATTGGATGAGCTGGTTTTGATCAGCGCGGCTCGGGCTTCAATACCCATTTTTGCGCGCAGGAATTCCTCGACGATTGCTTCGCAGCAGACGCTGTAAAAAACGCTTCCGTTGGCGGCGGTGACGCGGTGAGCAAGGCGACCACAGAACCAAATACGGCCCGTTTCATCAAGGTAGCCCATGTCGCCCATGCGGTGCCAGAGGCGGCCGGTGTCGTCGATGATTTTTGCAGCGGCCGTCGCTTCTGGCATCTCAAAATATTCTTTTGTGACCACCGGGCCGCTGACGATGATTTCGCCAATGGTGTTGGGAGTCAAGGGTGTGATACTTTTTGCGGCATCATAATTGACGACTCGAACCGTCATACTCGGGAGCGGCTTCCCGACGCAATGTCCCCTTCCCTGCCGCGTCAGTGCCCACGTTTCGTTGAGGACTTCGGAGCCGCGCATGCTGGATACGGGCAGCGCTTCCGTTGCACCGTAGGGAATGAAGACGTCAGCGTCCTTCGATAAAATGGTCGCGAATGGCGCGAGCACGTCGCCGCGCACAGGCGCTCCGGCCATCATGATGCGCTTGAGGTTCGGAAGTGTGACGCCGCGTTCAATGCAGCGTGGGCCGACGCGTTTCCAGATCGCGGGCGAGCCGAACGAATACGTCACGGCGCGCGATTGGATCGCGTCAATGAGTTTGTCCGGATCGCACGTGGCCGGGCGCGAGGGGTTCATGTCGGGGATCACGCAGGTCGTGCCGAGCGCGGTCGAAAACAACGCAAAAAGCGGAAACGCCGGGAGGTCGATTTCGCCGGGTTCGATGTTGAAATGTGAGCGAATCGCTTCGACTTGCGCGCCGAACATGCCGTGCTCGTAACAGACGCCTTTGGGCGGGCCGGTTCCTCCGGATGTGAAGAGGATGGCGGCGGGCGATTCGGTTGTCGTGTCGGCGATTTTATACGGGCCGCGTTTGAGTCCACTTGCTCGAATTTTCGCGAGTGTCGGGCCGCCCCAAAACCAGCGGCGGCCAACGGTCACGGCCACGCGTACGGTATCGAACGCAGCGTGGCCGGTCAAAGCTCGCAACGCATGAGCCGCCGGGATTGCGATCATGGCTTCGGGTTTCGCGCGAGCGACGCAGTGCAGTAAATTTGTGCGGCCCATGCCCGGATCAATCAGCACCGGGACCGCGCCGATTTTAAAGACTGCGAACGTCAGCGCGACGAATTCCAATCCGGGCCGAACGCCCAACAACACGCGACTCCCTGGGCCGATACCTGCTTCCGAAAGTCCCCACGCAAGCGCGTCGCATTCAGAGTTCAATTCCGAAAACGTGAGCTTCGTCCGGCCGAAACCATCAGGCGCATGTGCGCAGATGATGGCGTCGCGGTTGGGCGCGGTACGGGCCATTTCGGGAAGGAATTGAGCGATGTTGAACCGCATGGAACTCCGAAACAATCAGGGTGTATCATCGGAATCGCAGTAGCCTTTCCCCTCTCCCCTTGAGGGAGAGGGCCGACGAGACAGCCTTTCCGTCTCGCGGGGTGAGGGGTAAACGCTAGGATTAATCCATGCGCTTGGATTAATCAACGCCATCCCCTCACCCCGCGAAGGAGTACCTTCGTCGGCCCTCTCCCCCAAGGGGAGAGGGAACTGCGGCGTGATTTCGGTGATGCACTCGAACAATCACCTGCGTTAAATAAAATCGGCACCCAACAAATTGGGTGCCGATTTCGGATTCGATTGACAGATCGATTGTTTACTTTCCGGCGCTCAAGCGATCCATGATCTTGATCAGCGGCATGAAGAGCGCGATGACGATGAAGCCGACGGTCAGACCCATGACGACGATCAAAATCGGTTCCAACAAGCTCATCAAGGCACTGACCAGCGTATCGACTTCGTTGTCGTACGTGTCTGCGACTTTCATCAACATCTTGTCCAATTCGCCGGTTTCTTCACCGACTTGAATCATGTTGACGACGAGATCGTCGAAGACGCCGGAGTGCTTCAAAGGTTCGGCGATAGTGTCGCCTTCTTTAATCGAGTTGTGGACCGTTTCGACGGCGTTCGCGACGACGGCATTGGATGTAGCCAATTTAATGATCGAGAGGGCTTCGAGAATCGGAACACCGGAAGTGACAAGCGTCCCCAGTGTGCGGCAGAAGCGGCTGACCGACGACTTCGAAATGATCCCGCCGAAGATCGGCACTTTCAACGAAATGGCATCGACGATCAAGCGACCACGCGGGGTTCGGACGATCATTTTAAAGATGACCCAGAACAGCACCGGCGTGAAGATCAGGATGTACCAGTAATTTTTCATCACGGACGAAATGGCCAGCAGCACCAGTGTCGGGCCGGGCAATTCGCCGACGTCCATTTCAACGAACATTTCCTGGAACTTCGGAATGATGAAGATCATGATGAACGACAAAATACAGGACGCGATGAAGACGACGGCGGCGGGATACACGAGCGCACCGATGATCTTTTGCTGGAGGCGTTGCGCCTTTTCGCGGTAGTCGGCGAGGCGTTCGAGAATTTCGTCGAGCACACCGCCCGCTTCACCGGCGCGGATCATGTTGACGTACAATTTGTCGAAGACACGCGGGTGCTTTCCGAGGCCTTCGGAAAGCGAGGAACCGCCTTCGACGTCTTCTTTCACGTCGGCGATCGCGGATTTCAAAATGCCGGGGCGCAATTGCGTGACAAGAATATCGAGACTGCGGACGACCGGCAAGCCGGCGTCCAAGAGAGTTGCAAACTGACGCGTGAACGCGGTCAATTCCTTGGGCTTGACGCGCCAAGCGAAGATCGCGCCGCCTTTTTTCTTTTCGGGTGCGGCCGACTGGGCCATGCCAAAATTCTGCGCGCCACCCCCGCCACCACTCGGCGCTTTTCCACCCTTCTGTGTCACTCGTGTCGGGAAGAGGCCCATGCCCTTGAGTTTTTCGAGCGCATCTGCTTCCGATGCGGCGTCGATATCGGACCTGACTTCTTTACCTTGGGTGTCCATTGCCTCGTATGCGAACGACGCCATGACATTCTCCAGTCTTTCGATTAATAGAAATGCAAAACAATTAAAATTCGAATCACGATCGCGAGAGTATCGCTATTTTTCACGGGCTGTCAATATAGAGGCGCGAAATTCCTCGCAGGAATCGATACTTTTCGTTCGATGACCTGTTCAAACCTTCGGGGCACTCTGCGTTTTATTTTCGCAGCCCGTCGTGTATGATCCCGCTTGCAGTGTCCATATTTAAGGAGCGCACGCCATGTCCGTCGTTCAGCGCACGTCCCGATTGTCTCGATCCATTCTCTTCCTGTTGGCCTTATTGCTGGTCTCGGTGTGCAGCTTCGTCCGAGCTGAAGAACCTGCCGATGTGGTGGACTTGACGAAAGCTGTTGCGGCACCTGATCCGAAGATCGCTAAATTTATCGCCCAGCTTGGCTCGCCCGATACCGTGTTGCGCGAGGAAGCGGAGACTGCGTTGATGGCCGCTGGAAAAGCCGCCATCGCTCCATTGAAAACCGCTGAAGCGTCCGCGAATGCGGAGATCGCCGCTCGCGCCAAACGATTGAGCGGACGTCTTTCCGAACTCACAGTCAAAGCCGGAAGCTATGCGGAATATCTCCCGTCGGACACCATTCTGTATTTGGAATTCCGAGACACGGCTACGACCTTTGATCGCTTGAAACGTACACCCCTGTCCAAATTCTGGGATAAGCAATCGACCAAAATTTTCATGCAGGGATTTCGCACTGAGCAGTTGCCGAACGAAGTGAAAGTGCTTGACGCCGCAACCGCGTTGCCGAAATTGGCCAGCGGGCGGGCGCTGTTTGCACTATCGAGTCCGGACACGATTGAAGCGCACGAAATCGATCCGCCGCTCATTTATGTGTACGAGACGCAGAGCATGCGGATTGCAGAAGCGCATGTCCGCAGCTTGTTCGAAGGCATGAACGACGCTGTGAAAACAAAGCGAAAATATAACACGTTTGAGATCGAAGAGCAGATCAACGCGTGTTCGGTTTTCGGCGCGCAACGCATCATTCATGCGCTCACGCCCAAAGGCATGGAAACGTTTCTCGATCATTTGAAAAAGCCGCCGGGGAATCCGTTGTCGAGGCTGACAGCTGATATGAAAACCAAACGTCCGGACGCCGACATTTATTTCCGGCTGAGCGCAGACGGTTTGAAAACACTTGCGGAAGCGAACCAACTGCTCGATGACGACTTGACCAAGCGCATTGAAACGTTCGGGCTCGAAGAGGGCGGATTTATCGAAGACGCGCTGACGTTGAATGCGGAGGGCATCGAGGATTTTGCGCGGATTTTTCCAGGCGGTAACGCGCGGAGCAAAGGCCTGATGTCGGTGCTGCAACGCATGACGGTCAAAGCGGCTCCGCCCGTGCAAGCCAACCAGCCGCAGGCGCTGGACATGGTGCCGTGGCAGGCGGCGATGGTCGTGTCGTTCAGCGGCGACGCAGCGACGAGTGCGGTGGAATTGACCGCTGCGCTGCGGGCGCTCGACGCGTTGGGTGGTGAACTCGTTCATCCGGAAGCGAATCTGAACAATGTCAATCCGCCTGCGAACGCGCAGAATGCGTTAGATCCGGTTCGTCCTCCCCGAGCGAAAACGGCTGCTGAAGAGGCGTTGAATTTGGGTGGCGGAAATGTGCTTGATGACAAGAAAGATTTGAAGACTCCGGCCAAAGACATGGCGAACAAAAAGCCTGGTAAGAAAGCAGACAAAGCCGCTGAACCGGAGCGGACGGCGCCGCGATTCGAGCGGTTGCTTCACGCCGGATTCACGCTGGAGCAATTGTTGCAACAAGTGGACGGACCGATGGTGCTCGCCCTTTTTCCGGAGCGCGTAGATGTGTCGAAACTGGCCAAACCTGACGCTGCGAACAACCCGCCGGACCCCGATCATGTGCCGATGGCCGTGCTCGTCGGAATGTATTTGAAAGACCCGGCTCCGATTGAACTGGCGCTGAAACGAGCCAACAAAGGCGTGGACCACAAATACATCGAGCACGTGCTGGACGGCGGAACGTTCTTCTCGGAAGACGAAGATGAGAACAGCGCTGGATTCTGGTTGCGGGGCAATTATTTCGCGTGGGGAACGTCGCGCGATATTTTGGATTTGGCAGGGACAGCGGTGTTGAATCAGAACGGTAATGAGCGCATGACGGCGCGGCAGTCGCACATCGATTACATGGCGAAGAATTACGATCCGGCAGCGTTGCTGAATGTGTACGGCGACTCTCGTCAGTTCCTTGAAATGCCGTACAAGATGGCGCAGTTGCAATGGCAGACCGATCCGAAGAATCCGTTTCCGGATTTCGCTGTAGCCGCCGGGCTGCTCAAAGGCAACACGATGCACATGAAAATCAAGCAGGTTCAGGGCGGATTGCAGATTGAAGCGCAGTCGCCTTTGTCACTGATGGGGATGTTGCAAGCGATCTTGAAGCCGCTGAAAGAAGCGGCGTTGATTCAGTAGCGTTGGGCTACAACGCTGCACATTCTTTGCGAAACGCTAACCGCAATGCCGCTTGACAACAGCGGCTTTGTGCTAAAGTGCCGTACGAATTTACACAGACCATTTTCATCCCATTTTTTAGGAGGTTCTGCATGAACACACGTGGCGTACTTGTGGAGTTTATTGGCACGTTTATTTTCTTGGTGGTCATCGGCTTGGTGGGCGGCGTGATGGCTCCCTTGGCCATCGGCTGCATGTTGATGGTGCTGGTCTACGGCGGCGGGCATATCTCCGGCGGACACTACAACCCGGCTGTGACGCTCGGCGTGTTTTTGCGTGGAAAGTGCCCGAAGGTAGATGTGATCCCATACATGGTCGCGCAGGTCGTTGCGGCGATTCTCGGCGGATTGCTAGTCAATTACCTCGCCGGTCCCCACACGCCAATCACCGTGGACGTGACGAAGGCGATGATCGTCGAATTCATCTTCACGTACTTCTTGGTCAACAACGTCTTGAATACGGCGACATCCAAGAAGAACGCCGGTAATTCATACTACGGCCTCGCGATCGGCTTCACGGTCGTGGTCGCGGCGTATGCGGCGGGGGCAATTTCCGGTGGCGCATTCAACCCGGCGGTGGCCTGCGGAATCACCGTGATGGGCGTGAGCCCAGTCGCCAACATCTGGATCTACTTCGTCCCGAATTTCCTTGCGGCGATTGTGGCGGCGAGCGTGTATAAATTCGTGAATCCGGATGAGATTTAAACGATACGATTTGACGTGATTGAGAGAAAAAGGGAGAGCGTAGGTGCTCTCCCTTTTTTTATTGACGACGGTGAATGGAAAGAAGTTCACAAGCGGGAAATAATGGGTATAATTGGCCGCGTAGATATGCGAAAAACACGAGGGTAAGGACCATGACAGCACTACTTGAGCCTAAAATTATGACGCAAATCGCGTTCCTGGAAATGGAGCACGATGGTCTTTTCGAATTCGTCAATGGCGAGATTGTGGAGAAAAACATGGGCGCGATTTCGATGGAGATTGGCAACGTCATCCTGTTTATTTTGCGCACGTATTGCTATGAACACAAGCTCGGCCGGGTCATGATGGAGCAATTTTTCCAATGTTACAGCGACGACCCCGAGCGCGTTCGCAGACCAGACGTTGCGTTCATTTCAAAAGGGAAACTTCCCGGCGATAAGCTTCCTGAGGGCGCTATTTCCGTCGTCCCAGACCTCGTCGTGGAAGTGGTTTCTCCGTATGACAAGCAATACAAGGTCGATGAAAAAGTGAAGGAGTATCTCGACGCTGGCGTCCGCATCGTTTGGGTTGTCAGCCCCCCGGGCCAGTACGTTCGCATTTATCGCAATGGGCGTCCAACAACCGAGCTATCCATAGCCGACACCATCACCGGCGAGGACGTGATCGCCGGATTTTCGTGCAAGGTCTCCGAATTTTTTGCGACCATTTAGCTCTTGTTAAGGCTTGACTTTGCCCGGCGTGAGTCTATTCTGTTTCAGCCTATTTTTTAGGCACACTGAAAAGGAGAGTAGACATGTCGGCAGCGAAACGGCGCCGCGTGGCCGTGGTGGGCGCCACGGGCGTGGCAGGACAACAGTTTTTGGTCAGTTTGAAGAATCATCCGTGGTTTGAGGTCAAGCGCCTCGCCGCGTCGGAGCGCAGCGCGGGCAAAAAATTTGCCGACGCGATCAAGGACTCTTCGTCCGGTGCGACGCGATGGTTCTGCGATGAACCCTGCCCGAAAGAGATTCTTTCGATCACCGTCGAAAACGCCGAAAAGCTGATTCTCGATGACATCGATATTGTCTTCACGGCGATTGAAAGCGATGCCTCGAAGATCGTCGAACCGTTGTACGCCGCGCGCGTTCCGGTGATTTCGACGGCCAGCGCGTTCCGCTATGAAAAAGATGTGCCGGTTTTCCTTCCCGGCGTCAACATCGACCACGCCGAACTGATTTCAGTCCAACGCAAGAATCGCGGCTGGAAGGGCTTTGTGACGCCCGGCCCGAACTGCACGACCGTCGGTCTCGTCTTCAGTTTGAAGCCGTTGCACGAACGTTTCGGTATCGGCAGCGTGATCATGACGTCGATGCAAGCCGTCAGTGGCGCGGGACGCAGTCCTGGCGTGTTGAGCTACGATATTCTCGACAATATCGTTCCGTACATTCCGAAGGAAGAAGAGAAGGTTCAGACTGAGACGCAGAAGATTCTCGGCACGATGGACAACGGCACAATCATCAGTGCGCCGTTCAATGTCAGCTGCACGTGTACGCGCGTCAATGTCATCGATGGACACACGGAGTCGGTGTTCGTTGGCTTGAAGAACAAAGCGTCGCTCGCCGAAGTCAAAGCGGCGTGGCGTGATGGGTACGCTGATTTCCTGTCGCTGGGATTGCCGAGCGCTCCGCCGGAATTGGTGCATTACACGGAAGAACCGTTCCGCCCGCAGCCGCGTTTGGACCGCAATATGAACGACGGCATGACGACCGTGATCGGCCGGTTGCGCGAAGACAACGTGCTGCCCAACGGCATCAAGTACGTGCTGCTGAGTCATAATACAAAGATGGGTGCGGCCAAAGGCGCAGTGCTCACCGGTGAGTATTTGATCAAGAGCGGGATCATTGAGTAACTGAACTGCGTTCGCACGAAGACGCGAAGAGCACAAAGAAACACGAAGAAAATATAGTCAGAGTGGTTTAAATCTTTGTGATTTTTTGGGTTCTTTGCGTCTTTGAGAGAGACCGTCATCCGGAGTCTGATCATGCGCATGCGTCTGGCTTGTCTCGTCTTGCTGTGCGGGTCGTTTAGTATGATGGCTGCTCAGCCGTCCAGCGATGCACCGTTTTCGATGACGAAAGATGAGCAAGCCATCGTTGATTTGACGAACGGGGAGCGGCGCAAGGCTGGGAAAAAGCCGGTGAAGCCGAATGCGGTTCTCTTCAGCGTGGCGCGGCAACATGCTGACGACATGATGACATCCGGCAAACTTGAACATCGCTTGAATGGCAAAAACAGTTCCGACCGCGTTCAAGCCGCTGGATATAACTGGGTGGCGGTCAGCGAGAACATCGCGTGGAATCATCGCACGGTAGACGATGTGGTATCGGGCTGGATGAAATCGGAGGGGCATCGCGTCAATCTGCTCGGAAACGATGTCACCGAGATCGGCGTTGGGATCGCGTCGAATGCTGCAGGTGAGCCGTATTGGGTGCAGGTCTTCGCGAAACCAGACCCAGAACATCCGAACATTGCCATACCGGTTGGCCCTGGAGCCCCGCCCCGCCCTGACCCCAGAGGCCCCATTCAGGCAGTAAAATTCACGCTGCACAATCTCTCGGCATCAGACTTTTTTATCGACGTTCACACTGAGAAAGCGTATACCATCAAACCCGGCGAATCGGTCGAATTTTCAGTGCGTGTGCTGGCCATGAAAGCGCCGGTTGAAGTGAGGTCCGGATCGACAACTCTGGATTTCGTAGCCCGGCATGGTTTGACGTACACATTGAACATATCGGCCGGGGATTTAGAATTAATTCAAAAGAATCCGAATCCCAACACGAAGTGATTTTTCATCGTTCCAGTCGTGGCAATTTCAAAAAGAGCGGTTAAATTTTAACCTTCTACAGCCACGTGAATTCCCCTTGGAGCATTTGATGTCCGAACATATTTCATTTCATGGAACGACCATTATTGCCGTGCGACAAAACGGCAAGCTCGCGATGGGCGGGGACGGACAGGTCACGCATGGGGCCATCGTGTTGAAAGCGACGGCGCAGAAGATACGCAAGATGCGCGGTGGACAGGTGCTGTGCGGTTTCGCGGGATCGACGGCGGATGCGTTCAGTTTGCTTGAGCGCTTTGAAGCGAAGCTTGACCAGAACAAAGGCAATCTGAAACGCGCTGGTGTGGAATTGGCGAAGGACTGGCGGACCGAGCGCTCGATGCGCCGACTCGAAGCAATGTTGGTGTGTGGCGATAAAGACTCATTGATATTATTGACCGGACAGGGTGATGTGGTTGAGCCTGACGACGGCATTATCGGCATCGGATCGGGCGGAGCGTACGCTCAGGCAGCGGCCCGCGCGTTGTCCAAACATTCACCGCTGACGCCCCGGCAAATCGTTGAAGAGTCGTTGAAAGAAGCCGCCGCGCTGTGCATTTACACGAATTCGAATGTGACGATTGAAGAGCTGTGAAGATTAGAATGCCGGGTGTTTTCACTTATACGTCTTGTTTCGGATCAATGGATTGAGAATGGCAAAAATGCGAGAGAAGGAAACAGAACTGGCCGCACCCGCCGCCGCAAAACCGGTGATTGATCCGGCGAACATGACGCCGAAGCAGATTGTGGCGGAGTTGGATCGCTACATTGTCGGGCAAGGCGCGGCGAAGAAGGCTGTGGCCATCGCGCTGCGCAATCGCTGGCGGCGGAAGAAACTGGAGCCGAGCATTCGCGAAGAAGTCGCGCCTAAAAATATTCTGATGATCGGACCGACCGGCGTGGGCAAGACGGAAATCGCCCGCCGCCTCGCCGCGCTCTCGGGCGCACCGTTCGTCAAAGTCGAAGCGACGCGCTACACGGAAGTCGGCTACCATGGCCGCGACGTCGAGAGCATGATCCGCGACTTGGTCAAGCAGGCTCTGAACATGTCCCAGAGCAAAGCGCGCGAAGACGTCAAGATCAAAGCCGCCGAGGCTGCTGAAGAACGGCTGCTCGACATTCTGCTCCCCGCCCCGGAATCGTTCACGACTGCGTCGGTCAGCGACAAAGGGCCTGGCAGCGCGTCGGACCAATACGACAAGACGCGTGCGAAGCTCCGTAAGAAATTGCGCGACGGCCTGCTCGACGAAAAGGATGCGGAACTTGAAGTGGCCGCAGGGGGCGAAGTTGCGGGAGTGTTTGCGCCTTCGATGGGTGAGGAAATGAGCGCGGAGTTGCAGGACGCGTTGACGCGGATGATGCCGAAGCGGACGAAGCGACGGAAGATGACCGTGGCGGAAGCACGCAAAATCATTGAATCCGAAGAGGCTGAAAAGCTGATTGACCAGGATTCGGTGGCTCGGATGGCGATTGAATCCGCCGAGAATTTCGGGATCGTGTTCATCGACGAAATCGACAAAGTTGCGGGCAGCGGCAAGGGCAACGGCCCGGACGTGTCGCGCGAAGGTGTTCAACGCGACATGTTGCCGATCGTTGAAGGTGCGTCGGTCAGCACGCGCTGGGGACTCGTTAAGACGGATCACATTTTGTTCATCGCAGCGGGCGCATTCCACATGTCGAAGCCCAGCGATCTGCTCCCGGAATTGCAGGGGCGATTCCCGATCCGCGTCGAATTGCAGGATCTGACGGAAGACGATTTCCGCCGCATTCTGACAGCTCCGAAGAACGCGTTGACGAAACAGTACGCAGCACTTTTGGGGACGGAAGGTGTGACGCTGGAATTTTCGGAAGACGGTCTCGCGTCGCTCGCGCGCATCGCCGCAACCGCGAACTCGCGCAACCAGAACATTGGCGCGCGGCGTCTGCACACGGTTATGGAAAAGCTGCTGGAAGAAGTGAGTTTTGAAGCGTCGGAGCTTGTCGACAAGAACATCATGGTGACCTCCAAGATGGTCGAGGACCGGCTGAAACCGATTCTTGACGACGAAGACCTCGCGAAATTCATTCTCTAATATGGCGTCAAAAGGAAGCACGTGCGATGGAGCCATCGAAGGCTGTCGAATCTGGCGCGCAAGAGGCAGGCGTGTCAGAGTTGCGGAAACGCATTGACCAGCCGGGATTCGTATTCGCCATTTTGTTGCTGCTATCCATGTCGTTGATCTGGGCGAACCTAACGAAGCCGTTTTACAGTTTCGACGACGAAGTCCACATACGTGTCGCGGTCGAAACGCCAATTTCGTCGATTCTATTCAAGCCGGAATCGACGATCACGTACCTGCCAGTCTCGCTGCTGTCGCATCGTTTGGACCGGTATCTTTTTGGGCCGTCCGAGCCGCTTCGTCCCAAGGCCCTGTCCGTCAAACAAACGCTCGAACACGACGCCATTGGCCAACTGAATCCGGAAGACACGTCGCGCAGCGCCTATTTCGGTGAGATAAATTGGGCACCGTATCTGCGCGCCGAAAGTTGTCTCTTTCACGTGATCGCCGGCTTTTTACTGTGGGCGTTTTTGCGGCGCTTGAACGTTGGGCCGGGCACGGCGCTATTCATCGCGGCGGTGTGGGTGGCGCATCCGATGGCGTGTGAATCGGTGTGCTGGATCTCCGAGCGCAAGAATGTTCAAGCGGCGATGTTTGGATTCTTCGCGCTGTGGGCTCAGACGCAGCGCGGGACGGCGTGGCGCTGGCCGCTCGTGACGGTTCTTTATTTTTTATCGACGCTCAGCAAACCAACGGGCGTCGGCGTGTTCCCGATTATTGTTGCGCTAGAAGTGCTTGACCCGAATGCGCCGGTGTTTGCGTGGCGCTCAGTGCGCGATTGGGTAAGGCTTGCGCTGGGATTATCCGGGCCGTTCGCGGTGACTGTTTTGATTGTGTGGATCAACATGGGCATCCACCAGATTCATTTCGTCGCGCCGCCGGGCGGATCGTTGTTTACGGCGTTGCTGACGGACCTCGAGATATTTTCGCGCTACATGTTCAACATCGTGTTGCCGGTGAATCTGAGTTTCTTCTATGGCCTCGATCCGATACGTTCGCTGGGTGACGCGCGGGCGTGGATCTTTGGTGCGGTGCTGGTCGGCGTGTGTGTTGGCACGGTTTGGGGCACTGAGACGAAATTTCGCGGCGTGGCAGTGTTCGGATTGATTTGGTTTTTCGGGGCGCTGGGACCGACTTCGAACATTGCGCCGATTCCATACTGGATGCAAGACCGCTACGTGTACATCGCGTCGGCAGGGTTATTACTATCACTGACACTGTGCGCACAGGGGATCTTTGCGCGTGTGAAAATGGAACCGGCGATGCGCGCATACGGGCCGTTTGCGTTGGGATTTGCGTTTGTTCTTTTTATTGCGGTCCTGTCCATCACCCGCGCGCCGTTGTTTCAGGACGCTCAAACATTGGTTGAAGACGCTGCAATTCGGCAGCCGAAATCGGGGAAGGCGCGTTCGGAGAGCGCGCACAATCACGCGTATGCGGCGCACAATCGACGCGATCCGGAGTTTGTCAAAAGTGGTGGCGTATTGCGCGAATCCCGGCGCGCGTTGGAAGAATATGATGCGGCGATTCAGTGCGCGGACATCGATAATTTTACGAGCGCATTTGTGCTGCGGGTGAAGGCTGCGCAATTGATGAACACCCTCGGGGCTCAAGGCGACATCCGGGCTTACGCGGAAGCTCGCGAGTATTTGAAGGACTGGTTGCCGCCGAAAAAGTACACGATGCATGATCCGGATACGACGTTCTCCGCGCGCGATTCGGCGACATCCTATCGGCCACAGACGTTGGCCTACGCGTGGCTCGTTGCGGCAGAAGCACGCTGGATGCTGGCGATGAATTTGGACCGCAAGACAGTTCCAGTCGCTGCGCGACTTGCAGAAATGAACGCCGCGATTGCTGAAGTGGATCGGTCCATCGGGATTCATATTTGGGATTATCAGGGCTACGTGTTGAAGGCACGGATGCTGCTTTTTATGTCGGTGCTGGATGAGGAAAATAAGGACATCGCGAGTTCGGACAGGCATGTGCTTGAGGCCGTGACGTTGTTGAAACAAGTTCCGGTATCGTCGGAATTGGGTGGTCAGGCGATGGAGCTGCTGACGAAAATCGTTGCGCTGAAATGATGTGTTATCACGCGATTTCGGTGTAGTCGAGTCTGGACGATTTGCTTGTGATTGGAGCGAAACAAGATGCGCAGACCCCATATTGAAATTCCCCGAACGCGGCGCGACTTTTTAGCCAAATCGGGTGCCGGATTCGGCGCGATTGCAGCGAGTTATTTGCTCGGAGCGAGCGACATCAAGATGGCGCGCGCGGACGAGGCCCCACGCTCGGGAAATCCGATTGCTGCGAAGAAGCCGCATTACGCCGCCAAAGCCAAGAGTGTCATCTTCCTATTCATGGAAGGCGGCCCGAGCGCAATGGACACGTTTGATCCGAAGCCGACGTTGAACAAACTTGCGGGGACACCGCTACCGCCGAGTTTCAAACGACCGCTCACGGCGATGGGTGAATCCGGATCGGCGCTGCTGGCGTCCAAGCGCGAATGGAAGCAGCATGGAAAAAGCGGGCTGTGGGTTTCAGACTGGCTGCCGCATATCGCTGGATGTGTGGACGATATTGCGGTGATTCGCTCGTGCCAGGGCGATGGGATTAATCATTCCGGCGGCGTGTGTCAGATGAACACGGGATCGATTCTCGCGGGCCGGCCGTCGATGGGCAGTTGGGTCACTTATGGTCTGGGAACTGAAAACCAGAATATGCCGGCGTTCGTTGTGTTGCAGGACAATAATGGGACGGTCGTAAATGGTCCGCGCAATTGGGCGGCGGGGTTCATGCCGTCGGTGTATCAGGGCACGCGGTTGCATCCGGACGGTGAGCCGATTCCGAATTTGATGACGCCTTCTAATATTGGTGCTGACCGCCAGCGCGCCAAGCTTGATTTGCTCGCGCAACTAAATGCCGGGATGACTGCCGCGCATGCCGATCAGACGGAATTGGATGCGCGAATCAAGAGCTACGAACTGGCGTTCCGCATGCAGGCCGAGGCTCCGGGGGCGGTGGATATTGCGAGCGAGTCGGCGGCGACGCGCGAGTTGTACGGTATGGACGACAAGAAGACTGAGGTGTTCGGACGCAATTGTTTGCTGGCGCGGCGCATGGTTGAACGCGGTGTGCGATTTGTTCAATTGTACAGCGGGTCGGGGAGCAAGTGGGACGCGCATGCGAACATCGAGCGGAACCACACGGACAACTGCGTGTCGATGGACAAGCCTGTGGCGGGGTTGTTGAAAGATTTGAAAGCGCGCGGGTTGCTCGACAGCACGCTGGTTGTTTGGGGCGGCGAATTCGGACGGACGCCGATGTCGGAGAAGGGCAACGGACGCGACCACAATCCGTGGGGCTTTACGATGTGGATGGCGGGCGGCGGAGTGAAGGGCGGGCAGGCGATTGGCGCGACGGATGAACTCGGTTTGTACGCCGTCGAAGACAAGTTGCACGTACACGATATTCACGCGACTATTTTGCATCTTCTGGGTCTGGATCACACGAAGTTGACCTACTTCCATAAAGGCCGACCGGAACGTGCGACGATTAATGAAGGCGAGATATTGAAGAAAATCGCGGTCTAGTCCGTCATAGTTTTCATACGCGCGGACGCGGGGTTTGCGCGGGCATTTTTGATTGAAGGAATGGGAGGAAAGACGTGAAACATTCAGTTTTGGCCGTGTTGGCGTTGGGTTTGTTCTGTATGTGTACGGTTCCGTGTGTGAGCGCGGGTGAACCGGTGATCAAGGATGGTGCCAATCCGATTGTGTTGATGAAGACCACTGCGGGCGACATTGAAATTGAATTGTTTGAAGATGCCGCGCCGAACACGGTTGGCAATTTCGTTCAATTGATTGAAAAGAAATTCTACGACGGGTTGACATTCCACCGCATCATCAAAGATTTCATGATCCAAGGCGGCTGTCCGAAGGGCACTGGCACTGGCGACGCGGGGTACAAATTCGCGGACGAATTCGCGAACAATCCGAACAAGAATTTGCAGTACGCGATTTCGATGGCGAACGCGGGGCCGAACACGAACGGTTCACAGTTCTTCATCATCACGAAAAAGGGCGGCACATCGTGGCTTGATGGACGCCACACCGTTTTCGGAAAAGTGACGAAGGGCACGGACGTCGTTGATACGCTGGGCGTCTCGCCGACCGGCCCAGGCGACCGACCGACTCCAGCCGTGAAGATTGTCACGGTCACCGTGGTGCAAAAGCAGAAGCACGAGTACGCGGTCAAGAAGGATTAGTTCACGTTGTAAATTCCTGTTTATGGTTTCGGGTTTTTGGTTTATAGTCTGACAGGTCAGACTATGAATTCGAACACTCGAAACCAGAAGTTATTTGTGGCGATCACATGGTAAATGCAGACGAGCTCATTCCGCGGGCGGCGATAGACCGCTTCTTCAGTAAAAAGTTGACGGGCACACAGCTGCTCCGTAGTCTGGCCGTGTATCGCGGCTGGCAGGTCCCGGCACGTCTTGAAAACATGGTGCCGGTTTACACTGAATTTGATCTTGGCAACAACGTCACTCACTTCTTTTTGTTCTCGGACAAAGACGCGTATTTGGAATGTAAGAAAAATATCGGGGGCGATATTCTCGGCGATTATTTCGTCGGCAATGTATCGGGCTACAGTGCGTTTGACACCATCAAAGACACCGTCGATATCGTCAACATCAATCCGTACAGCCCGCAGGAAATTCATTACACGCGTGAGCAGTTGCACCGTTTGAAGACGTGGGCGGGGATTGTGAAGACGGAGATGGCGCTTGAGACGGTGCATTCATCGATGCGCGGATATGCCACGCTGCGGAATTTCGACAAGTACTGGTTCATCATGGAAGACGAGCAATTTGTCGTGCTGGCTCCGGATGGGCGCGGTCGAAAACTGGCGGCGTTGTTCACGGCTGAAGACGCGCTGGATTTGTTCATGGAACGCAATCCAAAACCGAACCGCCGGGCGATCCCGATTTCGGGCGAGGCGCTGTTTAAGGCGATCCGCAAAATGCCGCTGGAAGGCATGGTGTTCAATTGCTGCGGCCCGACGAAGCCGCGCTTTTTTCCGCTGGCGTTTGCTGCGGAAATTTCGGACAAGGGTTGATTTTTTTAGTCTTGCACAAGAGCCGCGCGCGCAAGCAAGCGGCCATTACCGATAGAATGCAACGAACTTGGCCGCTTGCTTGCGCGCGCGGCTCTTCGCGATGTTTTAAAGCGCCGGAAATTATTTAGGCGTGATGACAATGACACCGAGATCCGAACGCCAAACGGCTTTGGTTCGAGACGCGAGATCGTCAAGGAGTTGCTTGAACGGGTAGCGTCCTGGGGCGAGGAGTTCGGCGTCCTGGGGCAAGAGTTCGAAATGAGCTGCGGCGTCGGCAGAGTCTTCGAGCAGGATGTTCACCTTCCCCATTTTCCGTAATACCCCGATTACTTTTCCGGCAGTCAGTCCGCGACCATCCCAATCGACGGGTGTGTTAAGAGCGGAGTCGAGAGCGGTGAGCCAGGCTGCGGGTTCGGGTGGTTTGCTGGTTGAACGCCACGCGGCGATGAGGTCCAGCATGCGGCGCAATGTCGCTTCATTTCCGTAGGCAAGCAACCGTCCGCGCACGACTCGGACATGAGCTTCGGTGTTCAATGCCGGAAAAAGAGCGAGATGCGACTCGAGTGCGTCGAGCAGTTTCTTCCGCGCGGCAGCATCTGATTTCTCGGAGTATTCGGCAGGCGCTGGATAGAGGAAAGCGACATCGGCTCCGCAGGTGGATTGTGGCGGAGATGAGTGTGGCGGGCGGATTTGAATTGCAATTGTTCGGTCCGGTGTGATCGTGTAGCTGAGTTTGTAGTCGAGGAGCGATTTGGCGCGGCGTTCGAACCAGCGAAGCGCGAGGCCCAGCGGCGCGCCTTGATTCAAATTGAGGTTCAAGGTCGCCAATTGCAAGTCAACCGTGCGCAACGCGTCTTTAGCAGAAAGGGTTGTGCCGTCCGCACTTTTCAACACCACGTCGAGATTCTTCTTACGAAACTCACCGACTGCGTCCCACGGATTGTCGCTGGAAATCTGGACGTTGCATGGTTCGGCCAGTTTGCTCAAGACGGTTGCGTCGTCACTGCGGTTCGTGCGGGGCCAGATCGAATCGGGAGAGTGGCCAGGCAGAAGAGCAATCAGGCGAACGGCTTGGTGGATCGACGTTTCCGTCCCGGCGATGATGATCGCGCTGGGTGCGGTGTGGATCTCGGTGCCTGCTGCGAAAAAAGGGAGGAGCTCTTTTTCAACGCGCGCGGCCTCGTCGCGGCTGAGTTCAAGATGGCTCCAGTCGACGGTGTAACGTTGAGCAGCAAGGCGCTTCGCGATTTCTTCAGACGTTATAAGAAGGCAGTCGCCGCGTGGGATGATGTGCGCGTGGGCCATTGTGGCGAGTGAATTTAAACTGGCTCCAACGGACATCAATGAATTGAACGCCGGGCCGGGCTGAGGTCCGAAAAGCTCTTCGTTCAAGCCGATCTCTGAGTTGACCGATGCAGTATCAATTTCAATTTTGATGCCGAGTTTTTGACACACATCCAGCAACGTCTTAATGGGAAGAACCTCGCCCGCTGCGTTCTTCGTCCACACGACGGTATTGACTGCGGTCTTTTCAAGCGCGGCCAGCAGGGTTGGATCGGAGGGCAGATAGCCGTCATATTTCACTAGAATTTTTGCGCGAAGACCGCGCGACGTGGCGGCGATTTCAGGGTCGGGATCGTTGACGAATTCTGTTGCGACAGGCAGCACCGTCGGACCTTGACCGATGATTTTTGCCAGCGCTCGTTCGCGGATGTCGTATGCGTCGCTGCCCAATTCCTTGAACCACGCACGGGCCATTTTGGTTTCATCGGCGGATAACTCTCGTGCCTTAAACTTCAACGCGGGATCGGAGTCTGGCGTGTTATCCTCGGCGCAGTGGGGCGCGAGTTGGACTGACAACGAGAGGATGAGCCAGCAACCGCGGCGCACAGCCTGTGAAAAACGTGAAGGGTTCGGCATGGCGTTTTAATCTCTGTTAACGATGTCCCGAGAAATATGAGGGGTTTGTTTTTTGCTTCTTCAATCTTCTTTTTCGCTGGTGTATTATAACAACCCTCTTACCCAGAGTGGACACAAATATTTTTGAGGAATTGGAATGACGATGAGTGAATCGTGTGCGGCGTGCGGATGTAAGATTACAAACAACCAGACAGCGGACGGTATCGCGGTGCGGCACGGCGCGAAATTATATTGCTCGGAATGCGCCAGTATGATTCTTCCGCCCGAGGAGTTGGCACGGCTCACGAATCCCACTACAGCGAAAGCCAGCGCTCCGGCATCTGATTTGATGGCTGACGACGACATTCTTGCTGAGGAAGCGCCTCCGTCCCAACCCAAGCCTGTGGTGAAAAAAGCGGGAAGCACAGTGGCTCCGGCGCTAGCGAGATCGGCTGGATCGTCAGCGAAAACGCAATCGCCGTCGAGTTCGCGAGTGCAACGAGCAGTGAGTATCCCGGCGTCTCGCGATTCCAGCGAGTCGAAGCGGCGCGTCCCGACGCGCAGCGCTTCGGTTGTGCCGTCAGCGCCTTCGCCATCGCAATCGGCAGGTGCGAGCCGCCGCTACAACAAATTGCCGTCGTCGTCCCGGACCGACACTGCGGCGGGCAATGCGCGCGATGATTCAGGGCGCAACCGGAACAAGAAGAAAGACTCAACGGGCTTGTACATCGGATTGGGTGTCGGTGCGGTCGTGTTGATGGTCGGCGCTTATTTTGTGTTTGGATCGAGCAAACCGAAAGTCGTGGCGAAAGAGAAGCCGAAAGAATCGTTCGTCGATAACGACAAAACACCGTCATATGAATACGCGCAACGCGGCGACGATTTTCTGAAAAAGAAAGACACGCCCAGCGCTGTCAGGATGTATGGCAAAGCGGCTGAACGCGCGGAGAAAGAGGGCAATACGACGAAGGCGAAGGAGTACAACATGCGGTCGGTTAGCGCGGAGAAGGCTTCGACGCTGCACTAATTAACGTCGATTTTACTTCACGTTCTTCATGTGTTTATCTTTGAGAATCTTGATCTGCTCATCGTTTGGGCGCGAGTAGTATGGGCTACCTTCGTCGGTTTCGGCGGGGTTGGAATAGGGCATGTTGCGGCTTAAAAGAAGGCCGCCGATCAGGCCCATTATAAGCATGACGATGACGACGATTTTGCCGTTGGTGCCGGATTCGTCCCCGGTTGATTTTGTTTCATCTGACATGGTTTTGCCTCGGTGTTTTTTCTACTGCCTACTGCTACGAACCGACATCGAATATGAATCTTAATCCAGAGCGGGCGCATTCCAACATGAAAACGATGAGTACGTTTGCGTTCAGAGCAAAGAGCCGCGCGCGCAAGCAAGCGGCCATTACTGGTAGGGTGTCACAATCTTGGCCGCTTGCTTGCGCGCGCGGCTCTTGCTTTTCAAAATCCAAACAATGCACTTGACGGCGGAGGCCTTCAACTCAATAATCGTTCAACGGTCAGGCCGGGTAGTTCCCGCCCTGACCGTTTTTCTTTTTTGAGACCTCGTGACGAGCAAATTTTAAGCAGGGAGGCCATGTGCCGGCAACAGTGATTGTGGGTGTGCAGTGGGGAGATGAAGGCAAGGCGAAGGTGCTGGACGCCCTCGCAGCGGAGACCGATATCGTCGTTCGTTATCAAGGTGGATCGAACGCCGGCCACACCGTGGTCGTTGGCACGGAGCGCTATGCGTTTCATCTCGTGCCATCCGGCATTCTCCACGACAATAAAGTCTGCGTGATTGCGAATGGCTGCGTGGTTGAGCCTGAAGCACTGTTGCGCGAAATCGATGCGCTGGCCGCACGCGGCGTGAAGATTTCGGGCGAGAATCTGTTGCTTTCGGATCGCGCACATCTCGTCATGCCCTACCACCGCATCGTCGATCAACTCGCTGAGAAGTTGAAGGAGAACAGCGGGCAGACGAAGATCGGGACGACCGGTCGCGGCATCGGCCCGTGTTACATCGACAAAGTTGCACGCTCGGGTCTGCGCGTCGTCGATTTGTTGCGGCCGAGTTATTTCATCGAACGCGTGAAAAGCCGCCTGGCTGAATTGAATCCGCTGATCGTCAACGCGTACCAAGGCGACGCGCTGGACGCGAACAAGATTGCGGACGAAGTGCTGGCTTACGCGCCGCGCTTGAAGCCGTTCATCGCCGACACGGCGTCGTACATCACCGATGCGCTGGCGCATGGCAAGCGACTCCTCTTAGAAGGCGCGCAAGGTTCGCTGCTCGACGTCGATCACGGCACGTATCCGTACGTCACGAGTTCGAACGCGACGGCGGGTGGTGCGAGCACGGGGAGTGGGATTTCGCCGCGCAAAATCAATCTCGCGATTGGTGTCGTCAAAGCGTATACGACGCGCGTCGGATCGGGTCCGTTCCCGACTGAATTGACAGACGAAATCGGCAAAGGCCTTCAGACGCGCGGTGCGGAGTTTGGCACGACGACCGGACGCACGCGGCGCTGCGGTTGGTTCGACGCGGTGGGTGTCAAATACGCGGTGGATGTGTCGGGGATCGACGCGCTGGCGCTGACGAAACTTGATGTGCTGACCGGCGAAAAAGAGATCAAGGTGTGTACGTCGTACACGATTGATGGCGTATCGACGACGCGCTTCCCGGCGGACCCGGAGAAGATCGCGAATGCGAAGCCGGTGTATGAATCGCATCCGGGTTGGGACGAGTCGATCGATGATGTGCGCTCGTTCGACAAGCTCCCGGCGAATGCGCAGAGCTATGTGAAGTGGCTCGAGAAGTTGTCGGGCGCGCCGATTCGGTATGTCGGTGTTGGCCGCGCGCGCGATGCGATGATTGAACGGAAGTAGAATTTCTCGTTTGTTTTTTTCTTTGATCAAACAAAAGCGCCGGCATAGCTGCCGGCGCTTTTTTGTTGGCTGATTGAATCGAGCGCGTGAGCTTTAGAACATGACCTGGAAGCTCAAGACCAAATTGTCATTGCGGACTTCGCGAATCTGACGGTCACCGGTGCTGTGGCTGTGCTGTTCGCGGACGAAGTTGTAGTTGAGTTGCAGCTTCGCCTGGTGGCCTTTCAGGTAGTAGTTCAAACCGACGGTATCGACTGTGGTGCGGAAGACGTCGAGACTGCGGTTCGTGTCCGTGAGGCTCTGATAGAAGAGGTTCTCCATCTGTTCGTGGCGGTACGCGAGTTCCATCGGGTGGGCCCACTCAGGCAAGCAGTTCGCGATTGCGGACTGGCCGAATTTGTAACCGACCGAGCCGTAGTAACCGTAGATGCTGAAAGGGCGCGGATCGTTCGTGTAGTTGAACAAACCCGTGACGACTTCACCCGGCGCGAACTGGTCGCGGTACTGACCCCATTCGCCGCGCACCCACAAACCTTTAAGGGCCTGGGCGGGCGCGTAGTAGAGCCACGCGTACTGATTGCTGTGAGCGACCTGCTTGCGGTTCAAACCATTGTTCGGACTGACGACGGGATCGGAACCGGCTGACTGGCCACCTTTTCCGAACAAGCCGCTGTAGCCGAGTTCGAGGCTGCCCCAGCATTCATCGTTCCAAACCGGCCGGCCAATGATCGCAGCGAGGAAGTCCTTCTTGTCGTTGTCGTCGGGACGATTCGCGCGGCTCTGGAACGCAGTGCCGGCACCGTCGTAAATTCCGCCCCAATATTGCAAGCGGTCGCAGAACCACGAGCCGTGGATTTGGATGCCGAGGTCGTAGTCGTCGGCGACCTGCGTGATCATGGCGCGTTCGGCGAAGTCGAGTTCACCGCTGTCGCGGTAGCCTTCTTCACTCAAGCGGCGCTTCATCTGACCGACCTGAATGTCGTGGTTCGGAAGGAAGCAAATGTTGTGGTAATTGATGTACGCTTCTTGGAGCAATCGGCTGGAGTCGGAACCGCCGTTGCGGACGATTTCATTGTACGCATTGCCGATACCTGCTGTGCAGAGCGTCGCACCGCCCGAACCTGAACCGACGCAACCTTGGCCGAATTGGCCTTGACCGTTTGCGCCTGTGACGCTCATGTAGCCAGCGTTGTAGAAGGGCGCCTGATTGCTCGGAACGCTGGGAAAGCCCAACGCCATGGCGGCGGGATCGAGCTTGACGCGTGAACTGATGTTGTCGTTCAAGCAGTAGTCGAAAGCGATTTCGGCTCGCCGAACGCGGAACGTATCGTTGCCGCGCGTCTGATTGGCTCCGAACGTTGTCGGGCTGGCACCGAGAACTTTGACGCCATCTTCCCAACCCTTGCTATCGTTTTGAATGTATTGGTACCAGACTTGGACAAGTCCGTGAATGACCAACTTCCCATTGCGCGTGACGACCGGATTTCCGGTGTTGCAAGTGGCACAACCGGCACCGCTGTCGTAGTTATCCCACGAGCGATTGACTGAGGCATCGACGGTGTGCAGCACTTCCTGCGGCGGCGGAGCGGTTTGATTGCTCTTGACCGTCGCCAATTCGCCGCGCAGCGACCTGATTTCCTCGGCCATGCTGTTCAAAACAACACTCAAATCTTTTTGTTCGCTCGCGCGAATTGCGAAGGACAAAGCGGCTACTGCCACGATTGCCAGCGCTTTCAACAGGTATGTCTTTTTCATCTCTGGTCGCTCCAAAATTGGTCTTGTGGCGATCACCTGTCGCCCCCCACTTATTTACTGCAATTTCTCTTGACACGAAATTATCGGATGGACCGATATTCTGATTTATTATCGGACTGCCTTTGCGCGAACTTTAAGCGGTATGTGTAAAAAACGCGGGCGTCGGCTCGTGTTCGGACGTACTGGAATTGCACGTTTTCATAGGAGATTTAACCTCATTTTGGGCAGAACAGTCGGTCAAAAACGATTTATATATTTTGATTTGAGTCGTGCATGGCGAGGGTGTTCACATTATGATTCGTGACAGTGTTTGAAATGGACTCGATTCATTTTCGAATGAAATTTATTTTTTAATTCAGATGATGGACAGGAGTGGCGATAATCGTGACCCAAGGAAAACTGATAGCCATCTGGTTCGGGATGATGGTGCTGCTGGGCGGCATTTATGGTTACATGACCTGGCGGTCGAATCAGTTAGGCGAGCCTGATCGATCCCAGATGGTGAAAGAAGATCCGAGCGTCAAGCCTGCACCCGCACCCAAGCTTGCGCTCGGAACGGTGATGCCGGTTTATACGGGCTCGTGGATCGCTCCCGACGACAAAGGGCCGGAGACGAAGGGACGAGTGGTGCTGCTTGATTTTTGGGGCACATTCTGCGCACCGTGTATCGCGGCGATTCCCAGCAACAACACGCTGCTTGAAAAATTCTCGAAACAAGGTCTTGTTGTGTTGGGCGTATCGCAGGATTCCAAAATTGCGTTGATCGAATTCAAAAAGAATGTGGACGTACGGTACCCCTTGCTGGCGTCGAACCCAGAGACGTTTGCGGCATTTCAAGTTGAAACCACTCCGTCGCTGTTTCTGTTTGATCGAAGCGGCAAGTTGGTGTGGAAGGGGCTGGCGATTGAACATAAAGATGGATCGATCAGTGAGCCGTTTGAGAAGGCATTGATTCAGGCGCTTGAGACCAAGTAACAGGAGCACGTTTATGTTTTCGAACAAACCAGTTGCGTTGATTTTCGGACTTGTGTTAGTGGTTTCAGGACTGTGGCTCTCACTGGCTCCGCGCGTGCATGCTCCCAGCAACACGACGCCGCCGGGGACAACCATCCCGGCGATAACGAGTACGCCTGCAGACGATGCAAGCGCTGTGGCGTTGCCTGCTGACTTTCAAAAGCTGATTGATCAAGCGAACGCGACGAAGAGCATGGAGCCGCAGAGTTCGGATCTGGTCGAAGAAGCTGGATTAAAGCTTGGCGATGCGCTGCCGGAACTGAAAGGCGAGTGGATGTCTCCAAACGGCAACGCGCCGGAGTTGAAGGACAAGGTGCTGCTGATCGATTTTTTCACAACGGTATGCGGAAGTTGCGTCGAGTCGATCCCGGCAAACAACGCGATGGTTACAAAATATGCGTCGCGCGGATTGGTTTTCGCGTTCGTGTCGTCCGAACCCAAAGCGCTGGTGGCCGAATTTCGAGCGGCTTTTCCGAAGAAAATCGAGTACCCGGTTTTGACGAATGCGGATGGGTTGTTTACGGTGTGCAATGTAAAGGTGATCCCGGCGACATTTTTGTTCGGGCGCAATGGAAAACTGCTGTGGAAAGGCGGATTGTTGGAGAAGGATGGGAAAATGGATGCTGGGTTTGAGAAGGCGTTGAATGAGGCGTTGAATGGGAAGTGAAACAGCGAACGGCTTTTAACCGCGAATAACGCGAATTGACGCGAATCAGTTTGTTGCTTGCCACCAGCTTCAGCTGGTGGTGAGGTGAATTCACGCGACTAACAGCAGGCTTCAGCCTGCTTGCACCTGCTTTAGTTGGCTAGTGAGCCGACTGAAGCAAGATGGTGGGTCGATTCATCTTACCAACCGTCTCCTGAAGG
Organism: Planctomycetota bacterium; assembly: GCA_037129555.1. Lineage (GTDB taxonomy): Bacteria > Planctomycetota > SZUA-567 > H5-PLA8 > H5-PLA8 > JANXLS01. The sequence continues at coordinate 69,140 of JBAXUS010000004.1, forward strand.
TCTTGTCTTTACCCACATCTTTTCACAAGAGCTGACTGTTGTTGCGTCCCCTACGGACGGCTGAAATGTACTAGCGGGTGGGATGAGTGCGCAGAGCAGGCGTGAGGGCATGGGAGACTCCGATTTACTTCGAGAAGCAGTGTACTGCTCCATAGCACGCTTGCTACTGGCGACGCGCGCGATTTTTTCATGGAAATTGAAAGCTGGAAATATTCGTGCGGACAAACGCAATCAATCTTTCTTCAGTGACTTCATTCGGGCAGAGTTCATAGTACTCCGAGTCGAGAGCGCTCAGTTTGTCATAGTACTGCTCTGCATCCTCATCGTTCGCCGCATTCATTTTCATTTTTTCCAAATCGATGGCCCGTTGGAGCAGTTGCGCACATTGGGAGCAGCCGATGAATTCGAACGCGGCGACATCTTCCGACGAATGATCTTCTTCCGCAATTTGCTGGTTCCCGAAATATTGGTTGAAACCACCGTTTTTGATCTCGAAATCAAAAAAAAAGAGGCGGCGGAACATCCTTTCACAAGCAGTGATTAACGAGGATTCCGCTTTCTCCTCAACGGCTTCGTCAATGCCACTCAATACCCAGTGCACACCCTTTTCGCCACACCGTGCGAGCAATTGTTCGACAGTCTGCCCCGAGTAATATTCGGTTCCTTCACCGTTCATCGCTATTCCTTCCTCCCTTCACACCATCACCTTTTACACCGCGTTCCACTCACTCCGCCATCTTCGTTGCCGGATCGCTCCACGGGCCCTGTCCCGCGCTGCCGATCACCGCGACTCGTAACCAGTATTTTACTACGCCATTCCCTCACTCATTCACGCTCCCAAACATGCACATGTGCACGGTGCAATGTTGACTCCGACCACTACATATAGTGTCCCGCTCGTAAAACTCTGATAACCTCACTGCATTCTCATTAAAACACACGACTCATTCCCACACAATCACATTGTGCACCATTTTAAGTACGTGACTCCATTTCGTGCGTTCACACGTCTTCTATACAACGTTTTCAAAACCCGTTTTTCAATCGAATTCTTGAAAATTATCGTCGCCATTTATTTCTTCGGCATCAACCGCCCCAGCGGCACCGGTTTGACGAAGGGTTTTTGGCCTCCGAAGAGATCGATCGTCGCGCCGGTGAGGGTGATTTCGCTGGGGCCTTTCCAGGCGAATTGGGTGAGGACTTGGCGGCTGCGGATGAGGCCTTTGGCGGCTGCGATGGGGTCGCCGTTATAGACTCCGCCGGTCAGGTCCAGGACCATGAGTTCACAGAACGTGTCAGCAACGGGCGGGACTTCGCCGCTGATCGTGAAGGCGAGGGCTTGGCCGTTCGGGGAGAGTTTTGGGGCTGTGACGGGGCGGGCGATTTTGAGGATCGGAGTGGTCTGTTTGTTGGTGAGAATCGACGACGCCGTGACGCGTTTCAGGCCGATGCGACGCAGCGAATAGGTGCCGTCGCCGAGGTCCATTCCGATGGGTTTTGTGGAGACGAAGGGCATCCAGAAGGTGTCGTATTCGGCCCACGCGTGGACGGTGTCGTCGGGTGTCGCGGCTTCGGGGGTGGCTCCGTGGTCTTTGAAATTTTTGCCTTTTACAAGCGCTGGGATGATAGCGAGTTCGGCGGCGAAAGGCGATTTGCGGACGACGGGGAGTTGGAGCAACGACGCGGCTTTGGCGGCGGATTCTTTGCGACCGTGCAGCAGCAGAGCCATCGCGCTGAGGCCTGCGGCGAGATCGGCTTGCGGAAAGTCTTCGATTTTGGCGGCTTGTTCGAAGAAATCGGCGGCTTGAAATGCGTCGCCCCATTCGAGTTCGCAGACGCCTTGTTGAAAGCGGACGCCGGCCACGCGCGCTTTGTCGGGGCAATAATCGAGGGCTTTGCGGTAGGCGTCGAGGGCGTCGCGATGGGCACCTGTTTGGCGCGCGAGAAAGGCTTTTTTGAGGAGCGGAAGCATCCGATTGTCAGGCGCTCCAGCGGTGAGTTCGGTTATGCGTTTGAGTTGCGCGGCGACCCATTCCGGGGATGGCGACGGGAGTCCGCTGTCGGGCGGGAAGATGTAGTTGATGCCGGACGAGCCGACGGGTTCGAGCAGCCAGGATTGTTCGAAGAGATCGGCGGCTCGGTCGAAACGTTTGGCGGCGATGTACGCGGCGTAAAGCGTTTGGTTGAGTGCGTCCGCATCGGGCGGCGGGACAAGGTCTTGGGCTTTCAGCGCGAGTTCGACGGCTTTGTCGGGCTGGTTGGCTTTGACGAACGCGGTGCTGGCAGCGAGATGTTGGGCGGCGGTGACGGGAAACGAAATAGGCTTGGCAGCGTCGCCGATCGTCAGGCCAGCGGCGGAGAGCCAGGCCATGCGCGCGCCGGGGGCTTTGGCGGCTTTGGGGTCGGGCGAGATGCCGCCGATGGGTTCGTCAGCGTTTTCGTCGAGCTTGGTCCAGCGGCTTTGATTGATGTCGAGCTTGTAGGATTCGTAGGCGATTCGTCCTGGGACTGCGCGCATGAAGGTCATGGCGGCGGTGTTGCCATCGGGTGCGACGCGGGCCATGACGGGGCTGGAGAGGCCGTCGGGAATGGGAAATTTAACGAACTTGTTTGCGCCGGGTTTGCCGCTAAGGGTCCAGACGTTTTTCAGGCCGGGACCGTAAAAGAGGAAGCGGTCGCCGGCGGGAAATGCGTGGACGATGAAGCTGGACGCTCCGGGTTCGGTCTGTGTCGCGGTGGGGAAAATGGCTTTGGCTTCGGTGGTCGCGCCGATTTCAGCGGCCATCAAAATCGGGTGGCCTTCGGCGGGTTTAGAACCGTAGATGATGATCTTGCCGTTGGGAGAAATCGCAGGGCCTGTGACGTCGCCGAGCGTTGTGAGGGCCGTGCGTTTTCCGTCGTTCGCGCTCCAGAGTTCAAGGGTGCCGGACGCTCCGGGGCTGGGGTCTTGGCCTTGCATAAGCAGAAGCAGTGGGCCGTTGTTGCCGGTGGCCAACTGCATCGCGGTGAGCCGGACGCCTCCAAGTGCGACTTCGGGCACAGCGTTGCCGAGCGTGAGGCGCATGATTTTGGTGTAGTAGCCTTTCGTGTCGCGCGCTCCGAGAAAAAAGAGCTGCGAGCTGTTGGTGGCGAAGTGTGGGAATGCGGCATTGTCGGCGAGGAATTTTGGCGCGGAGTCTTCGGAGTCGGGGGCGGTCAGGTAGATGGCGGTGTGCAGGCCGCCGGTTGAGCCGTCGCGATTTTTGGGCGGATGAGAATAAACGGTGTGTGCGATCCATTTGCCGTCACTGGACCATGTGGGTCCCTGAATTTCCTGACAGGCCGACAGCAGCAGGAGGGCTACGAAAACGAAGGCGATGTTGAAGGGTTTCACGAGAACCTGATGCTCCTCATCGATCATGCGGTCACTTCTTTTGGAACGGCTTCAACAGTTTATTGATGCCGTCGAGATCGAATGCGTCGGGGTCGAAATCTTCCGGGATGCGTTCGATCATTTCGTCGTACTCCGGATGCTTTGGGTCGGCGATGATGTCCAACATGGCGTAATAGCCCCACAGGCCGCCGATGTCTTCTGGCGGACATTCACCTGCCCCCGCGACCAGGATCGGGAGTTTTTTATCGGCGTCGCCGGAGAGAATTTTTTCGACGGTAATCGTGTGCAGCCAACCGTCACCCATGTCGTATTCGTAAGTGAACTTCGCTTTCTCTTTTGGAGCCACCTGGGCCAGTGAGTAATCGTCTTCGCATTCTGAATCGTCGAGCGTCTGGTCTTCAACCGACGAGCCGTAGGTCACGTCACCGATTTCGAAGAGGTGCATGTGAGAATCGGTCCAGCCCATTGCGGTTTGAAGAATGGCGTGGAGAGTGCCGAGGTCGGTCTGGCCTCGGACGAGGAGTCTGCGCCAGATCGGAGGCTTGGAGTCTTTGAGGACGATCTTGAGTTGGTAGATGCAGTCGCTGTGTTTGATCGCGCTTTTTTTGCGAGTCTTTTTGATCGGCGCTTTGAGTTCCATCCAGGCGCCTTTGATGATTTTGGCCACTCGAAGATTCTCCTTTGGATTTTGGATGTCGGATGCATTGAGTGTACTCAGAATGTGACAAAAAAACGAGTGCTGGAAATGGGGATTATTCGACGTTCAGCGTTGGGATCGACGCGGGATCGATGGGACGAAAGGGGCCTTCAAGCAGCGGGGCGAAGCAGGTGGCCATGGCGGCTTGTAATGCACGGACGTGGATGCCCATGTAGAAATCGGGGCAGAGTGACAGGCGTCTGGAGGATGTGTCGAAAAGACGTCGAGCAGGCGCGGGTTCGTTACGGGAATATTTGAGGAGTGCGGCGGCGCTTTGAATCAGGCCTTGCAGGAATTCGGATTGAATGCCGTCGGCTTCGAGCCAGATTTCTTCCCAAGCTTCGTGGGCCTCCCAGTAGAGGCCGCGATTGAAGAGGGATATGCCTTCGATGTAGTGCTGGCTGTCGTACCACAGATCGGGCTGTGGCGGTGGCGTAGACACCTTAGTAGCTGACTTGGAAGTTAATGACGAACATGTTGCTCTGCGGCCCGCGCAAACCGCGTGAGGGTTCACGAGGTTGGTTGACGAAAAGGTAATTCGCTTGCAAACGAGCTCTGTATTGATCGATGTAGTAATTGTAGCCGAGCGTCGACGCGGTCGTTTTGAACAAGTCGGACTTGACATCCGGACGTGTCAGGCTCTCGGTGGCTGTGTTTTCATAGCACTCGTAGCGGTAGGTAATTTCGCTATTTTTAAGCGCTTTCCCAAGGAGCTTCAACGAGAGTTTGTCGAAGTCTTTCACCCAGCGCGACTGCGCGAGTTTGTAACCGGTTGAGAAGAACCAACCGGACGCAGAGACGGGCGCGGGTGCAGATTGGCCGAAACCGAGAAGTGTGGTGCCGTCTTTGCCTCTGAATGTTGTTTCCGAGTAGCGATCACGCCCGGAACCCCATTCGCCGCGCATCCACCAACCGATCGTTGGACCGCCCGGTCGGTACCAAAGCCAAGCGGACTGGCGATTGATGGCGGTGACGGTGCGGTTGGTGCTGTTGATGAAATGCTGAGGGTCGAACGAATTGCCGGACTTGCCTCGGTATCCGTCAGTACGTGCGACGCCGATTTCCAAGCGACCGGTCCATTTTTCGGCGTCCCAAATGGGTTGGCCGGCGATGCGCCAGCAGAAATCTTTGGCGTAGTTGTCGTCGCTGCGATTGCCGCCTTCGATGATTTCCGGATCGGTCAAGACCGTTCCGTTCGGACCGTTGAATGCGCCGACCCAGTATTGCAAACGACCGGTCGAGGAGTCGCCTTTTTTGGAGTAGAACCACGTGCCGTGAGCCATGACGCCGATGTCGCGGACGTTATTGATGGCGGTGACCATACTGCGGTCCACGAAGTCAAGCAAGCCGCTGGCGCGCCATGCTTCTTCGCCCGACGGCGGCTTGAATTGGCCAATCTGGAAATCATGATGTGGGATCAAATCATGGAACGATATGAATGCGTCTTGAAGAATCTGGGGATTGATCCCGTTACCCAACTGGCGACCGCTGCCGTCAGAAAGATGCGGATTGTTAAAAACCGCGTTGTGATTCGGATTAGCCGCGACCGGTGTGAAGGTAGTGTTGGCTTCGCGGCTGGGATCGATCATGACGAACGCGGAAATGTTGTCCGTGAGATCCATGGCGAAACGCAATTCAGTGCGGCGGACGCGGAACGTGTCATTGTCCAAAACACCATTGGGCTCGGGCACGGGGCCAGTCACGTTTCCACCTGGCAACCCCAATCCGCCCAAATTATTGCTTGCAGTCGGAACGACAATTCCGCGCGAATCGTTTTGAATCGTCTGGTACCAGATCTGAACGAGACCGGTGATGCCGAGCGCACCGACACGCGTTTTTACAGAATCGTTCGGTCCGTATTTGTCCAGCATGTTGGTGTCCAGTTTGCTGACTGGAGCCAACGCGGGGTCATCTTGGTGTTTGATCTCTTCACGAATGCGCTCGACTTCTTTCTTCAAAGCATCCACGTCGAGTGCACCGACCTGGACCATCGACAGAAAGACAACTGCGAACACGCCCGCTCTAAGGCTTTTCAACGCCATCCGAAGCTCCTTAAACCCCACACCTTCACATTTGAAGTTATCGACTCTACTCATGGACAACATTCTGTCAAAGTATTTTTTCGGACGTTTCGAAATCACTTATCATATATCGGGCCAACCTTAATGAGTGGCACGATGCTCCGTGACGTGATTCGTGTCCCGTACTCGACGCTCTGCGTCATGCCACAATTTGGAGCAACCGACTCACTATGCGAATTTCATACAATCTTAAGTACTCCCTTAGATAGCTGATTGAAGTTCAATTTGCGGAGGTGCTCTGAGAGTATTGCCCGAGGTTTGCTAGGGAGCCATTAAAAAAATGACGAAAAATTGGTGTATCGTGTTGCGTTTGCGACTCAATCGCTGTAATCTTCGTTGATTAACAACTAATAGGGCGGATTGGTATTTCCTTATGGACAATCGCACGCAGAACGACAAGGGGACTCCGCCTTCCGGTGGAGCCATGGACGACTTGACCGCACCGACGATGCAGGGGACCATGCCCACGTTGCATGTCAACCCACCGTCGAGTGCCGGGAGCCCGTCGTCCAGCTCACCGAAGTCCGCTTCCGTACCGACACAGATGGGCAACCTCGATTGTACCATGGTCGGCACGTCGCCGACAATTCAGACTCAAGCCCAAGGCCGCAGCGGAGCGAAAACTCCCGCAACATCCGGTGGTCGTGGGCCTGGCAGCGCCACGATTGGTGGCGCACAAGAAGCGACGATTGTCGGAGCGCTTGAACCCCAGGATTTGTCCGAAGAGCTTTTGTTACGCGACGCTCCGCGAATGGAATCGCAGGGTTCGCAGCGACCGTCGTTGAATGGCATTCCGCTGTTGTACAAACTCGGCCAAGGCGGCATGGGAGCCGTGTATTACGGCGTTCATCCGCGTCTGCGAAGCGAAGTCGCCGTGAAGGTCCTGCCATTTCATTTGGCGGCTCAAGATCCCGGCATGGTGCAACGTTTCTTCCGCGAAGCGCAGATCGCCGCAAAAGTCCGCTCGCCGCACTTGGTCAGCGTGATCGACGTGAACGAAGAATCGGGATTATTCTTCCTCGTCATGGAATACGTCTCCGGCGTTTCCATGGGGCAGTATCTCAAAAAACAGATTGAAGAAGGCCGCGTCGGGTTGTCGGAATTGGACACCATCGACTCCTGTATCGCAGCGTGTATGGGTTTGGATGCCGCGCATTCCAACGGTGTGATTCACCGCGATTTGAAGCCGGACAACATCATGTTGCCGTACAAATCGCGCACTGAAAAAACATACGACATCCGCAAAGCAAAACTGATGGATTTGGGGTTGGCACGCAGCGAAGAAGGCGATCAGTCGCTGACCGGTGTGCAAGCTGCGATGGGTACCCCCGGATACATGGCACCCGAGCAAGCGCTTGATGCCAAGACCGCCGACAAACGCTCGGACGTGTTCGGAATGGGCGCGACGATTTACGCGCTGCTCGCTGGACGCGCGCCGTTCAAAGGCGAAGTCGTAATGAAGGTGTTGATGGCAACGATGCACGAACCGCATCCGCCGATCACGGACTTCCGCCCAGACGTGTCGCAGGGCTTGCAGGACATCATCAACCGCTGCTTGGATAAGCACCAGGACAACCGCTACGACGACGCGAAAGCGCTCGGGCGAGCCTTGCGGGCCGCACGAAAAGTATTGGCTCCGGACAGCGCGTTCGGTGGTGATGACGACACAGATGATTCAAAAGATTCTAAGCCGCGCACGGCCGCTCCGAAGATCGGTTCCTTCACACCTTATGGCAGCAAGTCTGCCGCGCCACCGCCGAGCAAGATGCCCCTTTATGGAGGCATCGCTGCAGGCGTGCTGCTCGTGGGTGGACTCGCATACATGTTCGGGAGCGGCAAAAAGAATGACGATCCCAACAATAAGCCGACGATTGGCGTCGCAACGGTTGACGAAAAAACAAAAGCGCTTGTCATGCAGTCCCACAAGGACGCACTGAATGCAGTCACCGACGCAATTACCATTAAGAATTTTGAAACAGTGGAATTCAAATTCACGTCCGGTGTCAATGCCGACCAACAGTACGCCAAAGCAATTCCCAGCCTGATGGCCGATTGGGACAAGATGCGTCATGATATCGACTCCGCCAAGAAAGCGGATGTGTTCGATAGCGCGGTCACACAAATCACGCTCGCGATTCGAAAGAAAGACATTGAAACGGCAACGGCTCTGGCAAAGAAACTCGAGCCTGAAACGCCCGAGCAGAACTCCGCGGCGACGAAGCTGCGTAATGACATTTCACGCGCTGAAAAGAAGCTGAACAACCAAGGCGCGTTCAAGACCGTCTTGATCGAAGCGTTGGACGAAAGCAAAAAGATTGACGAACGTGTTGAGCTTGTCGCGAAGGCGTTGGAGTTAATTCCTGACGAGCCCAAAGCAGTCGAATTGCAGAAATCGCTCAAAGTGTTGCAGGCCGTCGAGACGACCAACAAGCAATTCAAACTCAATTACGGAAAAGCTCAAAACTTGCTGCTCGACAAAAACTACGAAGCAGCGAATGACGCCATTACCGAAGCCAAGCGTTTGAAGCCTGAAGACAAGGACGCCCAAAAGCTCGCCAAACAGATCTTCGATAAGGGCGGTGCGGAATTGCAGAAGAAGTTCGCTGCGCGCGCGAAGGCGAATGCGTTGACGGCGTATGAATCAGCCAATAAATTCTTCACCGATAAGAACAGTGCCAAGGCGAAAGAGCAGATCGATATTGCGTTGTCCAATGTCTCCGATGATGACCAGTACATCACGCTCAAGAAGCGTATCGATTTGCTGATCGTCGAAGAAGAACGTGTCGCGGAAGTTGGGCGCAAGAAGAACTTCTTTGCCGAAGCATTAAAGGAAGCCACTGGCGCGCTGGAAGAGGCAACGGATGTCAAGAAGATCGGTTTCATCGATGTAGCACTCGAACAAATCAACGTGGCTAAGCAACAGAAGCTTGAAGACCCGAACTTGTTGAGCAAAGACGATCCGAAGACTGAAGAGGACTTAAAGGGCCTGCTGGCGACTTTGAAAACGCTCGAAGACAAAGTCACGGCGCGCAAGGCCGAATTGGATTCGCGCAAGAAGTATGACGACATCCTGACCGAATCAGCAAAGACGCTCGACGAAAATGAAAACGACGGCAAGCTGGCGGCGATCCAAGCCGTGTTGGTGAAGATGGACGAAGCGCTCAAGATCGCGGCTGAAAAGAAAGTCGTGAACGACAAGGAAATCGCGGTCGCCGAAGACTTGAAAAAGAAGCTCGACGCGAAGAAGGACGAATTCACTGCGCGCGACGCCAAGCGCACCCAGGTCGCAGATATGGTCAAGATGGGCGACGATCTCGTCACGGCGGGCAAGTACAGTGACGCGTTGCTGACCTATAAAGGTGCTGAAGTGATCGTCCGTGATTTGTCCTTGGACGAAAAGGCCGTCGTGATCGAAAAGATCAAAATGGCCGACACGAAGGCGAAGAACCTGAAAGAAATCGACGGCATCATCAGCGTGGCGGACAAGTTGATCCGCGACGAGAAGTTTGACGACGCCGTGGCGAAACTTGCGGAAGGCGAAAAGATTCAGGAAGACAAACGCTTTGCGGTGAAGAAAGACGACATCGAAAAGAAGAAGGTGGCGTTGACTGCGTTGGTCAACGAGTCATTCAAGGCAGCAGTGGCGTCATTCAAGAACGGTAAGTGGGATGATGGTGTGCAGGAAATGCAGCGCACGGTAACGGCTCATCCCTCGCGCTCGGATGCGGCTACGGCATTGGCAAGCTTCAAGGAAATTCAAGCGAGCGAAAATGACATCGCTGCAACACTTCCTGGGCTAAAACAGCAGTTCGCTGACAAGGCGCCGAAAGTAACTGACAAGGACAGCATCAAGACATCCAAAGCGCGAGCGGAAGACGCACTTGAAAAGTTGCCGAAAGTCGGTGCCACCGTTGCCGAGAATATTGCCAAGGCAGGCATGGCCGGTCTTGCAACTGAAACGGCCACGTATACAAAACTCGCGAAAGATTTGAAGACTCAGGCCTCCGGCGCGATCGCGATCATCGTCAATAAATACAACGATGAAGAAGCCGCCCGCAAGCCACCGCCACCGCCGCCAGTGATCAAGAAAGATCCGGGCCCAATCCCGAAGGCGAAGGGCGAAGCCGAGCCGGACCTCTAAACGAGTCTGATAGTAATTGTGAAGTTACCAGCATTCCGAAATCGAGCGCGACGAGTTCAACGCGTTCGATTTCGGAATTTGTTTTAGTACACGGTGTAGTCTTCCTTGTTGCGGCTCGCGAATCGAATCACGCTGAGACTATCTGATCATGAAAAAAACGTTGCTTCTCGGACTTGCTGTTCTGACGCTCGCCGCCCACGCCGAAAATTGGGGCCAGTGGCGCGGACCGAACAACAACGGCTCGACGTCGGAGACGGGACTTCCGGACACGTTCAGCATTGACGATGCGGACAAGAAGACAACCGCGAAGAATCTGGCGTGGGTCTGCGACCTTCCCGGCGCAGGCAACGCGACACCGGTGGTCTTCGACGACAAAGTCTTCGTCGCATCCAACAACAAGGACGGCAGCGAACTGATCGGCCTCTGCATCGACCGGAAGACCGGCAAAATTCTGTGGCAGAACACGGTCGTGAAAACCACGCCCGGCAAAGTGTCAGGCACCGGCAAAAACACGTTGGCCTCATGCTCGCCGGTGACCGACGGCAAGCAGGTCTGCTTCACGTTCGGCACGGGCGACCTCGCATGTTACGACATGGCGGGAAAAGAAGTCTGGACGAAGAGCCTGTCGAAAGAACACGGCGAATTGACGTTCCTGCATGGCTACAGTTCGACGCCGCTGCTGTACAAGGAAAAGCTTTACATTCAAGTGCTGCGCCGGGACCGGTTGGAAGCGAAGGGCGGAAAAACGGCGGACCCAAAATTCGATTCGTATCTGCTCTGCTCCGATTGGAAAACCGGGAAGGATATTTTCAAAGCGCCGCGCAAGAGCGACGCAAAGGACGGCGAATGCGAATCGTATTCGTCGCCAGTGCTGTACGAGCGCCCGGGCCGGACCGAAATTCTGATCGCCGGTTCGCTGTGGGTGAGCGGCCACAGCCCGGAAGACGGGAAGGAATACTGGCACTGGGGTACGTTGACGCCGTGGTTGACTGGCAACGTCCGCAGCGTCTCGCTGCCCGTCGCGAACAACGATTTCGTCTTCGCAGCTGGCCCGCGAAAACGCCCAATTTTTGCAATCAAAGCCGGCGGCACAGGCGATCTGAAAGCGGATGGAAAAGTCTGGGAATTCAAAGACCACGATTGCGCCGTCCCCAGCCCGCTGATGTACGACAACTATTTGTATCTGCTCGACGACGACAAAAAGAAGATGTCCTGCATCGAACCGGCGAGCGGTAAAGTGAAATGGGACGGTGTACTGAGCGAAGCAGCGGACAAAGCCGGCTTCAGTTCCTCCCCGGCCGCGGGAGACGGCAAGATTTACTGCATGAATGAACGCGGCAACGTGGTGATTCTATCGTCCCAGGAATTTAAAGTCCTGTGCAAAGTGGACATTGATGAAGGCTTCACGGCAGCATCGCCGGTGATCGCTCAAGGCCACGTGTTTTTCAGGACCGCGAAGCGGTTGTATTGTGTTGGGAAATAGGATGCGGTCCAGAATCACAATGATAAAAGAAACGGCATACTTGGAAACAAGCGTCGTCAGTTACTTGAATTCATTTCCAAGCCGCGATTTAATTGTGGCGGCGCATCAGCAAATTACCCACGATTGGTGGCGCCTACACGCTCCCAATTTTACGATCGTGGTTTCGACTCACGTTCTATTGGAATCTGCGCGGGGCGATCCTAAAATGGCAGCGGCACGGACATCCTTCCTCGCCGGTATCCCGGTATTGGAAGAAACTCTTGAGATGCTGGAATTGGCGGAAGAGTATCAATCCATATTAAGATTGCCGAAAAGTAAAATGGCGGATGCCCATCATCTTGCCGCAGCTTCGTGGCACGGAATTGATTATCTGGTAACATGGAATTGCAAGCACATTGCCAGTGCTCAAGTCCGCCGTGCGCTTTACAAGATCAATGTGGCGGCTGGATTGAAGGTACCTATTCTATGCACACCAGAAGAATTGGAGAAATAGCCATGCGAAAAGATCCGATCTTGGCGGAACTCGATTCAATACGTTCCGATATGGCTGATGAATTTGGCGGACTCAAGGGGCTACACAAACGATCCTTGCAACTCCAAGACGAATTGCGTAAAAAAAACGCTGTTATTGTAAATTTCCACAACGCTTGTGACGCGAAAAACACACATCAAATTGAACACCCTCGATTGAAACGAAAAGCCGCAGGTTGAAGTGTTGGTATTAAGTTCCTTGATTTTTACGGAACGCAATGATTGACCGCCGTGCATCCTTACGGCTTCCGCGACACGCCGTGCAGATTCAAGCGCGCGGAATAAATTTGTGGGACCGATGCTTGGTACAGTTTAGTTCCGAACAAAATTGACACCGTGAGCGCCGCAGTACGCTTTTTAAAATCGCCGTTCTTCAATCCCGCGCTAGCGAAAGCCGGCGAGTAGGTGCCACCACTCAAGTTCACGGTGAAGAACGCGGATTGTGCCGGGACGTTGCCGTTGGTTTGTGTGAAGGATAACTTGAAAACGGAGCCGGAAGCGCCACGCTCATTGAGGTGCGCAAGGTAAGCGACGCCATTGACATCCACTCCGATCTTCGTTCCAGCTGGGACGAATCCGCTGGGAAGCGGGAGGAGTCCAACGAGCGAAATCGAATCGCGGTTGCCTCGATTGAAGCGTAGCGTTGTTTGCAAACGCGCGACTTGAAGCGGAAGCGGCGCGTTGACGTTGGTGACGTCCAGCGGCAGCGCGTTCGAATCGTTGGGATCGGAGCCCATGATCTGTTCGACAACGTTTGAAAATCCATCCTCATCACTGTCCGCCCCGACACCGACGACCACTCCTTGCGCGATCCCGGCAATCGTAACCGTGACGCTGCCTGAGACGCTGGCGCTGGCTGAATCGGTCACGGTCACAGAAGCTCCGAACGTGCCTTCAGTCGCGTACGTGTGCGTGACGCTCGAACCGCTGCCACTCGCACCGTCGCCGAACGACCACGTGTAAGTCAGTGTTCCAGTGCCGCCGGTGGCTGAAGCGGAGAACGTCGCGGTCTGTCCGGCTTTGGCGGGATTGGGCGAAGCCGAGACGTTTGAATCCAACGTAAGTGGACCGCTTGAAGCGCCCGGATTGAATATCTCGGTGCTGGACAGAGCGATTTGATTTGTGCCTCCGACGAGCAGTACATTGCCATTCCCGAGAAGCGTGGCAGTGTGGTATTGGCGCGCTGCGGCGAGCGTGCCAGCGGAACTCCACGTGGCTGCAATCGGGTCGTAGACTTCCGCACTGTTGAGCACGTTCGATCCATCGAATCCAGCGGCGACGAAAACGAGTCCTGAATTCAGAAGTGTACCGGTGTGGAGCGTGCGGAGTTGTGCAAGCGCCCCGGTGCCGCTCCACGCGATGGTCTGCGAGTCATACAGTTCGGCGCTCGACAGACGATTGGTTCCGCTGAGTCCTCCGGTCACGAGGACGCGTCCGAACGTGACAGGTGCGATGACGGCTTGCGCGCGGCCGAAGGCGAGAGTTCCACCGAGGGTCCACGTGTTTTGAATGTAATCGTAGAGTTCGGCATTGGGCGTGGTCGTGGTGGATTGAATCGTCTGCGAAAACGCTCCGCTTGCGACGAGAACTTTGTTGTTAGCGAGCAGGATTGCGCTGTGAAAGTAATGGGCTTTGGACATGTTGGGAGCAGGTATCCACGCGCTGGATGACGGGTCATAAATCTCCGTCGTATTCAACGCCGTGACGCTGGCGCTGGGCGAACCCGTGGTCTGTTTCGCGCCGCCCGCGACGAGGACTTTTCCATTCGGTAAAACGGTAGCGGTATGGCTTTGTCGCGTGGCGCTCATGCTGCTGGTCGTGGTCCACGTGTTGGCCACGGGATCATACACTTCAGCACTCGATACCGTCCCGGAATCGCTCAATCCTCCGGCCACGAGAACCGTGCCGTCGGCGAGGCGCGTGGCGGTGTGACGCTTGCGAGCACTATTGAGCGACGCAGCAAGCGTCCACTTATCGGAAGTCGAGTCGTAAACTTCGGCGCTCAAAAGCGTCGTACCGCCATCGGCCTCACCACCCACGACGAGGACATTGCCGTTTGAAAGGAGCGTTGCCGTGTGCTGGGAGCGAGCGGTGTTCAAGGAGGCTGCGGAAGCGAATCCAGCGGATCGAGGAGTGATGGGAATATCACCGGCGCGACACGATAGGAGCGTGATGAGGAGAGCGAGCAGATTGACGCGTCGGGACATTGGGGAGCGGTTCCTTGATCGAGAGACTTTGAAGAAACGTAATCCAATTGGCAGTGTATTGCCACAGCCAAATAGACCGCGCCAGTATTTCGTCGTATCCATGTTGACTGACTTAAAATTTCAAGTAAGAGTATTACCGGTAAGAATCATAAGGAGATCATGCTATGAAAATTACGTCAAAGGGACAGGTCACGATTCCGCAAGAGATTCGTGAGCGGGTGGGATTGCTTCCGAACACGGATGTAGAATTCAAAATCAGCGGGAAACGAGTCTTCTTGCAGAAATCGCCTAAGACGAAAAGCCGGGGCAGAAAGTTGATTGAGAAACTAACGGGTGCAGGCTCCGTTGCGTTGAGCACGGATCAAATCATGGCACTGACGCGAGGCGAATGATGCCGACTTATTTAACCGATTCAAACATCGTGCTGGATATCATGACGCACGATCCGACGTGGTATGAGTGGTCGAGCGAGACGTTGTGCCGGGTTGCCGAAAGCAACATGCTGGCCATCAACCCGGTGATCTATTCCGAAGTGTCGATCCGCTTTGATCGCATTGAAGATTTAGAGGCGGCGCTACCCACGCAATCATTTGCGCGCCTGCCCATTCCGTGGGAAGCAGCGTTTTTGGCTGGCAAGTGTTTCGTTAAGTATCGGAAATTGGGCGGCACTCGAAAGTCTCCCCTTCCCGATTTTTACATTGGGGCTCACGCCGCCGTTTCTGGGCTGACGCTGATTACCCGCGACGCGGCCCGCTACCGGACCTATTTTCCGAAACTCAAATTGATTTGTCCTGCGTTGTGAGTGTCGCTGCGAACCACGACTACACCATCGCACAACTTGCTGTTGCTTTCGCTGCGCGCACGGGCGCGAAGCGGATTTCGACGCGTTGATTCAATGCCGCTGCGATGCGATTTAACATAGCTAAAGAGTGGCCGTCGTAGTCAGCGCTTTCGAGGCGACAGATTACAGACGCAGTCGTGCCAACGAGTTTGGCCAATTCGCGCTGGGATAAACCGGCTTTGGAGCGCAACGCGTAAATCTTCCGCGCGACCGTGTCATCCGCCACGGCTTTTTCGAGCGCAGAAATGCGTTCCGGCTTGCCGTGATAGAATTCGCGGTCCATAATTGCCAACGCATCGTCGGTCACTTTTACGTTTCGCTTCATGATTCGTCCTTTGTATAGGTGTACTTTGCAGGATTGGATTCGAACCGAGTTTTGCGGTCGATTGCGCGATCTATTTCAATCGCAGGTACAGCACTTTCTTTAACTAGTCCATGCGACACGACAGCAGCGACGTTCCCATGGAAAAAATATAATACGCGATAATGAATGCCTTGAATACTAGCGCGCAATTCATAGATTTTATCTCGCAGTAAATCTGCCTCAGGCCTCCTTAAATCGTGCCCCAATTCAGCCAAACGGCCCAACTTTACACGACATTTATCTTGAGCCTTCGGCGGTAAAGAACGCAACCAATCAAGAAATGGGCATGCACCGTCATCGTCTTTGAAAAAAACAATTTTAGTCGTCGACACGGCGAAATCTCCCAACCGCATATTAGCAATATTGCGAACAACAATCAATGCCCTTTTACCCATTCAAATTTGTTACTGCGCTCACCCTCCTTCACCCAATGGCCCTAAGTTAAGATATTGAAACGAAAATGTCTCCGAATGCCGATGGATA
>JBAXUS010000040.1:0-38795 GCA_037129555.1 Planctomycetota bacterium
CTTTCGTAAAGCGCAGGTCCTGGGTTCAAGTCCCAGAGTTGGCTTCCATTCTGTTGAATTTCGTTCTGAAATAAAGCGATTCCTCTCGCCTTACTTTTTTCCAAATAGAACTTCTGTCAAATTCTACCGCATTCATCTATATGCGGCGTTCGGCTATTTCATTCAAAAAACTCTGTCGAAACGGCGGTTTAGATCGCGACCAGTGGGTGACGCACAAAAAGACGGTGACTCTGGCGCGCCACAATGACCGGTTAAAATGAGGCTAATGAAAGTTCAAGGCGGGTGCTCGTCTCTGGTGTACGTTGTTGGCGCAGGCTTTGCTTATAAAAAATATGCGCGTGGAACTGAAAATCGCGTCAGTAAGCCGGGCAAAGTTACGTCTAATACAATGCGTAGTATGAAGGGTCGGTTCACGTTCAACTGAGTCACCGAGGGCAGGATCGCATGAGACACGCATCCGAATTTTCCAAAAACAGATTTCCACTGGTTGCTCGCGTTTTAATGGCTGTGCTGTTGACTGCTGCCGTGCCATATTTGGCTGGCGCAGTTGAAACTAAAATTCAAGACGCGTTGAAAGCGTCGGATGCGCATCACACGGACGTCTTTGCCAAGTACGGCCCGGCTGTGGTTGGGATCGTGTGCACGGGCGGCGACGCGAATGCGTTTGGTCAATATACAGGAACGGGCGCGGTCATTTCGCCGGACGGATGGATTGCGACGAATATCACGACAGTGCCGAAAAATGCGACACGCATCAAAGTGTATTTCACAGACGGGCACGTGCGAAACGCAGTCGCGAAAGGAGTCGATGAAACTACTGAAGGGTCATTGATTAAAGTCGACGCGAAAGACCTACCATACATGCGCGTGTCGGATTCGAAGGATTACAAAGTCGGCGATCCTGTCTATTCATGGAGTAATGCGTTTTCGGCGATTCAAAAAGACGGAAGCGTGTCGTTGAGCGCCGGGAATATCAGCGGGATGTATTTGGCCAGCAGCGCGGACAATGAGAGCCGCTATGTTGGCCCGGTGATTGAGACAGACGCGGCGGTGAATCCGGGTTCGGACGGTGGGCCGTTGACTGATGCGGAAGGCAATTTGGTGGGCGTGATGACGCTGGCCTATTCGCGAACGCGCTGGTTGGGGCTGGCGATTCCGACGGCAACATTAGCGGAGAAATTGCCTGATTTCAAAGCCTTGATGAAGTCCCGTCGGACCGCGCTGACGTCGTTCAAGCAGTCTCCGATCAGCATCACTCAAGCGGCGTTTGAATCAGCGGCTGAACGCGTCTCGAAGGCCGTCATCACGCTGCGGATCGTGCGCGAAAACGACAGCAACAAAGACGTGCCGCTGGATTTTCGAAAAGTCGAAGTGAAAGCCGAGCCTCCGATTTCGACAGATCGCGGGGAACTGGAAGCCAAACGACCGGTGAATGGTTACGCGACTGCGTTCATTATTTCTGAGGACGGCGTGGCGCTCACTGCATATTTCAACGTTGATGAAGTGGAAGAAGACACATCATTGCACCGTGCTCGGATGTCTCTGCCTGCACCCCAATTGCGTCGTCAATCGCCTCCTAAGATTAATAAGATTGAGAAGATTTATGCGTACCTTGCCGACGGAAAACGTGTCGAAGCGAAGCTGTTGGGAATCCACAAAGTCAACGACGTGGCGGCGATCAAACTCGAGCTTCCGAAAGACATGAAAGTACCGTTTATCGAAATGAAAGATTCGTGCGAACTCTCAACGGGCAGTTCGGTGGCCGTGCTGGGACGCAGCGAACCGCCGGGTGGAATGACGTTGAATACCGGACGCGTGAGCGGACAGTGCCGGCAGCGGAATACGTGCTGTCAGGTGAACGCGCTGATCAACTACGGCAACATCGGAGGCCCGGCGATTGGGTTGGATGGAAAGCTGTTGGGCATGGCCGCGCAGTTGAACTCTGTGACCGATTGGCGGCAGAACTGCGGCGTCGGATTCCTGTTGCTGACGTGTGAAATCAAGAAGTCATTGCCGAGTCTGCTCGAAGGTAAAACCATTGACGGAATCCAACATGGATTCATGGGTGTGACAATGGATGAGAAGCATTTTGAATCCGAAGTTGGCGCGTATATTGGAGAGGTATTGACCGGATCGGCGGCGGATAAAGGCGGCGTCAAGAGCGGTGATATTGTGATTGAATACAACGGCAAGAAAGTGCGGAATTGGGTGATGCTGACGAAGATCACGCGGTCGCTCGATCCTGGTGCGATTGCGAATTTGAAAGTCAAACGCGGCACACAGACGGTGGATTTGAAAGTGGTGCTGGGCGAGCCGATGAAGTAGTTGAGATCGAAGTCCGTAGGTGTGCGTGGTTGATTGATGTGCCATTGAATGAGTGGATTCGCTGGAGCGAGAACGAATGAGACTGATTAAAGCATCTGTGATGACCGTTCTGATTGTAGGCGCGTTGGTGGGAGTTCGCGCAAGCGCACTCGAATCGGATGCCGCGAAGACCGCGTTGCAGGCTGCGCGCGAGTTGGAGACGGCGTATATTGAAACGATCAAAAAGGCGCTGCCTGCGTACGTGTTCTTGGACGGCGGTTCGGGCGTGTTGATCAGCGCTGACGGGTATCTCCTGACCAATCATCACGTCATCACAAAGAAGAAAACGACGACGGTGCGATGCAATGGAAAAGACTATCCGGCGAAGACGATGGGGATTGATCCCGAAGGCGACATCGCGTTGCTGAAGATGGACAACGTGACGAACATGCCGTTCCTGCAATTCGCGGATTCGGACGCGCTCAAAGTTGGGCAGCAGGTGATTGCGATCGGCAATCCGTTTGACACGGCAGGCGTCAGTGATGACCCGACGGTGACGACGGGAATCATCTCGGCGCTGCACCGATTTGAAGGCAATTACACGGACGCGATTCAAACCGACGCAGCGATCAATCCCGGCAATTCGGGTGGACCGCTGGTGACGCTGGACGGCAAACTCGCTGGGATCAATGGCTTGATTGAAACGAAATTTGGTAACGCCGCGAACACCGGCGTGGCTTTAGCGATCCCGGTAAAACAAATTGAACGATTTCTTCCAAAATTGAAGACGGCAAACGGTAAGACTGTGAACCACGGGCTGATCAGTGGTTTGAATCGAGAAGAGCATCTGGCTTTGCTGCAAGGCGTGTATCGGGAAGCTGACGAAGGAATTCGCAATGGAGCTGAAATCAAAACCATTGCAGTTGGAAGCCCGGCTGATCGATTGGGTTTGAAAGTCGGTGACAAAGTCACGAAAATTGACACCTATCCGCTGCTGAATTTTCCGCGTTTTGTAGGTGTGATCAACACGTATCCAGCTGGATCCGAGATCAAGCTTACGTATGTACGTGATGGAGCTACGAAGACGATAGCAGCCATTCTGGAAGAACCCGCTCAGGGGAAGCTGGGTATCGAAATGGAGATACCCGGGCGGGAACGCGCAACCAAGTTTTTCCCACCTCGGATTGCGAAAATCGAGCCCAATAGTCCGGCGTCAAAAGCAGGCATAAAAGCAGGCGATTTGATTCTGGCTATTAACGGGCGACCGATTGCCACATTGCGCGAGTTCCGATATGCGATGCAAAAAAGTATGATGCTGGCGGGCGATTCATTGAAATTGAAAGTTCGGCGGGGAACGAAAGAGAAGCCTGAGGAATTGGAATTGACCGCCGTGCTGTCAGCAGATCCGGACGCTGCAAAGGGAAAGTGAGTCGGGCGACGAGCACCGTTTTAATGTAGTCGTTTTCCTCATGCGAGGATCAATATGGAACTACTTGTTTTGTTCGCCGGCATTGCCGCAGTTGTCTATTTGATTGCGACGCGCAGCGGAAAAGCCATATCGCCAGGCAATGCAAACGCAGCTAAAACGGTTCAGCCAGTCGCTTCATCCACTCGGACACAGTGCAGTTGGTGTGGAACAGCGTCTGTGATGTGTGAGGGGCAGTATTGTTCGGAAGAGTGTAAAGAGAAACTCGCGAAAAGCATGGACGACTTCCATGATCGTTTTGAAGAGATGAACTCGTAGCCTTACCGCATGTCCAGATATTCTCGCACGGTTGTTTCAATCGTTGAGACTTCAACGCTCATGCTGGCGGAATACGAGAATGTTTTTGCGAAGTAGGCGAATTGAGCCTGCTTCAATTTGCCGATGGCGGCGAGCGCTTGAATGTCACTCATCCCGGCAAAAAACGCTGCAACGACGGTTTTATTCTGAATGTAAATCGCCCCATTTCCCAACGAGGATTTGATCGTCATCACGCCGTTTTTGGCGCACGTGATTCGCGCGGTCATACCCAGCCCGAGTTCCTGTAAATCACCTTCGAGCAGCGGTGTGCTTCCCGAGAAAAGGTCCTCCGGGAGTTGCGCGGGATCGAGCGGCGCTTGGCGGCCTGAGAACATGATCTTGGGCAAGCGGTCGCTGGTGCCGGGCAACGGCGGCGCACCGTGCGGCGTGGGCAAACCGGGCGATTGGTGCATGACCGGTGCGGGCATTCCCGGTATTGGCGATTGATACGTCTGCGTCAATTTCTTCTGTCTGCCACTGCCGGAGATCGCCGCGCCGGGCTGGAAAATTTCATCGACTTCGGATTGCTGTTCAAGTTCTTCGAAGCCTCGCCGAGGCTTGTTCACAACGGGTTCTTGTGGGCCGGTGCGCAAAGCAGGATTGACGCTCGACGCGCCAGCTCCGCGCGACGCGTTCGGCATGAATGCGGAGGGGACTGGCTGGGAGGGCCGACCTAGCATTTCGGGCGACGGGTTCATGCAATACGTGGCCATGCGCGCGACTTCGGGATCGGGGTCACGGCGCAGGCGTTCGAACGTTTCCGTGACGCGCGGATCTTTGGTGTAGCGGATCAGCGCTTTCATCGCGGCGAAGCGCAACGCCTTGCTGTTGTCGCGCTGGATTGCAGTAACGCGGCGTGAATCGGCCAGGCCCTGGCCGGGGCGGAGCATACGCGTCAGGACGGCTCCGATGCGCACATCATCGTGGGTGTTGCAGGCTTCGATGAGCTTCATCATGCGCACATCGTCTTGCAATGGCGAATCGATTTCAGTCTGCAATTCACTGACGATGACTTGCGCGACACTGGAATGATGGAGATTCGTCAGGATGTCCATCCAAGTCGCGCGCTGCTGGGCGTAACGCGGATCGCGGAGGCGCGAGTGGAGGAATGCGGAGGTGCGGTCGTTATCGCGGTCAAAGACGAATTGCAGCGCAGCAGCTCGCAAATCAAAGTTCGGATGGACCAGCAGCGGGTAGATGATTTCTAGAATTTCGTCGTCGCCACCGATGAAAGGCGAGACGGCCAGCATGCGCCCGAGCAACGCCGGGTCGTTCTGCGCGGTCATCAACGTGACGAACGTTTTGGCTGAACCGGGGCAGAGCTGTTTCAAATATTTAGCGAATTGTTGAGCGCGCGCGAGGTTGTCCTCGCGACCAATGCAAGCGATCAGTGTCGTGGGCAAGTTGCGGTCGATGACGGAGAGAATCTTCGCGGCGGCCTGTTCTTTTTCGCCACCATCCATGAGCTGTTCGGCGAGGCTCTGCGCCCATGGCGTCTTGCTCAATTCGGACGCCGATTCGCGCACCGGATTGACGGCGTCATCGCCGTTGGCTTTGCGGTAACTGCGTTCGAGAATACTGATCGTATCGGCGTGTTTCATCGCGCGCGCATGATAGCTGCGATTGAAGAGGACGACGGTGCGCTCGAAGAGGTACGTCACGAAATGTTTGAGGACGCTTTCGACAGCTTCGCGCGCGCAGCCGTCCTGCAGGGCTTCTTCGAGTTGGATGACCACGGGCGCGGATTGGTCCATCGCGTTTTCAATCAGCAGTGACAGTCCGGCAATGGCTTTGGAACGGTCATCTTTTGAATTCGTTTTCAGGGCGCTGCAAAGGTGTGTTGTGAGCGCGCTGGCTTCGGCGTCCATATGAGCCACGACGAGCTCGTCGAGCGCATCGAC
This sequence comes from Planctomycetota bacterium, assembly GCA_037129555.1. Taxonomy (GTDB): domain Bacteria; phylum Planctomycetota; class SZUA-567; order H5-PLA8; family H5-PLA8; genus JANXLS01. The sequence goes on from JBAXUS010000040.1 coordinate 5,989, forward strand.
GGCCTGCGAAAAGCCCACTCCTTCGAGCATGAACGCGGGCGATTGCGCCAACATGCCGGGCAGTTTGTCGAGGGCGGCGACGCTTTTTAAGGATTTGTCCGCGCCGGTGAGCCAGGACGGAACGATGCGCGGGTCGGCGTCTTCGATTTTAATTTGCGGCAGAATCTGTTCGACGCGCGTTTGATATGTCGTGAGCAATCGCTCGGACATGCCGAGCAAATCGTCCCACGCGGGATCTGTGTTCGGAATGCCTGCAGCGTCATAGCGTTTGGCGATGGCCGCGAGGCCGTCGAAGAGTTCGAGAACGCGTGGGCCGGTGGCTTTGCGGCGCTTGCCAGCGAGGTCGAGGACGCAGTCAAGAAGGTCGGCATCACGGTCGATCAAGAGGCCCGCGAGTTCGGTGCGCAATTGAGCTTTAGAATTGACGTCATCGCTGGATTGCAACAGCCGGCTGTAACAGACGATCATGTCGGCGAGTGCTTGGCGTGCTTGACCGATGCGGGCGATTGCGAACAAGCGCGAGACAGCCTGTGTTCCACCGGGGCCGACCGCAGGGGTGACGGGAAATTTCGACGTCTGTGCGTTGCCCAATGCGCCCTGCGCAGGGCCGGGCATGGGCCCGCCAAAAGAGGAAACGCTCATAATTGACCCAGTCCAAGGTCCGAATTCAAAGGCTGTGACGCACTGAATTCGTATTGCCTATGCACCATCATCGACCCGGAAACAACACACTTCGTCCCAAAGCCGATACGCATCAACTCTTGGAACGACGTACAGACACACTTTCAATATAGCCAGCATAATTGCGCTTCAATTCAGCAAGTGAATCGCCGCCGAATTTTTCGCAAAAGGCTTGTGCGAGGACGAACGCCAGGAAGTTTTCGCCCACGACAGCCGCCGCTGGAACCGCGCAATAATCGCTTCGTTCTATATCGGCTTTTTTCGGTTCCCCTGTGGTTAAATCCACCGACATGAGCGGTTTCATTAAGGTACTGATCGGTTTCATGGCTGCGCGGATGACGAGCGGCGCGCCGGTGGTGATACCGCCTTCGAGTCCGCCGCATCCGTTTGTCGTTCGAACGAAGCCACCAGTGGGTACGGGGTTTTCAGTAGGCGTGTAATATATCGCGTCGTGAACCTGGCTTCCCGGCACCGTTGCAGCTTTGAAACCCAGTCCGATTTCGACACCTTTAATCGCTTGGATCGACATGATAATTTGAGCGATGCGACCATCGAGTTTGCGGTCCCATTGCGTGTGGTCACCAAGTCCGACAGGCAGGCCTTCGACGACGATTTCGAAGATGCCGCCGAGCGTGTCGCCATTCTTTTTGGCGTCGTCAATCGATGCCATCATCGCAACTTCAGTGTCTTTGTGCAGGCAGCGGACTTCGCTGTCGTCGGCTGTGGCCATGGCTTCGAACGTTGGTGTAAAACCAGCGGGAATGGCGATGGACCCGATGGAGATCACATGGCTGCGAATGGTGATGTTGAAGGCTTCGAGCAGCTGGCGACAAAGCGCTCCGGCTGCGACGCGCGACGCGGTTTCGCGGGCGCTGGCGCGTTCGAGAATGTCGCGAATCGGCGCACCGAATTTCAAGAAACCAGAGAGGTCGGCGTGGCCTGGGCGCGGGCTGTCAAGCTCAGGCGCGGTTTCGATGCGACAATCGCGATTCCAGACAGCCATGAGAATCGGCGCACCCATGCTTGTGGCATGGCGCACACCACTCAGGAATTCGGCTTTGTCGGTTTCGATCTTCATGCGACCGCCGCGACCATATCCTTTTTGACGGCGCGCCAATTGCTGATTGATTGCGTCGAGATCCAAAGGAACGCCGTACGGATAGCCCTCGACGAAGGCAAAACAGCCTCGACCGTGTGACTCTCCTGCGGAATGAAAGGTTAGTTGACTCAAAATGTTGCGTCTCCACATGTGCACGTACTTTGACGTATTTTATCAAAGGTTGGCATGAATTGTCAGTGAAAATGTGTATCTTTGATAAGAATAGATGTGAACCTCTTGAAGTGCTTAAAACACCAGTGAAGTGACTTGGAAATAAACGGAAGTCGGGTAAGATGAAATGGAATCAACGCACAAGGTGCTTTGTGCGGTTTATGTAACATTATCGGGCGCAGTGAGCGTATACTACGAGCGGGTAGAAGGCATCGAGCGGCATCGAAAACGAGGCGAATTTTTAGATGGTCACGGGCCGGAATATAGGTGGTTATCAAATTCTTGAAGAGCTGGGCCGTGGAGCCATGGGCGTGGTATTTAAAGCCCGCCAACTCTCCATGGACCGGATCGTTGCGATCAAATTTTTACCCAAAAAGCTGGCGCAAGACGAGCGTATTGTCGCGCGTTTTTTGCGTGAAGCCCGCGCCGCCGGACAACTCGCGCACCCCAACATCGTCAGTGTTCACGAACTTGGTTTGGCCGACGGACTCCATTTCATCGCGATGGAATATGTCGACGGCAATTCGATCCAGAAAAAAATCAAGGATAAGGGCGCGTACACCGAAAAGGACACGCTGGACATCGCCGGTCAAATCGCCGAAGCGCTGAAGATGGCGCACGGCAAGGGCATTCTGCATCGGGACATCAAGCCGGATAATTTTTTGATCGACAGCGCTGGACGTGTGCGTTTGGCCGATTTGGGACTGGCATTAATTCAAAGCACTCAAGACGGCGGATTGACACAGGACGGAACGACGCTCGGCACACCGCATTTCATGGCACCGGAGCAGTGCAGCGGCACCAACGTGGATGCGCGTAGCGATCTCTACAGTTTGGGCGCGTCGATGTTTGTGATGGCGACCGGACGCACTCCTTATGAAGGGAACACAGCGGCGGCAGTCATGGTCAAAGTGTTGACCGAACTGCCCCAATCGGTGAAGAAAATCCGCGCGGATTTGTCGCCGGGATTCGTGGCGCTCGTCGAAAAAATGATGCATAAGGATCCGTCGAAGCGCTTTCAAGATGCGCAGTCGGCCGCTGATGCGATTCACCAATGTTTGAATGGAACATACAAAGCCGCAGCGGCTCCACGTAGCGCCGCACAGGGGAAATCGAGCACCACGAAGTCACCTGCGTCAACCTCGAAAGATCGCGACAAAGAGAAGGAAAAAGAGCAGGCTAGTAGTACAGAAAAGCCCGGCACACGCGCTCTTAAACCGGGCGAATCGAAGCTCATGCCGTTGCTATTAGGCGGGCTCGCTGCGGTTGTTTTTCTTGGTTTGTTGGTCTTCATGTCACGTAACAAGCAGACTGCTCCGGTCGTAAATCGCTCGACGGTCCCGGCTCAAACAGCCACTACGCCGACAGTGAAAAACACCTCCTCGGTTGCGTTGATCGAAAGCCATGCGCCGGTTATTGGGACAAAGCATCCCGACGAATCGCGTGTTCCCGCAGAGACAGAAAAGGACCGGCTCCTGTTTACGTTTTTGAGAAAACTGAGCACTGATTTTGAAACGGGAAAGATCAAGCCGAACGACGCCTATGCCCGGCTGAGCGAATTTCGAAAAGAGAACTTCAAGCTCTTGATGACCGCCGATCTGCTGCGCCGCCGCGTGAATAAACTCGAAGCGGACATCGCGCTGAAGTTGAAGCCGGTTGCTGATGACTGGAAAAAACTCGACGCCAAAGTGGACGCCGATTTGAAAGACGGCCGCATCGTTGACGCGCTCGCCAAATTGAGTGATTTCCAGACCGAAAACGCGGGAACGTCCGAAGCCGCGAAAGCCGCCGAACGCGTCGAAGCGCTGTGCTCGGGTGTACTGGCGAACGCGGATAAAATGGCTGACACAGGCCGCCTAAAAGAAGCGCGCGCACTGCTGTTCGGCGTAGTCAAATTGCCAGAGAAACAGGATGCCGCATTCAAAGCTGCGATAGCGGGATACGACGAACGCATCAAGCTTTTGCAAGAACTTACAGATTGTTATGCTCGTGCGGTTCAGAAAGCGTTGTACTACGACCCTGTGCCGAAGACACGGTTCCAGTTCCAGGAGGCGATGAAATATTGCAGGGAAGCGTCGAACAAGGCACGCAATGAAACCAGCAAAAAAGACCTCGCTGAATTGAGCGAAGTGTTCAAAATTGCTGAAAATGTGTTCTCATCCTTACGCTCTCAATTGGCCACGCAACCTGTTGACGTACCGAGTCTCGGGACATTCAAAAACGTAAAAATCACGCAATGGGATGATCGCGGTCTGACGTTTATGCCGGACGGCTTTAAACAATTGCAATCATTTTATTGGGACCAGTTGTCCGCTCCTGAAGTTCTGTTCCAACTTGTAAAAGAAATGAAGAGCAAGGATCTCGACAAACCGCTCGCGCAGTGGGAACTGGGAGCGCTTGCATTGTGTTTGGGCAATCAAGCTGCAGCCGGAAAATGGATCCGTGAAGCGGTGAGTAAAGACGAATCACCTTTAAAACCACAGGCCGCCGTCGCGTTGAAACTACTCAAACCCGTTGACCCAGCGACAGTCAAGCCGGACAAAGTCGAAGCCGTAGCGAACTCCGGGACCACTGCGCTTGAAGACGACGCGTCAGCATTGTTCAAAGATTTGCAGGACGCCAAGAAGGCGGCGAATAAAGAAAAGCTCAAAGCGATCCGTGTCGATTTCGATGGAAAATTTGCCGGGACGGATTTTGTCAAAGCGCACAAAAAAGAGATCGACGACTTGCTCGGAGCGCCAGCGGTGGCTGTTGTCGAAACGCCCAAACCCGTCACGCCCGACAAACCGAAAGTTGAAGCACTGCCGAATGACGAACAAGAAGCGCAAAATTATCTGAAGCAATATGGCTGGACTGAAATCATTGGGACGTGGACACTGGATAAAAAGGCGAACGCATTCCGGGTCGACGGCGTGGCTGAAGTGGTCAACCCAGCTCTGGAAGGTGACGTGTCGCTGCGTTTTCAATTGCTGAAACCTGACGCAAAAGTACGCGTGTTGATGCGTGTCGAAAAGACGCTGGTGGCTGATCGATTCCTGGGATTCGGTGGAAAAACGAGTTTAGGATTCGGCGCGGATTTTGGCTGGGATCAGGCGTTTGTTTACATGGACTATCAGACTAAAAAAGGCGCCAGCAAAGATCCGGTTCAATACGGTGGTGCGCTAAAAGTCGATCAACGCCCGATCCATGCGATCGAAGTCGGCATCCACGGACCGAAAATGACGGTGTGGGTCGACGGCAGGGAAAGCAATACGACAGGCGATGCCCGGGCCACCGGTGACACGCGCGTGATCATCAACGGGCCGGTACTGGTCTACATTATCAAAGTCACCAAGTCGAAATAGCGTTTTTACGTCATACGTGGAAACTCAACCTTTGTACGTGATCACATCGCCGGTGTAGATTGCACTGGGCATGACTTCGCATTCGGCCCAGCATCCGGAACACGCGTCCACCCAGTCGCGTGATTCTTTCGTTTTTCCTCCGTACCACACGTCATCGAAAGACTGCGTCACAAGATTGCCCACTTTTTCCGTGTTGAATTGGCAGACCGGAACGCTTCCGTCAGGCAGCAGGCGGATGTGGCTTCTCAATGCGACGCACGACGGATGCGGCAGCGGATTGGGATTGTTTTCAAGGCGGGCGAGCAGGCCCTGCAGATAGTAACGCTTGCCGATTCGCAACATCCGGTCCTTTAATCGAGGCAAGTTTTCGATCAGACGTTTCACGAAACCAATCGAGTCCGCGTTCTTCAATTTCGGATGGAGGGGGTAGCCGGGCTGGATCAAGTCTTCCGCTTTGGTGCCGAAGCGTTTGGCTCCGTACATCGCCGAGTCGGAATAGGCGAGGACGACGTGAACGTCCACACCAAGCGGTTCGAAGCGGGCACATAGTGCTTCGTGGCTGGCCATGGATTCTTCAGAAATGACCGTATGATTGATGCTCACTGCGATACCGCCTCCGCGCAATTTCGAGAGCCAGCGCACCGACTTTTCAGCGAGTTCAAACGTCACGTCCTGACCTCGATTGGCATCATGTTCGGATTCAAGGCCATCAAACGAAATCATGAAGCGGAGTTTTTTCGGATTGTGAAACTGGCGCGTAAAATCAAGAATGCGTTCGGGGAATGAACCGTTGGTGGTGATATGCACTACGCCGGGATTGGATTCCGCATCAACGGCTTCCGCGAGTTCTAAAAAATCATCGCGCAGGAATGGTTCGCCTCCGCTCAGGCGGACGACATCGAGCGGTCCGATTTTTTGGAAGACCATTCGTACCTGTTCGGGGCTCATCTCCGTCCCCGGTTTCATGCGCCACGAATCACACATTCCACAGCGCGCGTTGCAGCGGAAATTGACGAGGTAGGTACACCAACTGGGTTTGGTCACGCGGCCCAAATGGTGGGCGGCAACGGTCAGCGGATAGTGGGCCAGTCTCATAATGGTATGGGGACCTCGTCTGGCGCAAGCGCAGGTTGATGTTGTACGGACCACGACGGAACCAGCTCGTGGAAAAACTGGTCGAGCACCGTCAAGGCTTCCTTCAACCCATCGCGGACATGGGGCTTGAGATTGTTTCGTAATTCATCGATGCGTTCGACATAGTTGCGCAAATGCGTGATCGAGAAACTGCGCGGATCGACGCGGATGCCGATGCCGAGCCGCTCGACCGCTAGCGCGTTCATGCGCTGTTCAACGCACGATTCCGGCAAGACCAGCACCGGCTTGCCCAAAAAAATAGACTCACCGATCAGCTGGTTGCCAGCGGTGCTGATTACCGCGCGGCAACTGGCGAGATCTTCAAGGAACGGCAGATTACTCGGTGGCATGAAACTCAACCGGCCTTGCCACCCGCGCTTTTCAGTGCCATAAATGTGGACCGGCAAACCGATGGCGTCGAGCGTGTTGATCAACTCGTGATGCAACTGGTCCTGGCCCCGGTTCAGATACACGAGCAGGTGTGAACCGATGGTAGGCACCACTTCACGAACCGTCTGACGTGGCAGTGTTCCGATCACGCGTACTCCCGGTCGGCTTGGAGGCGCGTCATAGAAACTCGAAATGAGTATCCGGTCAGGCTGGCCCATCAACGTGCGGTAGCATGTCGTGTCCAGACATGCTTTGATCCGGTCTAAAAGATCGAGTTCAGGTATGCAATACGCCATGATTCCGATGTGGTCGAAACCGATGCGCGGAATTTTCAAACTGGCGGCGACGTGATGCGTCCAAGTTTCGGCATCCGAAATAACAATATCCGGCGCGAATTCCTCGACGATCTCACGGACCATCGTGAATGTTGGGCCGTTGCAGAACAGATCGACTGCGGCAGGAAAATTGCGGCGAATTGTTGCGAAATTTGAGCGCTTGCGCTGGCCATTGGACGTCGCGCGGTAAGCGAATCCGAGCGTGGGAATTCTGACGACCTGGTACTCCGCTGTAAACGCAGGATAAGCGTCGCCGCCAGCGAGCACGAGGAGCTGATGCTGTTTTGCAAGCTCCGGAAGGACCGCCAATGTGCGCGTGGCGTGACCGCGACCATAGCCATTCACTCCATACAGAATGCGCATGTAAGCTGCCCTCGTCCGAACACAAACCGCATTGCGTGAGGGCAATGGATTTGGAAGGTGTGGTTGAAAAGGTGTGCCCTATTGTCGCGGATAGATGTGTGGATTTAACACACGACTCGGTTAAGAATTCGTTAGAACTTGGATGACTAATGCCGTTATGTGCACTCGTGGACATTTTTTATTCGAAGAATCGATTAATTCACCGAAAACAAGCTTCCTGACGGAGCGTTCGGAATTAACATGCGCATGCTTCAGCACTAAAATTATTTTCCGATTGAAGAACGTTTTGACTCGAACGTCAAGACGCGCGACATGAATCCATACAGGCTCGAATTGTCTGTGCGTGCCGTCAACATTCCGAACACGAAGGAGAGTGACCGTGAGCGACCAGGACCCAGAAAAAAAGAAAAAGAAGAAGGACGACGGCGTTGAATTAACGCCTGCGGAGAGAGCTGCCAAAAAGGCCGCGAAGGCGTCTCGCTTGGCGGATAAAGCGTTGGCTGCGGCGGAAACAGAATTGTCACAAGCGGAGAAGGTTGCCAAGTTGGCAGCGAAGGCCGCGCGAAAATCGGAACGGGCTGCTGATGCTGCGGTGGCAGAAGCAAACGAAGCTGAACAGGCTGCCATTCAGGCAGAAAAGGAGACGCGTATGGCTGACAAGAAAGCAAAGAAGAGCGCGGCGAATATGAAGTTCACGGATAAGGTCGTCGGTTACAAGGCGATGAAAGCGGCTCCGTCGGCGCAGTGCTATGTGCCTTCGGAAATCGTCTCGAGTGGCGGACTGCCGCGCAAAGTCGATTTACGCGCGTTCATGACGCCGGTCGAAGACCAGGGCCGGACCAGTTCCTGCGTGGCTAATGCCGTGGCTGGTGCGTATGAATATTGGATCAAGCGCGTCACGGGCAAGGACTATGACGTCAGCCGCTTGTTCATCTACTACAACGCCCGCGCCCGAAACGGCGATCAGGCTGTTGATGATGGCAGCGTGATCCAGTTCGCGATGGAAGGCTTGGAAAAATTCGGCACGTGCGCCGAAGGCACATGGCCCTTCAAGCGCAAGCTGATCCCCGTTTCGCCGAATCGCTCGTCCTATCAGGAAGGGTCTGATTTCAAAGTCAAAGACATGGCGCAGGTTCCGTTGGATCTCAACGCATGGCGGCAGTGTCTCGCCGACGGCTTGCCGATTGTGTTCGGATGCGTGCTCTTCGATTCGTTCGATGAATGCAACGAGCGCGGCGGCGTGGTGCCGATGCCTCGACCGTCGGAAATGACGCGCCAGGAACATGGCGGCCATTCGATGTGCTGCGTGGGCTACTCGGATATTGAAGAAGTCTTCATCGTCCGCAATTCCTGGGGCCAGGGCTGGGGCGACAACGGCTACTGTTACATGCCGTACAACTACTTGATGAATCCCAAATTGAACGACGGCGATTGCTGGACGTTTGTCCCGGACGTTGGTTTGGAAGCGCCACAAAACACGTGGATTCAAGACGAAACGCCAGTCACCAATGGCGGCCAAGGCGTGTCGTTCATTATTAACGAATTCACGATTGCCGCGTACTCACTGGTGGTCTTCACCTGGTTTGAAACGTATACGGAGTCATGGAATAGCGTGATCACCGAAGAATTCCAAACGCTCACTGAAGTTGTTTCCTCATCCTCGTGGGAGCAGATCGAAGAGTACAGCGTCAGCGAAGCCATCGCATCTATTGAAACGTCTGAATCAACTGAAACAACTGAGACCACTGAAACGTCCGAAGAATCCACCGAAGAAACGGTCGAAGAAGAAGATGATGATGACGATGATGATGACGATGATGACGATGATGACGACGATGACGACGATGACGACGATGACGACGATGACGATGACGACGATGACGATGATGACGACGATGATGACGATGACGACGATGACGTAGACGAAGAAGACGACGAAGAAGACGACGAAGAAGACGACGAAGAAGACGATGAAGAAGACGATGAAGAAGACGACGACGAAGACGATGAAGAAGACGACGAAGAAGAAGAGGAAGAAGACGACGAAGAAGACGACGAAGAAGAAGAGGAAGAAGACGACGACGAAGACGATGAAGAAGAAGACGATGAAGAAGACGACGAAGAAGACGATGAAGAAGAAGAGGAAGACGACGACGAAGAAGAATAATTAATCGTCGAGATGGCTTGGGTCCCTGCGCACTTAAACGGTGCGCAGGGCCTTTTTATTGAGTTCCAAAATCTCCTGCCTGACACACTCTGCTCGACTCAACGTTAGAACTGGCTGTTCAATTGCTTTAAATTTAATCAGTGAATGTTAAGCGCACTCGGTTGGCAAAATTTGCGCATAGAAAGGGTTGTTTTTGAAATAATCGCGGAATTTTGATCAGCTTCATGTGCCGTTTGTCGTCACTACTAATGGACGGAGATTTTGGGCGTCGGACTCGAAGGGGTACATCATGAAGAAAGCCATGTTGCTCTCGCTCGTGTTGTTCACTGCCATGTCTGTTCGTGCAGCATCCTTGGAATTGGGTCGCGCCGCTGACCTCACCGCGCTCAAAGACAAACTCAAAGCCGGAGTCGTTCAAACTCTGTATTACACCGACGAGGAACTTTCGCCGACGCTCCTGGCGCTCATTGAAACGCGCGGCAACGATGACGTGCTCATTGATGTGTACCGCTCGCTGGATGACGAAGAAATCTATCTTCGACACACGATTTTGATTGCATTAATCAAGAAACAGCAACGCGATTTGTATAATTCCGGCGACAGCGAGAACGCGCAGGACTTGCTTGTTAGTGCGTTAAAAGACGATCATTTTTGGATCCGCACGGAAGCGGCGTGGGGCTTGCGATTCTTCGGAGAAGCCTCGCTGGTCCGTCCCGTTCTACCGCTGCTGGAAGACGATTCCGATTACGTCCGAAAGGAAGCGCGCGAGACGCTGATGGAATTGTACGAGTTGTATCAGGACCGGAATGACAACGTGTTTTAATGCGCGTCGTCCTGGGGTGTCGCAGGAGATTCTTCGGTTGCTTGAGGCACGGCATCTGGTTGCGGCTCAGATGACACGTCGGGGTCCAGTTGCGGGACCTCTTCTGGGACGGGCGGCGAGTCGTCGTCGCGAACGCGGCCTTCCCGGCTCTGCTCGAATCGCTCGCTGATCGCGTCGGCTGCTGCGAGAATCGCGTCGATGCGGCGACCGATTTCCAATTCTTCCGCGTCGATTTCTTCGACGTCTTCCGGACGAACAAGGCCTTCGAATTTTGGGCGTGTCTGCCCGCGCTTGCGATTGAATTGAACTTTCTCGCCTTCGGGATCAAGTCCCTGCGCGACAAGTTCGTCGTTGCGGGCCTTGGCTTCCAGCACCTCGCGCTCGGCGGATTCGGCGGCTTCGATGTCGAGTTGTGACTCAGCGTCCGGCGCGTTGGGATCACGCGAGTTCACGTCGAAGTTTCCAAACTTTTCAGTTTGAACCACGCGGATTGAACGTCGTCGCACGAGTTCGAGCAGTGCGAAAAATGTAGCTGCGATGTCCGCGCGATTGAACGGGTCGAGCACCAATTCAACGAAGCGCGCGAACGGGCGTGTCCGCAGCATTTTCTCGATGCGCTTGATGCGGTCTTCGATCGATTCGGTGTCGAGAACAATGTTGCGCGGCTGCTGCGCGAGCACAGCTTTCATCACGCGTTCATAGGACGCGAACATGCCGTAGAGATCGACGTTGACGAGGGCCTCGCGGGCGAGCGAGCGCTCAGCTTCGGCGGATTCGGCCAGGGTCGGAACCGGTTCGGGAATGTCGTCAGCCATGCCGCGCGGGTGATGGCATTGCCACCATTCGGCGACCAATTCGAGCGCCCGGGCCTGATCCTTCAAGCGCCGGTATTCGAGCAACTGCCGCACGAGTTCACTGCGCGGGTCTTCGATGATGTCTTCTTCATCTTCCGCCACTTCCTGGACTGGAAGAAGCTCGCGGCTTTTGATTTCCATCAACGTCACGGCCATAACGAGGAATTCGCCGGCGAGCTGCAAATCCCACTGGCCGGCCTGGTCCATGAATTGCAAATACTGGTCGAGCACTTTGGCGATGGAAATGTCCGCGATCTCGACTTCGTTTTCTTTGATCAGATACAAGAGCAAATCGAGCGGGCCATGGAAGGATTCGAGCTGTGCCGAAAAATCGATACGATTGCTTACGGACGTGCGCGATGTGGGCGCAACAGGCGGAGGGATGGCCGCATCCGGCGTGATAGCATTCTGATTCGACTCTTCAGGCATAGCACTAAGATAAACGGTTTAACGAAAACTTCAATGAAAGGGGAAAAGTGACGCAAAAGGTTTATCGGATTGAGTCAGTGGCAGACGGGATGTCATACGCCGAATTGTTTTTGAGACCAGGTTTTCGTGAGCTTCAATTTTCGGAGGAGGCCTTTTGGGAGGGCGCTGAGGGCGCTGAATTCGTCCCAGGACGAGTCGAGGCATTTGAGTTTGAAGGTGAACGAGTAGCGCCATTGACGGTGTTTGTCGGCGCTCCATAATTGTTGGCCACTGAGCGCGTTGAGCAACCAATCGCGGCGCGCGTGCGAGGGTTCGAGGCGCGTCATAAAGTCGGGATTCGTGGGCGCTTTTAAGTGCATGGATGCGAGTGTGAATCCGAGCCACATGCCGGTGCGGACGTGACTGCTTTGGGCGCGGTCTGCCGCTGCGGACCAATCCAATTTCTGTCGTGCGAGCTGCGCGAAATCGGCGACGAGCATCAACGGTTGCGCGGCTTTGCGGGGCATGTTCGCGGCGGCGAGAAGCAGCGTGTCTTCTGCGCTGGGAACGCGAATGCCATTGACGGTCTGGGCGCGAGACAGAATGTCGCAGATTGAAATGCGCACGGGCGCTTGCAAGCCATCGTCGCCAGTGAATGACCAATGTAAATCGATCTGCACCGGAAATCCCGGCAACCGTTCGCGTGCGTAACTGCATTCGATCGGGTTCGACAAGCTCTTTGGATCGCGCTCGTAGCCGTGTGCGCGGAGCACCTCGTCGGCTGCTTTGAGCGCGGCCGGCTCGATCAGGACGTCGAGATCAACGAATGGGCGGAGTGCGGGGCGGGCGTAGACGGTGAGCGCGAGAGCCAAGCCTTTGGCGAAGACGGCGTCAACGCGGGCCGCTTGAAACGCAGCGCTCAATTCGGCTGCGGCTTTGACGTGAACGCCCGCGTTCAACGCGAGATCCATCGCGATGTCGTTCCACTCGTCAGGAATAATGGCATGGTGTTTTTGCAACGCATCGTGGACGAGCGCGATCAGTCCATGATCGCCCGCGAGCGTCAGCAGCGGCTCCAGGCGCTCAGGGGAATAATTCGCGCCCGGAAAGTCGTTCAGGATGTCGAAGAGTAGCGAGACATCGGACGTCGCCATCGTGTCTATTTTCCGGTGCAGCGCGGCGCTTCGAGCGTCACGGTTCCGTTGACGTCCAACACAAAACCGCCGGTTTTGGACATCTTCGGATTGGATGAGTGCGTCGGAACGTTGTTACAAATGTAGTCGATTTGAGTGTCGTCTATGTGAATTGTGAACCGATTTTTCGGATTGGCTTCGCTGATCGGAAACGTTCCCAAATGGCTCACGCCGCCACCTCCAAATTGTCCACCTCCGAAACCGCCTTTACCGCCTTTGCCGCCGCGGTCGGCGTAGGTGTACGTCTTAAAATCTTTGCCACGATAATAAATGCCATAGCCTTGGACGTCACTTTCGGACGGGCCATCACCGCCGGGGCCGCCGCCGCCAAAGAAGCCGCCTTTGCGAGGTGCGTTGGCGTCGGTGCGGACGGTGGCTTTGACGGTGCCGTCGCCACCGGATTTCAGCACCCAAAAATCGATTGCGCCGTTTGTTTTCGGAGCTTCCAATTTCGCGTCAGTGGCCTCATACACGCCGGGGCTTTTCTTGATCCAGACGCCCGTCACCGTGGCCCAGCCCAGCGCCTTCAATTCCTTTTCAACGTCGGGGTCCGTCGCACCTTCTGCTTTCGGGTTTTCCTGCATTCGGCGTTTCTTGCCACCTCCGCCTTCGGGCGGTTGATTGTCGTCACTGTTTTTCTTTGTGGTTGCGGCGACTTTTTTTTCTCGTGCGGCTTGAGCGGCGGCGAAGAATTTCGGTAATTTGTCCGGGGGCAAAACGCTGGGCAATTGCAGATCGTTCACGCGTTCCAGCGCGGAGGCTTCGGTGAGCGGATCGGGCAACTTCTTGACGATCTTGTCGAGGTCCAGTACGTAATCTTCATATGCTGCGGCGAGTTTTGCAGCGGCGGGATTCAAGGCTTTGGCGCGCTTGTCGGCTTCAGTGCGCTTCGTCGCATTGGCCGCTTTGCCTTCTTGAGCGTAAATCAACGCGGCGCGTTGAAAGAGGTCTCCAGCGGTGGCCGAGTCGCCTTCTTTATCGACGATCTTTGCCAATTCAAACAACGCGTCCGGACACGTGTCGTCGTGCGCCAGTGCTTTAAAGAACATGTCTTTGGCCTGGGCTACACCACCTTTAGAGGCCGTCGCAACGCCCGCTGCGGTCAAGCCATCAGCCAATGCGCGTTCGGCTGCGCAGGCAACGGACACACACACGCTCAGCACCAACGTTAAGGCAAGGATCGACATTCGTTTCATTGCTTCGTTCTCCCAAGGTCGTGCGTGGTTCTGTGTGCAAGGCATCAACGAGCAAGGATCGTCATTTTCATGCAAGCATAGCGGAGCATCCCGACTTCTTTGGCACTTTCAGCGACCGAGTCGTCGAGCAGTTTTTCGGATTCGATGCGTGTGAAAATGCTTTCAGCTTTGACGAAGTGTTCGAGCGCCTTCGTGAGGTTTTCCTGATTGCCTTCTACTCCGGGAGTGGCTTTTGCATAGAGTGCTTTACCCGCTTTATGTGCATCGACGAACGCGGTCACTAAACCGTCTTTGGGCATCTTCAACGTGTCTGCATCTGCTGCTTTGGAAAGTGCTTCGACGTCCAAACCAGCCTTCGGTTTCGCATTGGGGGCGGTCGTCGGTATGACGGCTGCGACGCTCGGAGAGCCGGGCGTCTTGGGCGTTTCAGGCGGTTTCGCGCTGGGGTCTTTGAGCTTCTGCGCAAGCTCCGCGACTTCCTCTTTTTTAGGTGCGGCGAAATCGCGTTCGATCAATCCAGCCGCCTCTTTACCCCACTCAGTATCACCGTATTTTTGGGACAATGATTTCGCCAGAGTGACTGCGTCATCCTTTTTGCCGATGCCAATTTTGTACCACGTCTCTGTCAGCATCGCGGCGGCGATTTTAGTCTTGATCGGGTTGCTGCGATCTTTGAGCGCCTTCACTGCTTTTTCGAGTCCATCCTTAGCTTTCGCGTTTTCGGGTTGGATCGCGAGCAACGACGTGAACGCTGACTTGGCGGTGTCGGCGCGTCCGGTGTCGAGCGCGTCGGTGCCGATCTTAATCAACTTGTCCGCGAGCTTTTGGTCGAGGGCGTCGATCTCCATGATCCCCGCGCCGAGTCGTTTCGCTGCGGCGGTCGCTTTGGTGGCGAGCCCCGTGTCTTTCTCTTTTGTGGCCAGCGCGGCGGCGGTTTGATAGGACTTAAACGCGTCGTGAGCCTTGCCGGATTTTTCGAGACACAGGCCAATATAATAGTGGGCCAAGGGGCAATTCTCATCGGACTGTAGCGACCTTTTGCACAAATCTTCGATCGTCTTGTACTCGTTCGCAGCCACCAACGGCGGAACGCCCGCGAGATACGCGTCAGCCGCTGTGCGATCGGCGGCGAGCGAGGCGCTGGCGAGTGTGACGAGAAGAATAAAAGTTGCGTATCGCATCATGGCCCTGAAACAAAAAAAGTCGAGTTCGAAATATGCTAAGAAAATTCATTCTGTCCGCACGGATATACCCCAAGACTGACAGATTATAAGGCGATTATCTTGTTCCGGAGATAGGCCAAAAACTTCCCGGATTCTTGCGGAAAAGTCATACGAGCGAAGTGGGTTGGATATGGCGACCCACGAGTCGAAACAATTCGGTGTCGTTGCGAGAGAAAAATTTTGCCGGGATTTAGATTGTCTTTTTGTAAAATCGGGTTGAAAATAGTCTGTAACCATCACCCACGTCAAAAGGATTCGAAGCCATGAAATCCGTCGCCACGTTTCTCTCTGTGATTCTAATTGTGTTTTCGGGCAGCATGTCGTCCGCGCGTTGCGAGGAGGCGAACGATCGATTGAAGAAAGCGCTTAGCCGAAAAGTCACGTTTGATTTTGCTGACGCGCCGTTTGTCGAAACGATGGAATTTGTGCGCCGATTGAGCAACGCCACGATTGTGGTTTCGCCGCAGGCGTTGGAAGACGCGAAGAAAACGACGATCACGCTGCGTGTCGCGGATATGGAGATGGAGAACGCGTTGCAATGGATTCTAAAACTGGCGGACTTGGAGTACAAGATTCAAGAAGACGCAATTTACATTGTCAGCCATGAGCAGAAAAAGGGGCAGGAGAAGAACGGAAAGAAGGAGAAAGACCCGGACGCGGATGCCGCTGGATTGCTGCGCGTCAAGTTTGCATCAGGCGATACGATAGAAGTCGATTCGGCGATGATGAAACGCAATCCGTTTTTGGCGACGGAGATGCTCGCGATGGCGTTCGATCCGGCCAAAGACGGAATTCTCGTGCTTGTCCCGGGGCGCGATATTCCGCCACAACTGGACGTGCGTGATTTCGTTCAATCGGCTGTCAAAATCGCTCCGGATGTGAAACCGGATTTTGATGAGCGGCTGAAACTGCTCACGTTTCGCGCGAAAGATGACATGGATTTGCGGCGCATCAATGCGATGGCCCGGGCGCTGCGCCGCTCGCCGATGTTTGGGCCACCGCCCAACGCCAAGAACAATGACATGCAAATGCGCTTCGATCCGAATCAGAAGATTTCGTTGAAAGCAACGGATCAAACGTTGAAGCTGGTGATGAACGAACTCGGCGCGATGCTTAAGGTGACGATTCTGGCGGGCGACAAGGAAGCAGGCAAACGCTTCGCCGAGCCGGTGAGTGTTGATATCAATGATGTCGATCCGAAACAAAGTCTGGGCATGATGTCGCAGCTCACAGGGCTGCGTTTTGAAGTGCAGGGCAACACGATCATGTTTTATTCCGGCGTTCCGAACTACAAAGGCGGACCTATGAAGCCGCCGTTTCCGCCCGACGATCCGGACATGAAGGGCAAGAAGAAAAAGACTGACGTGGATTTGCAGTTCTAAGGAGCCGCGAACACTGTACGCTTGTGCTTATGTCAGCCACCGCACCCCTCATATCCCTGTTGCGCCACGGTTTCATTCCGGGAAGCGAACGCATCGTTGACCGCTACGGGCGCACGTTCACGTATCTGCGCGTCTCGGTGACTGACCTGTGCAATCTGCGCTGCGTGTATTGTATGCCGGACGAAGGCATGAAATGGCTACCGCGCGAGGAGATTCTTTCATTTGAAGAGATCGTCACAGTAGTCGAAGCCGCGGCTGTGGCGGGCGTGTACAAAATCCGATTGACCGGCGGCGAGCCGTTGGTGCGCTCGGATATTGCGACGTTGACGGGCATGGTCGCGCGCGTTCCGGGCATCACGGATTTGGCGCTGACGACGAATGGAACGCGCCTTGCAGAACTGGCTCAGCCGCTGGCCGACGCCGGATTGAAGCGCATCAACATTTCGCTCGATACGATGAACGCGGAGAAATTCAAAGCGATTGCGCGGCGGCACGAATTGGGCGAAGTGCTCGATGGAATTCGCGCAGCGCAGGCGGCTGGATTGAATCCGCTTAAAATCAACATGGTGGTGCTGGGCGGCTTGAACGATGATGAAGTCGCTGATTTTGCGGCGATGACGCTCGAGCAAAATCTGGATATTCGCTTCATTGAATACATGCCGCTTGAGGAAGCCAAGGGCTGTGCGATGGGCTCTGGGAATTTTGAATTTATTTCGAATACGGTCACGAAGCAGCGCATTACGGCGCGCTTCGGCGACTTGATTCCGCTCGAAACAGGCGACGGCATGAAGGGGCCGGCGGAAGTATTTCGGATCAACGGCGCCGCCGGAAGATTGGGATTTATCAGCGCGATGAGCGCGCCGTTTTGTAAGAAGTGCGACCGCCTGCGCCTGACCGCGACGGGCGAGATTCGCAGTTGCTTGCTCGATGGCGGCGGGATTTCAATCAAGCCGCTCTTGCGTAACGGTGGGACACGAGCGGACATCATCGCAGCGTTCCGCAACGCGTCGGAGATCAAGCCTGAAGTGCACAAAGATTGGGCCGAAATTCCTGCCGCGAGCATGAGCCGCATCGGCGGGTGACGTATGTAGGACGGGCTTATAGCCCGTCTTTTTCTAAATCTTGAGGCTCACAAAGACGGGCTATAAGCCCGTCCTACTTTTTTACGCGCCGTGATTCTTCACATTTGAAAAATCGATGTATCCATGTTCAACATCCACGCGTTCGAGCCGGACGGTGACACGGTCGCCGACATCCAAGCCGGTTGAGCCGCGCGTCACGCGGCCTTCGACGGGCGGGTGGAAGCTGCGCACGTACGTGCCCTTATCCGACGCGCCGGTGACGATTGCATCGAAGGTCTTGCCGATCTGGTGTTCAAGCAAAAGCGCTGCGCAGGATTTGCGGACTTGACGCTCGACTTTCGACGCTGCGTCTTCCATCTCCGTGCAATGCGCGGCGAGCGTTTTCAGCTCGTCGTCGGAATACGGAACGGGGCGGCCTGCGATGGCAGCTTTCAACAGGCGCTGCGTCAGCACGTCCGGGTAGCGCCGGTTGGGCGCAGTGGAATGCGTGTAATCTTTGACAGCCAATCCGAAATGCCCGGCGATTTCTTCGTCCGGAAGATCGACGGCGTATTCGCCCCGGCCCATGAGTTTGACGACGGTCAGCGAGAGATCGGGGAAGCGCAGCGCGTCGGCTTTTTTGCGCTCAAGGAGGAACGTTTCGAGCGCCAACGCGTCGGGCGTTGTGGGCAGCTTCCCGCCGAATTCAGCCGCGACGGCGACGATGCGTTCCCAGCGTTTCGGATCGCGAACGATGCGGCGCAGGGACGGGAAACGCTTGCTCTTCAAAAATTTTGCAGTGACACCGTTGGCCGCGATCATGAAATCTTCGATCAGTTCTTTGGCGCGGTTGGCTTCTTCGACTTTGATGTCAGTCAATTCACCGCCGACATACACGGCACTCGGCTGAATCGTTTGCAAGCTCAACGCGCCGTGTTCGTGGCGCAACTTGCGGAGGCATTGTGCGGCACCATCCTGGAGCCTGATTTGATCGCCCAAGCCTTTGACTGCGGCCAGCGCGTCCGGCGCGGGAGCTGTTCCGGTGAGCCACGCGGCGACACTGTTGTAGGCCAGCTTGGCATAGTTGTGAACGGCGGCGCGATAGACGTCCGGGTGTGAAATCGTGCCGTCGGCTTGCACGGTCATTTCGATAACAATCGCGAGCCGGTCTTCGCCGGGATTCAGCGAGGTGAGGTCGGTGGAGAGTCGTTCGGGCAGCATCGAAAAAATCGCGGCAGGCGTATAGACGGAGGTGGTGTTGTGGCTGGCGTGGCGGTCGATGGCGCCGGCTTTAAGAACGAGAGCATCCACGTCGGCGACAGCGATGAATATTTTGACCGCATCGTCGGACAAGGCCTCGGCGACCGTGAGTTGGTCCAAATCGCGCGACGAATCGTTGTCGATGGAGCACCACATCAGGCTACGCATATCGCGCACACCGTTTCCGGGCGCACACGGAGCTGATTGAATGGTGGCGAGTTCGGCAAGCGTTTCACGCTCAAAATCGGGAACCAATCCGCGCGCGATCATGGCTCGGTGGGCGATGGCTCGAAGATCGTGAGTGGGGCGCGAGGAGTGCGTTTGCATGGAGTGATTCCTGACTTAAAAAAGTAGTGCAGCCAGCACTGTAAACGCGGAGCGCTGCGAATGCCATGACATGATTTGTGTCACGGGCTTTTAGCCCGTCCTACTTTTTATGAAGCAACACCCACCGGCTGACGAAATGGTCGCTGTATTTTCTTAGTTTGAAGGAAAGGGGGGCAGACGTTTCAGTGGCTTAATAAGGGCTGAAAGCAACGTAGGAAATTACATCGTTGCGGGAGGAGACATACGGACGCATAGCGTTGCGAAAATTGTTATAAACTACAGTTCCAAAAAGAATTCGAGGCGCTTTGAATTGATGTCGATGAGTTTCAGAATTTCATCAACTTCTTTCATACTATGGCCTTCTTTTTGCGCCCAAATAATGATGCCGAGATTTTCACCTTGATGTCCACCCATTTTGACGCGTTCGAAGATGGATTCAACGAGGTTGCGGTTGGGATGAAAATCGCGGTTGATCAAATCGAAGTCTTGCTGATCTAATTCGCTCCAATACTTCGTTCCGGACAGATGTTCAATAAGACGAGCGCGGCACCATGACCACCAATGCTTGCATTTCCAATTGACGATGGCGGTGTGGCCCATGTCGCATCCGGCCTTTTCGGACAAGAACCACTTGTGGCGGTCGAGTTCCAACTGGGCAGCGCGGAACAGTTCGCTTTCACGGCGAATATCGGACGATGACGTGTTCATATTGGCAACCGTGCAACACATGGCGGACATACTCGCCTCCAGAACCCCGTCTTACATTTCTGTTAGACGGGACGTTTTAAGCAATGGTGAACCCAAAGTCAAACAAAAACTTTTGGCCCAACCACGTCTATTAGCATGATAGAGCATTGACTACACTTCATCCGAACAGCCGTGCACGCATTTTTCCGAAAAATGCTTCCTGCTCCTACACCATTAGACGATTCGTACTGTCTGCGTATTCAATTCAACAGGCAACTCGTTTATTTCAAAAGCTTTACACTATCAACAGCGCGAGAGTTCCGTCATTCGCATCCATTCGATCCATCCCGACACTCGCTTACATCCCGCGCGATTGCTGTGCCGAAGCAGTCCGAGCAGAAAGCATCAGTGTCCGATCTTTTTTGAACCGATTGCTCAAATGACGCAAGGTGCGGAAGTTGGATGGATATTTTTTTCGGAGAAATATAAAAAGCAGATGAGGATTGAGTGTCGAATCGGTTTGCCAGACCGCGACACATTCCGGCGAGAGCGCGAGTCAAGATGACACGGAACAAAGAAACCGCGACAGCCCGTGCGGTTGGCGAAACGATGTGGCGCGTATGCGGATGGAGGAGCGCCACTGTCGCGCTCAAGCCGTCCTGATGAGAGTGGACCAAATCGGACATTTTTTTAAGCCTTTTGATCTTTTAGAATAATCGGCGATAAAGGGCAGGGACTTGAACGATCGCCCTTTATAATGGTGAAGTAGAAACGCTTTTGAGGTTGCTGACATGTCCGAACCGACCCTCCCCGCCCCTGCCGTCGCCGCGCTCTTGAACGAGATCGGGCGGCGCATGGAATTGTGCGAGGAATCGCCATTTAAATTCCGGGCGTATTTCACGGCGGCGGAGAACCTGCTCACGCATCCCGTGCCGCTCGCACAAGTCATTGCGCAAGGCAAACTCAAATCCATCTCCGGCGTGGGCGAAGCGATTGCCGAGAAGATCATCAAGCTGCACAAAACCGGGACGCATCCAACGCTCGAGTATCTGCGCGAACAGCACCCGGCGGGAGTGCTTGAATTGATGCGCATTCCAGGACTCGGGCCGAAGAAGGCGGCGGCGCTGTATCAGTCGCAAAAGATCGCCAGCTTCGCCGAACTTGAAGCGGCGTGTCACGCCGGAAAAATCGCGGCTGAAAAAGGATTCGGCGCGAAGCTTCAGGCCAAGATTTTGGAGAGCCTCGCGTTCGAAAAGAAAAACGTGGGGCTGGTCAAAATCGACGCCGGCCACGCGCGCGCCTTCGCTGCGAGCACAGCACTGAAGGATCGCCACCCCTCTATTAAGAGCGTCATTCCAGCCGGAGATGTCCGGCGCGGGTGCGAAGTCTGCGGACCGGTAGAACTCGTCGCGATCATTGATGACGAAGGCTCGGATGCGCCCGTTGAATCGTCGCCTGAATTTCGCGTCACGACCACGCCGTCCCAGCACCTCGGAGCCGCGCTGATTTTTGCGACAGGTTCAGCGGCTCACGTCTCGTCTCTGTGCGATTGGGCGAAGACACTTGGCATGGACTTGACGCCGGAAGGCTTGTGCCGGGGCAACGACGCGTTACCATGCGAGACCGAAGCGGAGATTTACGCTGCGCTGAATCTGCACTTCATCGAACCTGAATTGCGCGAGGGGCGTGGCGAAATTGAACGCGCAAAGACGGGCGTTTGGCCCCAGCTGATTGAACTCAAAGACCTGCGCGGCATTCTGCATTGCCACACCGTTTTTTCAGACGGATCGAACACGCTCGACGAGATGGCCGAAGCAACGCGCAAACTCGGGCAGGAGTATTTCGGCGTCTGCGATCATTCACAAAGCGCTGCGTACGCAGGTGGATTGCGCTACGAAAAAGTGTGCGCTCAACATGCACACGCCGACGAGTTGAATCGCGGCTATGCGGGCACGCGCTTTAAGATTTTCAAAGGCATTGAATCGGACATTCTCGAACACGGCGAACTCGATTACACGGACGAACAACTCGCGTCGTTCGACTTCATCGTCGCGAGTGTGCACAGCCGCTTTCAGCTCGACCGCAAAGCGCAGACAGCGCGGCTCGTCAACGCGGTCAGCAATCCGTTCACGACAATTCTCGGCCACTCCACCGGACGTCTGCTCTTGCAGCGCGAACCGTACGATGTTGACTTGGACGCAGTGTTAAAAGCGTGTGGCGAGCACGGTGTCGCAGTCGAAATCAACGCCGACCCGCACCGCTTGGATCTGGATTGGCGGTTGCATCAACGCGCGCTGGAACTCGGCTGCATGCTGGCGATCAATCCCGACGCGCACGACACGACAGGATTGTTGAATCAGAAATGGGGCGTGCTCTGCGCTCGCAAAGGCGGCGTCGAAGCGAAGCACGTGTTGAATTGTCTGGATCTGGCCGGAATCGAAAAGCATTTTGAGCGACGGAAAAAAGCGGCGCTTAAACAGCAATAAAAACCACAGAGGACACAGAGGGCACAGAGGAACGGCAGAGGAAAAGCGGGGAAAATGAGGGAATGGGTGGATGATTACAATCCCCGTTTATCATTCGTTCTTTTTCCTTTCCGTTGCTGTTCCTCTGCTTTTCCTCTGTGTCCTCTGTGGGTAATACTAATTGGCCGTCACACCCGCACCATTGCCCGGGATTATTTGCATGCTGAACGCTCCAACAATCGACCCGCCCGCGCCGCAGCCGCCCGTGCACCACGGTCCGGCGTATCTGATCAATTGGGAGTTCTGCCACTCGGCGCGGACGCTGAAATTGATGCGCCGATTCATGGCTGATACTGCTCTAGCCTGCCGGGCGAGCGAGTCCACGTTTTGGGTGATCAGCGCGGATGGCAAACGCATCGAGGGCGCAGTCAACGCCGGGCCTGCGCATGACCAGGTCGAAAAGCTCGTTGTACAGGCCAATGACAGCGTCGTCGGCTTGATTGCGACCGCTGGGATTTCGCTTTGCGTCGGCCCCGACGAGTTCATGAACCCCGAGATCAAGAAACAATTCAGTGTGCGCAACATGGTCGTCGCGCCGGTCAAAGTCGATGCGCAAATCTGCGGCGTGGTGTCCGCGATCAACGTGAAGGAAGGCGAGAAATTCAAACCCGAAGACCTCGACGCCCTGCAATGGAAAGCGTACTTGCTGGGGTTGCTGCTTTCAGACGTGCTGAAGGATAACGATGATAATTTCTTACTCTGAAGTCGAGAAAGCGACTGGGGCTGGGGTGCGGGTGCTGGTGATGGATTCCGGTGTCGATCTCGAACATCCAGACCTCGCCGGTGTTCCGATCACCTGCTGGCGTGTCTGTGCTGACGCGTACGGCGTTCCGACGATCCGCGAGGATCCGGGCGGCGACGCCTACGGCCACGGCACAGCGGTCTGCTCAATTCTGCATCAATACGCTCCGGGCATCGAATTGCACAGTCTGCGTGTGCTCGATGAAAATATTCGCGGCTCATCCGAGTTCGTGATCCTGGGATTCAAATGGGCGATCGATGAGAAGTTCGACATCGTCAATTGTTCATTCGGCACCGGTCGCCGCGAGTACGTGGACCGTTACAAGCGAATGGTGGACCGCGCGTTTTGCGACAACGTCTGGCTGGTGTCGGCCTGCAACAATCAGGATTTCAAAACCGAAGAATATCCAGCATTTTTTCCAACGGTTCTATCGACATGCCAGGACGATCTGCCGCCGATGAAAGTGCGGCGCAACGCAGGTGAACTCGTCGAATTCGCGGCGCGTGGCATCAATGTCAAAGTAGCGTGGACAAATAAAGGCCACAAGACAATCACAGGCAGCAGCTTCGCCGCGCCGCATCTGGCCGCACTAGCCGCGCGCATCCGCGAATTGCATCCGGACTGGAACGCGTGCCAGGTCAAAGCGGCGTTGTATGAACTAGCGAAGGAAGCGTGAAGTTCGGCGTGTGCCACTGGCAAGTACCCTTGCCAGTGCCGGTCTCGCAACGCATCGTTGGTTTTCAAATCGCTCCTTCGTTTCGTGCTCACGGGGTTGAACGAGATAGTTTGAAAATCATACGTTCTTCGCGAGTCCGGCACTGGCAGGGGTACCTGCCAGTGGCACACAGTCAGTGGTACACAATGTTTTTTAAAAGCCTAAACCTCACTCTTGAATCGGAGCACTTAATAGGATAGGATGATCCGAGAAGCGGAATGGGCCAGGCGTGTGAAGGGCGGAGGCGAGTGCCTTTGTCGCGAAAAAGTGCTTTGCCAATGCCACGTTCCACAACTTAAAGGAGATTTCGTTATGCCGATGGTGACAATGCGTCAGTTGTGCGATCACGCCGCTGAAAATGGTTACGGCTTGGCTGCGTTCAACGTCAATAACATGGAACAGATTCAGGCCATCATGGAAGCCGCGAAGGAAACCGAATCGCCGGTGATCATTCAGGCCAGCCGCGGTGCGCGCAAGTACACGAACGATGTGTTCCTTCGCAACCTGATGATGGCTGCCGTCGAACTGTATCCGAACATTCCGATCTGCATGCACCAGGATCACGGCAACAGCCCTGACACCTGCGCCAGCGCGATCAAGTACGGCTTCACCAGCGTGATGATGGACGGCTCGCTCCAAGCCGACGGCAAGAGCCACGCGAGCTTCGAATACAACGCCGGCGTGACGAAGGAAGTTGTCGCTTTAGCGCACGCCAAGGGCGTCAGCGTCGAAGGCGAACTCGGCTGCCTCGGTAATCTTGAAACGGGCGAAGGCGAAAAGGAAGACGGTCATGGCGCGGAAGGCAAGTTGACGCGCGACCAGTTGTTGACGAAGCCTGACGAAGCCGCAGAATTTGTGAAGCAGACCGGCGTTGACGCACTGGCCGTCGCCATCGGCACCAGCCATGGCGCGTACAAGTTCTCCCGCAAGCCCGACGGCGCGATTCTCGCGATGGACCGCATCAAGGAAATCCACAAGGCATGTCCGAACACGCATTTGGTCATGCACGGTTCGAGCAGTGTTCCAAAGGAATTGCAGGACATCATCAACGCAGCCGGCGGACACATCAAGCCGACGTGGGGCGTCCCGGTCGAAGAAATCCAGTTGGGTATCAAGCACGGCGTCCGAAAGATCAATGTCGATACCGATTTGCGCATGGCGATGACGGGCTCGATCCGCACGTTCTTCAAGAACGCGCCGGAAAAGTTCGATCCCCGCGAGTACCTCACACCCGCGCGCGCCGCGATGCAACAGGTCTGTAAGGAACGCATGATCTCCTTCGGCCAAGCCGGCAATGCAGGCAAGATCAAGTGCAAGCCGTTGAGCGAGATGGTTCAGTACTACCTTTAATTCATCACCCGTTCGCAGCACGTCAGAGTCTCAAGGCAGGACGGTTGAATTTCGACCGTCCTGCTTTTTTATACGAACGTAGTACACGGGTTTCAAAATATTATTTTTTGGTATTTTTCAAGTCAGTTCTGCCTTCTCATTCGCCAAGCTGTATATAGAGTCAAGGAAAGCGTTTGAAGCGCTTTTAGTACGTGTGAAAACCCCTGATTCGAAACTGAAAAATGCGTATGAAATTAGGTCTCATTAAAAGTGTATCACTAGCCCTTGCCGGCACTTTGTGGAGTGCGTTCGGCGCAGCGACGGGAGAGCCATCAGCCGAAGGTGTCGAATTCTTCGAAAAGCACATCCGGCCCGTTCTGGCCGACAAGTGCTTTACGTGCCACAGTGCGAAGTCGGAGAAAATCAAAGGCGCACTTCTGCTTGATTCGCGTGCATCGTCGTTGAAAGGCGGCGCGACCGGCCCCGCTGTGGTGCCCGGTGATTTGGAAAAAAGTCTGCTCATCAAAGCAGTTCGTTACAAAGACGAAAAATCGCAGATGCCGCCGGACGAACCGTTGACGGACCAGCAGATCGCCGACTTCGAAACCTGGGTCCGCATGGGCGCACCTGATCCGCGATCCGTGGCGACGTCGGTGACGCCAGACTTGGCCAAAGCGAAAGAATTCTGGTCGTTCAAAAAGCCTGTGCTTCCAGCCATTCCCACATTGAACAATAACGATCCCAAGTTGATGCCCATCGATAAATTCGTCCGGGCGAAATTGGAATCAAAGGGCCTCCCCACGTCTCCGCGCGCGGACAACTTGACGCTGATTCGCCGAGCGACATTCGATCTGATCGGCCTTCCGCCGACGCCTGAAGAGATCGACGCGTTCAACGCTGATCCGTCGCCCGATGCCTTCGCTAAAGTGATCGACCGTCTGCTGGCTTCTCCGCGATACGGCGAGCGCTGGGGGCGTTACTGGCTCGATGTCGCGCGTTACGCCGACACGAAGGGCTACGTGTTTCAAGAGGAGCGGCGCTATCCTTATTCGTATGTGTACCGCGATTGGGTCGTGAATGCGATCAACGCCGATGTGCCTTATGATCAATTTTTGATCAAACAAGTCGCGGCTGACAAACTGCCGCCGACACCGGATAATTCAGACCTCGCCGCAATGGGCTTTTTGTTACTGGGGCGGCGCTTCCTGAACAACCAAGCCGACATTATCGACGACCGTCTTGACGTACTTATCCGAGGCACGCAGGGCCTGACCATCGGCTGCGCGCGGTGCCATGATCATAAATTCGACGCGATCACCCAGAAGGACTATTACGGTCTCTACTCCGTCTTCGCATCGTCTACCGAACCCAAGGACCTGCCACTCGTCGGCAAGCCCGAAGCGAATCCGACGTCGCTTCAATACGATAAGGAAGTGAAAGCAAAAGAAGTCGAATTGGAAGCGCTCCGAATCAAGCACCACGAAACGAAACTGGCGGGTTTACGCAGCGAGAAATCCATCGCCGATTATTTGATGGCGGTGCGTGAATTAGGCGACACGCCGTTTGAAAAGTTGAAGCAGAAAGATCTCAACGGATTCGCTTACGCACGCTGGAAAGCATATGTCAAAACAAACGTGAAAGCGACCGATCCCATCTGGGCTCCCTGGGCCGCGCTGTCAGGCTTGAAAGACACTGAATTCGCCGAAAAAGCGCCGGGGCTCGTTGCGAAGTTTGCGGCTAACATAGATGGCAAACTCAACGCGCTCATGGTCAAAGCATTCACAGCGAAAGCGCCTGCGACCATCCGCGAAGTTGCCGAGAAATATGGTGCGCTGATTGCCGCCCAGGTCAAGCCTTCAACAGAAAAAGTCCCGGCAGCCGAAGCAGTACGACAGATTATTACCGATGTAAAATCGCCTTTGAACATTGCCTTCGCGGACCTCTCGCACCTCTTGAACCGCGCCGACACCGACATGGAGCGCAAGATCCACAACGCGATCGACGCACTCGCCGCAACGCATCCGGGCGCACCACCGCGCGCGATGGTGTTGAACGACGGCAATCTGGTCACGCAGCACATCTTTTTGCGCGGCAACGTGGGCCGACCGGGCGACGTCGCACCACGTCAATTCCTCAGTCTGCTCACGTCAACGAATCCGCAGCCCTTTAAGAATGGCAGCGGGCGTCTTGAACTCGCGCAAGCCATCGCCAGCCCTGAAAATCCGCTGACCGCTCGCGTCATGGTCAACCGCGTGTGGCTGCATCATTTCGGCTCGGCACTGGTCCAGACGCCCAGCGATTTCGGCGTCCGCAGCGATGCGCCGATCAATCAGGAACTGCTCGATTATCTCGCGATCAACTTCATGCAAAACGGCTGGTCATTGAAGAAACTGCACCGCGAGATGATGCTGTCTCAGACCTATCAACAGAGCAGCGACGACAATCAAGAAGCGCGCAAAATCGACTCCGAAAACACATACCTCTGGCGCTACAACCGCCAGCGCCTCGACTTCGAAGCGATGCGCGACGCACTGCTCGCCGCGTCCGGCCAACTCGACACCACCATGGGTGGACGTTCAGTCGAATTGACCGCGCAACCGTTCCCGAAACGCCGCTCGATTTATGGCTACATCGACCGCCAGAATCTCCCCGGCATGTTCCGCGCGTTCGACTTCGCCAGCCCTGACACGCACAGCCCGATGCGCTACAACACGACCGTGCCGCAACAGGCGCTGTACATGATGAACAGCCCGTTCGTCATCGATCTGGCGAAGCAGCTCGCTGCGCGCCCGGAGATCGCATCCGAACACGACACGACCGCGAAACTGCAGAAGCTCTACCGCGCCACGCTGGGCCGCCCAGCCTCGCCGGGTGAAGCTGCGTTGGGTGCGAAATTCATTGAACTGGCCGAAGGCGAAAAAATCCAGGCACTCGTCCCACCGCCTGCGCTCTGGCAATACGGCTACGGCTTTTACGATGAGACCAAAAAACGCGTCACGGAGTTCACAGCGTTCAAGCATTTCACCGGAACGACGTGGCAGGCCGGCCCGAAATTGCCGGACCCAAAGATCGGCTACGCAAGTCTTTCGTCAACGGGTGGACATCCCGGCGGCACGCCCCATCTCGCCACCGTTCGCCGCTGGACCGCACCGCGCGACGGAACATTTGCGGTCAGCGGCAAATTGAACCACCCCGCAAAGGCCGGTGACGGCGTCCGAGCGCGCGTCGTATCGAGTGTTGACGGCGGCGTCGGCGAATTCATTGCGTTATCGAACGCAGTCGAAACCAAAGTCGAAAAGGTCGCGCTCAAAAAAGGCGACTCGCTCGACTTCGTGATCGATTGCCGCACCGGCGAGAATTCGGACGGATATTCGTGGACAGTGACGATTCGTATCCTCGATTATGGAGCTTCATTTTCAGACGAGCACGGAGCCATTGAATGGACATCGAACGGCGGCTTCAGCGGCCCGCCTGGAAAACCAGCGACACCACTGGCGCCGTGGGAAAAATATGCGCAAGTCTTGTTGCTATCGAATGAATTTGATTTTGTGGACTGACACTTATGAACGTTGTATTGATCGTCGAAGATGATCTGGTGTTGCGCAACAAAGTGTCGAAAATACTGGCCACTCAGGGATGGGGTATCCTGCTGGCCGGTGACGGTATCGAAGCACTTGAACACCTCCGAAACAACGCCGTGCATCTCATCATCGCAGAACTCCACTCGCCAGCTATCAATGGCCTGGACCTCCTGCGACGAGTGCGCGAAACAGACGCTCGGACGCCGTTCATTGTGCTTCGCGAACCGACGAACATTACAGGCGCTGTTGAAGCGCTTCAGATCGGTGCGGACGACACATGGGTCAAGCCGCTGGCAGTCGACGAAATCCCTCGTAAAGTCGAACGTATTCTGGAACGCGCCAACCTCGTGCTAGAAAACGCACTGCTGAAGCGCGAACGTGAACACCACTCATCGACTTCCGAAATCGTCGGCACGAGTGATGGAATCGACGCCGTTCGAACGTGGACGCGCCACGCCGCGACGACGCGTTCTCCCGCGTTGATCGTCGGCGAAACCGGCACGGGTCGGACATTGGTAGCCCGAACAATTCACGGGCTCAGCAGCGCAACGCCCGGTGCGTTTGCCACGGTCTATTGCGGCGGGATTTCCGAACACGAATTGGAAGCGCACCTCTTCGGACGGACTCGCGGAACCTCTGACAGTGCGTTGCCCGAATCCAACGGATTGCTCCGCAGCGTGCGCTCCGGCACAGTATTTCTCAAGAACATCGACGCCATTCCCATGGCGCTTCAGAGCAAACTCGCCCAAGCGATGGCGACGAATCGAGTGTGCCCAGTCGGCTCAACCGTCGCTCAGCCTTTTAACGCGCGCATCATTGCGAGCGCGTCGCACCGATTGTCACGCGATGTGGATAAGCGCTTGTTCGACGGCGCACTGTATGCTCATTTCCTGCCGCTTGAATGCCTCCTCCCCCCGTTGCGTGATCGTCGTAGCGATGTGCCGCTGCTTGCCGCTTTTTTCATCTCCCATTTAAACTCTGCATTACATCGGGCATTTACTGGCATTGATCGGAGTCTGCTCACTGAATTCAGTACGCTGCCCTGGAAGGGCAATGTCCGCGAATTGCGCGGACGTATCGAACTCGCCATGATCGTCGGGTCAGAACCCTTCCTCAAATCGCCTGACGGTTCTGCACTGGGGCGCATCCCTGCGATGCCGGTGGCCGAAGTCAAAGATTTGAAAGACGCGGCGTCCACATTCGAACGCGACCACATCCGCCGCATCATCGCCGAATGCCAAGGCAATAAACGCGAGGCCGCCCGAGCACTCGGCGTCTCACTTTCATCGCTGTACCGGCATCTCGATTTGAAAGGCCCGGTTTAATAAGATTTCAAAAACGCGTTGGACTTTTCGCGCATCAGTGGCAACGTAAAGGTGGTGGAAGTGGAGTGAGGGGGAGAAGAGGAGCAACTCATGTCCGAAGCGACAGGAACCGGCTCGACTGACATCCAGACAATTGAACAAGATTTTCATCTGACTCCCGACGGGCACGGTCAAAAGACGTTTGTGCTCGATACCAACATTCTGCTCCACAATCCCGGTGCGCTCTTCGCCTTCAAAGACAACCGCGTCGTTCTCGCGCTCGCGGTCATCGAAGAACTCGACCGCTTCAAGCGCAACAACGACGAACTCGGTCGCAATGCACGCCACGTCATCCGTGAAATCGACAAACTCCGCCACCTCGGCCACCTCGCTGACGGCGTACCCATCGGCAACGGCGGCATCCTGCAAGTCGTCCTCCAGCAGGACGTCAAAAACGATCTGACCATGGCCGGCCTGAAGCCCGAAGCCGCCGACAATCAGATCATCGCCGTCGCACTCGAACTAAACCGCAAAGGCCAGCGCGTCATCTTCGTCTCGAAGGACATCAATTGCCGCGTAAAAGCCGACGCCCTCGGCCTCAAGGTCATGGATCTTGAGCAGCAGAAAGTCGATTACGACACGCTCTATACCGGCTGGCGCGAAATTCAGGTTTCAGCCGAGACGATCAACGAATTCTACAGCGGAAAAAAAGTCACGATTCCCGATCTCGATCCCACGTGCTCGCCCAACGAATTCTTCCTTATGAAGAACGAGTCGAATCCGAAGCACACGGCAATGGCCCGCGCGGATATGGTCGGCCACGAACTCGTCCCGCTGATCTCCGAATTCGACCGCGCCTGGAACATTGCTCCGCGAAGCGCATCCCAGCGCTATGCGTTCGAACTCCTGCTCGACGACAGCGTCCAACTCGTTACCCTCGTCGGTCGAGCCGGAACGGGCAAAACGCTGATGGCCCTCGCCGCCGGGTTGCAGCGCGTCATCAAGGACAAGAAATACGAAAAGATTCTCGTCTCCCGCCCGATCATGCCGATGGGCCGCGATATCGGTTTTCTGCCCGGCAACAAAGACGAAAAACTCATGGCGTGGATGGGCCCGATTTTCGACAATTTGAAGATGTTGCTCAACGGTCGTTACTCGCCACACCAGTTGACGCGCGATCAGCTCTTCGAACAAGACCTGCTCGAATTGGAAGCGCTGACGTACATTCGCGGACGCAGCATTACGAACATGTTCGTGATCATCGACGAAGCGCAGAATCTGACGCCGCACGAAGTCAAAACGATCATCAGCCGCGTCGGTGAAGGCACGAAAATGATCCTGACCGGCGACCCGCAGCAGATCGACAATCCGTATCTCGACGCGAGTTCCAACGGGCTGACGTACTGCGTCGAACGCTTGAAAAGCTCCGACCTTTGCGGCCACATCACACTGACAAAATCGGAACGCAGCGCGCTGGCGGATTTGGCGGCGGAACGGTTGTAGAGATGTGAGGCGGGGCTCGACAAAATGAGTCGTCTGTTTCCGAGTACCTCCATTCAAAGTTGGACGC
Source organism: Planctomycetota bacterium (assembly GCA_037129555.1). Classification (GTDB taxonomy): domain Bacteria; phylum Planctomycetota; class SZUA-567; order H5-PLA8; family H5-PLA8; genus JANXLS01. The sequence continues at coordinate 37,853 of JBAXUS010000040.1, forward strand.
AGGTCAAAAATGGTCGAGGATCCCGCATGAACAGCAAAGACCTGAAAGTTGCCAATCGGAATCGTTGCAATTCTGTCGTGTTATTGTTGATTTTCCTCGCTGGCTTGAACGCGTCTTGTGGTGAGGGAAATCCTGATGTCGTGAAGAAGCAGCCTGTTCCCGATGCGGAAGCGTTAAAAAAGGCTACCAAGCAGGTTCATGACGACTTCGCCGAAGACTATACAAAAAAAGCTTACATTGATTCACGTAAATTTGCGATGAAGCTAATTGTTCAAGCCCGAAATAGTAAAGACGATCCAGCGATGTGCTATACGTTGTTGAGCGAACTCGCGACGTTGCGGGCCAAGCAGTCGAGTTTATGCGAGGTGCTAATCGCCATTCAATTGATGCGCGACCAATTTGAAATTGATAACGTCGCCGTGACCAAAAATGCGTTGACGTCGTTTACCGTTCCAAGGGACGATAAATTAACAGAGAAAGCTCTGGCCGCTCTTCGCGCATTGTTCAGCAAACCAGATGATGCGGTTCAAAATCTCATAGTGGGACGTTACTTGCTTAATGTTTGTTCCACCGAAAGCGCGTTGCCATATCTATCAAAATGTTCCGACGCGACACTGAAAAAGTTGGCAGTCGAGGAAATTTCTGTGGGAACTGCGCCAACCTTGGATGTGATGATGCAACTGGGTGACAGTTGGTGGGATCTCGGCGAGCGCGAAGCAAACAAAAATTACAAAACTAATCTCTGGGGGCGTGCTATACATTGGTACGAAATGCTTTCGCCTATAGCCAATGACGTGACGAAGGCGAAAGCGGAAAAGAGGATTGTTTCTTTTTTTCAGTTTGTCGGTATACCAAGGCCAATTCGTAATCCGCGATAGTGGGCTTACGTTAAGGATGCATACAAAATTTTTTCATACGGCATTTGTAATCAGATTGAATACAC
>JBAXUS010000400.1:0-3099 GCA_037129555.1 Planctomycetota bacterium
CGCCGTGGCCGGGACTGTCGTTGTTGACGATTTGCAGGCGTACCGTCCCATCCTCGCGGATGGTCAGAACGATTTCGCCCTCGCGTTTCATGGGGCCTCCTTTGACAACAATTTGGATTGAAAGACTACTGACGGCTTCGCGCCAGTTCGACGATCAGCGGCGGGAAATCTTTCTCGCCGCGTTCAATCAGGAATTCTTTGAAGCGCAGTTCAAGCGCGGGAATGTTCCCGTCGAAAGCGTCGCGGTACTCACTGCTGACATGATCGAGGAATGAATCGCAGTCGGTGTCACAAATCCATTCTGAATCCACGACCTCACCTTCTGCGTCGTCCTGTGCTTGCTGACGGCGCTGTCGTTCTGCATCGCGCTCGCGGTTTCGACGCTTGCGTTCGAGCCGTTCCTGCTTACTGACCAATTGATCAAGTTCGTCCTCGTCCGCATCGACGTCATCTGCCGACGGGCCATCGTAAGTACCATAGGTGTTTTCGTAGGCATATTCGCAATCGTCGCAAAAGCTCCTGCAATCTGAACGCACATCGTCGTAATCAGGAAGGCTTACATCAGACTCATGCCAATCTTTGTAATGCCGGTTGGTGAATTCGATCAGCAGCGCACGGACGTGGTCGGATGGGATTTCATCGAACAGCGATTTGTGGACAGCATCCGCGTCGGTAAATTCAAATTGCCGCAAATGGCAGCGCTCTCTAACGGCCTTTTCGAGAAAGCCGATGTAGCTGGATATCCACACGCCGTCGCCATCGAATTGGTCGTAGTAATCGCGACTGTCTTTGACGTCCAGATCGGGGATTTCAATTTCTGCTTCAGAGTCACACAATCGTGCGAGCGAAGTAGGATTAAGAATCAGAATGGCCATTGATCGACCACCTCATTCCCGCTGCGCCGTGACCAATGACATGGCGCACGTCGCTGCATCAAAGAACACTTCCTGCGGCAAACCGATTTGACGCCGACGCCCTGTGCGCTGGCCGTGGTTCCAGAGCAAGTGAAAGGCGGCAAGCATCGCGGCGGCGGCGACGAAATTGGTGACCAGCAATTGCGTTTCGCCCTGGGACACGAGGTCCTCGCATCCGAGCTTGGCGCGATCGCCGCCACGGGCCGTGGCGATTTCGGGATGACGTTCGAGATTGGGAACCGTCAATGTTTTACCAGCGGTACGAAGCAGCACGTGGACATTGCCATTATATCGTTCGTTCCCCGCCGAAAGCACGTTGCAATCGCGCAACTGAACGGCACGGCGTTCGATCAATGCGCGGGCGGGATGGTTGTCTACGCAACTGACAACCAAAGACGATTCGCTCACAGCTTCGTGGATATTTTTGTCAGTCACATACACGTTGTGTTCCCGCAGCCGCAGCGCGGGAAATAGCAGTTTGAAATGTTCGACCAGCGCTTCAGCCTTCGGCAATCCCAACGCGCCGGGATCGAATTCCTGGCGCTCCGAGTTTCCGGTCGAAAAATGATCGCCGTCCCAAAGATGGATTTCACCGGCGAAGCGTTCTGCGTTCAAAAAGCGCAGCAGTGGCGGGAGCAGCCACGAACCGATCCCGCCGCAGCCGATCACTGTGATCACGCGGATATTGCGTAACATGAATTTTCTCCAGATGGAAAGTTATGGAATGGAATGACATTCAGCCAGGTGCTCGTCGATTTCTTCGCGCAGATGCAGCAGGTAATCCTTGAGGTCTTCGCGGTTCTCGAACTCCTGGCCGTAAAAATCAGACCAGGCCCCGAGATCGTCAAGCTGATTGGTTTTGATCTGCTCTTCCTGTTTCGGCAGTGCCGAAACAGTATCCTTCATCCGTTCGAGGTAGACAACCTGCGCGAGCCATTCATTGTCGGCGGGAGGCAGTGGTTCGCTCTCGACGACTTCCGCCATGGACGTTGTGAATGCCCGTCCGGCCAACATCCAGCGACAGGCGTAACTGCGCGACGGTTTGTCGAGATTGCCGACGGTGATATGCAGTCCATCGAAATGGATTTCGTCGCGGTCGTCGGTGCCGCTGTGAAATGCGCTGATGTCCGCGTGGCTGTGGATTGTGCCGAAAAGTTCAAAGCCCTCTGGCGCGGGCGGCAATGTAGCGAGATCGTATGACACGCGCAGTCCGCGCACGGATTGCCGTGGTACGACGACGCGCCATTCACGCAGCGCCGGATTACACAGGAGCAATACGACCGCTTCGCTCTTGTATTTTTCAAATACGGCGGCGAAGAACGATTCCACGCGCCGGAATAAATCCAGCGGCAGTGCCGGGACGTTCAACGATGCTTCGTCCTTCAATTCGGCGAGACCGGCGACCTCGTCGGTTTTGACGCGAGCGGAATAAAAGTCATTGCGCACTTGCTTGAACAAGCCGTTGGCACCCGCGAGAAAACACAAGTTGTCGGCGGGAAACGTAGCGCGATGGTCAGGCGGCGGCTTCGGAATCGGATGCAGCGGGATCATGATCATTGCTCCTTGAATTGCGGCGGCGCTTTTTGATTTCGGGCAGCCGATGAATGGTTTCGATGAGGGCTTGAGACTTCGTCTTATTGCGAATCAACGCTTCGGTCAGATCGACCGACGAGCGAATGTAGTATGTGAATTGTGCCGACAGCACTTGCCCTGGGGTGCCGGGAAGTTGCGCCAGAACGTCGAGTTCTTCGTCGAGAAGTGAGTCGAGGAATTCTTCGAGTGATTCTGTTTCAGTATCACGACAACGCGACAGCGCGTCGTCGATGGAATTGAATTCAACTTTAGAGGTAGCTTTCCGCGAGCGCCGTGTTTGAGCAGCACGCTCTGGCGCGGCTGAAAAATCCCGATGAACGAATGTCCACACCGCATGTTCCGACGGAAACGAATCAGTCAATGCCGCAAGAATTCCCTCGTGTCCGCCTTCGTGTTCACAATCAAGTCGGACATCATTCGGCGTATTCTTGAGAATTGCGCCCATCAGGTATGCGAGATCAGCGCCCACGTTGCCCTCTCGAAAAGATTCGGTTTCGTGAAAGACGGCTTCGAAAACAGAGCGCGCCAGATCGCGGGTTTCGACAGGTGAATGGGTGCTCATGAGCGAGCCTCCACAAGATGCTGCAACATT
>JBAXUS010000401.1:0-3077 GCA_037129555.1 Planctomycetota bacterium
CGCCCGCCCCGCCCCCGCCTGTCCCCGTAACGGTGACCGTGCCGCTGCCGCCCGACGTAACCTGGCCCCCATTCATCACCTCGATGCCACGGTTATCGCTCCCCGCTGCGCTGCCATTGCCGGTCACCGACACATTGCCGCCGCCCGACGTAATCCTCGAACCCGCGCCGTCAACGACCGCGCCATAGTTGACACCTCCCGAGCCCGCTCCGCCGGTGCCCGTGATCACGGTGGAGGCACCGGTCGCTCCCCCTCTGATTGTGCCGCCGTTCCGGACCTGAACACCAACTTGTAAACCGCCCGCGCCGTCGCCGCCCTTCCCCTGGACGGTGACGATGCCGGTTCCGGTGGCCTGAATGATGGCGGCATTGACGTCGATGCCGACGAAATTCCCCGCCGTCGGTGTTCCGCCCTGATTGGCGGATAGCGTCAGATTTCCGTTCACGGTTGTGAGACTGCAACCCGCAGTCTGATTGATGCTTTGGCTGCACTTCAACACGGTCGCGCCGGTTCCGGACAAATTCAACGCAGCCGTGCTGTTGAAATTAATCGCGTCCACATCACCACCCGCCGCATACGTCGTCAAATCCACCGTCAGATTTGAATTCGCGGCGAACGTGATGTTGCCGTTGAAATTCACGGTGTCATTGCCTGCGCCGCCGTTAATCGTGAGACTTGGGAAGCTGCCTGTGAACGCACCGACATTGACGGTGTCATTACCGGCGGCATTGTTGACCGTGACGCTGGTGATACCGCTCAATGAAATGTTCCCTGATAAGGTTGTTGTTACCGCCGCGCCATTCACCGAAAACGTCCGGAATCCCACTGCGAACTGAATGTTTCCCGCCAAGGGTTCCGTGATTCCCATCGTGTCGCTGTTGCCGGAATTGTCGGTGATCACCAATGCTCCGGCATTCGTCGTCACCGTATAATCCGGCGGATTCAATCCCGTACCTTTGATCGCGAACGTGTATGGCGTGTTGGCGCAATCGTCACTGGCAATGCTGACCGTCGCAAGTCGCGTTCCTGTCGCGGTCGGATTGAACGTGACGACAAACGTCGTCGTACCGTTCGTGGCGGCAACGGTCGCGGCTGGTTGAGTCGTCACGGTGAAATCGCCCGGATTCGTGCCTGAGATCAGCACCTTCGGCGTACCGGTCAAATTCAATGCGACCGGCCCGGTGTTGTTGATCATGAACGTATGCGGACTAGATGTGACACTCACTTGCACCGAACCGAAATCGGTGTCGTCGGTCGAAATCGGAGTTGAATCGCCGTTGGCAATAATGTTGCCCAGCCCCTTGACATCGATCAAGCCCTTCGGAATTGTCCCGCACGTACACGCCGGAGCGGTCGTCAGGAAGGGCGACGCGGTGATCGCGGATCCTGTGTAGCCGTTGCCAGTGCCGCCGAGATTTGACGGACCGTTCGCTGCACCCCAGTAGTTGTTCGTTGCGGTCACGGGATTGCTGCCTGAGTTGATCGCAGTCGTGTTGCCTTGCAAGACACTTTGCGAAATGGTCAACGCATTACCAACGGCCACGCCCGTATCGCAATTCAAAAAACCGGAACATGAAATAGTTCCCGTTGGCAGCACAATCCCGGTTGACCGGTTCGAGGCCACAATATTCGTACCGTTGAATCCTGTGCAATTGGAATCCAGCGTCAAGCCCGTTCCGCTGCGCGATCCGCCTGAATACGACACGTCAATCTTCTGAATATTCGCGTTGGTCACGCTCTGCATTCGGATCGGAAATTGCGACGCTCCCCGAATCCCGCTGCTGGTGGGGATACTGATTGTTGTCCCGCCAACCGAACCGTCGGAAATAATTGGGTTGGACAAATTGACCAGAGACAATGCGCTTTCAAACGTCCCCGCAAACGTGTTGCCCGTCACCGCCAACGCGCCTGTGACGTTGTCGATGTAGGCCACATATCCGCCGTTGTTTCCGGACGACGTGTACGAATTGTTGAGCAGCGAGAAATTCACCAGATTTGACACAATCATCCCATACGTGCGGTTGTTGATCGTGCAGTTTTGAAACACCGTGGTGCCCGTATTATTTTGAATGGTGATGCCCGTGCCGACGTTGCCTCCGCCCGTATACGACAAATTGACCGAATCCACCGTGTTGTTGCCGCCACTATTGATCAACACCGCCTGGTTCGACGCGCCGGTGATGCCGCAACCGTTGGGAATCGAGATGTGGGTTCCGCCAATTGAACCGTCTGAAATAATCCGATTCGACAGGCTGTTCAACGAGATTCCGCCTTGAAACGTCCCGGCAAACGTGTTGCCCGTCGCCGACAGGGTGCCGGAAACGGAGTCGATGTAGACCGCATAAGCACCGTTGTTTCCGGACGACGTGAACGAATTATTGAGCAGCGAGAGATTCACTAAATTCGTTAAGAGCGTCCCGTAAGTACGGTTGTTGAGCGTGCAGTTTTGTACGATGGTGTTGCCGGTTTGATTTTGAATTTGAACACCTTGCCCTGAGTTGCCTCCGCCGGTATACGACACATTGACCGAATCCACCGTGTTGTTGCCGCCACTATTGATCAACACCGCCTGGTTCGACGCGCCGGTGATGCCGCAACCGTTGGGAATCGAGATGTGGGTTCCGCCAATTGAACCGTCTGAAATAATCCGATTCGACAGGCTGTTCAACGAGATTCCGCCTTGAAACGTCCCGGCAAACGTGTTGCCCGTCGCCGACAGGGTGCCGGAAACGGTGTCAATGTAGACCGCGTAAGCACCGTTGTTTCCGGACGACGTATACGAATTGTTGAGCACCGACAGATTTACTAGGTTCGAAAAGAACGTCCCGTAGGTGTGGTTGTTGCTAATGCAGTTTTGAACCACCGTATTGCCGGTTTGATTTTGAATCAGGACGCCGAAACCGCTGTTGCCGCCGCCCGTGTACGACAGGTTGACCGAGTCAACTGTGTTGTTGCCGCCGCCACTAATCAACACGGCAACATTGTTCGCATTCGTGATACCGCAGCCGTTGGGAATCGAGATGTTGGTTCCGCCCACCGACCCGTTCGATACGATCAAGTTGGACTGACTATCTAAG
>JBAXUS010000402.1:0-3077 GCA_037129555.1 Planctomycetota bacterium
ATTGGGCGGCAAATTACGTTCGCCTCCTCGGCATCTCCGACACCAACGGCGAATTTACGAAGCTCATGCGCCTCTATATGGTACTGCACTGCGACCATGAAAATGGCAATGTCAGCGCGATGGCGACGTACACGGTCAACTCAGCGCTGTCGGACATGTACTACTCGTATACCGCTGGCATGAACGGCCTCGCCGGACCGCTCCACGGTTTGGCGAATCAAGAAGGCCTCAACTGGATTCTTGAAGCGACAACTAAATTTGGCGGTGCTCCGACGCACGACCAGATGCGCGCACATGCGGCCGAAACCCTCAATGCCGGAAAAGTCATTCCGGGCTATGGTCACGGTGTTCTGCGCGTCACCGATCCTCGCTTCGAATGCTTCTATGAATTCGGCAAAAAGCATTGCCCGAACGATCCGGTTTTCAAAACAGTTATCACCGTCTTCGAAACGGTCCCCGACGTGTTGATGAACATCAAGAAAATCAAGAACCCGTGGCCCAACGTGGATGCCGTCTCCGGTTCGCTCTTGTACCATTACGGATTAACGGAATCGATTTTCTACACGGTGCTCTTCGGTGTGTCGCGCGCGCTCGGCGTCTGCGCGCAGAACGTCTGGGCCCGCGCTCTCGGCATGCCGCTCGTCCGACCGAAGTCCGTCACGAGCGAATGGCTTGACGCCGCAGTCAATGCGAAGGCGTAACGTCGCACTAAAAAAGGAAACAACCCCTGTACCGCCGTCGTCCCGCCGGCCAGTTTAGAAACGTGCCGGCGAGACGCCGACGGTACAAAAATACTCGTGCACACTCCCGACCGCCCCCGTAATTCGATCCAGACGCTCCTCGAGTCGCGCGGGCTGTCACCGCTTAAAATCTTCGGCCAGAATTTCATGGTCGATGCCAACTTCGCCGCCGCAATTGCGCGGGATGCCAAACTCGACGACAAAACGCTCGCCATTGAAGCCGGTCCCGGCACAGGCTTGCTGACGCGAGCGATGCTCGACAGCCATCCCGGCGCGCGCGTACTCGCGATTGAAATTGATCGAGGCCTCGCGGAACTCTTGCGCGAATCATTCGCCACCGACATTGCGTCCGGACGTTTCACGCTCCTCGAAGGCGATGCGCTCGATGGCAAGCACCGCATCTCTCCCGCTCTGTGCGCGGAAGCTCAACGCATCGTCCAAGCCGAATCGCGTCCACGCGTGACGATCTGCGCGAATCTCCCATACAACATCGCAACGCCGTTTCTGGCCAACGCGCTGATCGACGAACAAGGCTTGGGGATCAGTTCCGCGCTCGCGACGATTCAGTACGAACTCGCCGAACGGATGCTCGCACGCCAGGATCGATCGAACTACGGTGCGCTGTCAGCGCTCTTTGCTCTTCGAGCGACTGGACGTATTGCGCGCAAAGCCGGAGGTGAAATTTTCTGGCCGCGCCCGAATGTCGAATCCGCCGTGATCGAATTGAATGTCAAACCGTGGAGCATCGAACACAAACCCGACGCCTTGTCCCGGGACGAATCCGTTGCGTTTCAAGAGTTCATCAAAAAAGTTTTCGCCCAGCGCCGCAAGACGTTACGAGCACTACTCAAGCCCGTGAGCGTCCCAGCCATCCCCGGCGTCACGCCCGATTCACGCGCCGAAGCGCTCAGTCCGGAAACCCTGCTGGCTGTCTTCCGGGCGCTGCCAGCCTGATCGGTAACGCAACACGGACAGGCTTTTGTTCCACTTCAATCCGCGCACTCGCGTTTGCCATTTTGCCCGCGCCGGATAAAAGAATGCTCTCAAACTATTCACTTAAAAGGAGTCGTGAAACGATCATGAAAAACATCATCATTGGAGTCGTGGTTCTAGCCGTCATCGGTGGCGGAGTCGGATTTTATATCCATCAAAAGCAAGAGGCGAAAAAGGCTGCCAAAGCCGCAGGCAAAAAGCCGGTCAATCCCAACGCGCTGAAAGTCGGCCTCGTCACGCCCGGCCCCTCGAACGATGGCGGCTGGAGTCAGAATGCGTACAAGGCCGTCGTGAATCTCGAAAAGGAATTGGGGGCCGTGACTTTCAAGTCCGCAAAAGGCGGCGAGGACGCGCATACGAGTTTTCGCAAATACGCGTCGGAAAAAAAAGCCGATGTTGTCATTGGCCACGCCAGTGAATACAACGATGCGAAGACTGCTGAAATCGCAGCTGCAAATCCCGGCACCGTGTTTCTGATCTCGGGCAGCGATAAGTCGGATAAGAATGTCGTCGGAGTCCGCTTCGTGCTCGAAGATGCCACCTTCGTCCTGGGGCAACTGGCGGCGTCGATGAGCAAAACAAACGTCCTCGGTTGCGTCGGTCCCGAACATTTGCCCGTGATCGAAAGTACGTTCGAAGCATTTGTTCAAGGCGCGAAGTCCGTGAAGCCCGACATCAAAGTCATCGTTAAATGGACTGAGAAATCGTCCGACAACGCGCGCGGAAGCGAGATCACAAAGCAACTCATCAGCGAAGGCGCCGACTTCATTTTCCAAAATGCGAACGCAGCCGGACAAGGCGTGTTCGAAGCCGTGCAGCAAAACAAAGACAAAGGCGTGTTTGCGTTGGGATCCAACGACGACCAAGCGCTGACGATGACGCAATTCGATGACATCATCCTCGCATCCGCAGCGCTCGACATCTCCGGAACCTATCTCGGAATTTGCAAAAAGATTCAAGATAAATCGTTCGAAAAGAAGACTCAATTCGTCGGTATAGCTCAGGGCGGCGTAACCGTCGCGCCGAACAAAAAACTTGAAGCGAAAATCCCTACCGAAGTCAAGAAATTGATCGACGAGACGATTGAGAAACTGAAGAAGGGCGAGTCGCTCTACACGCGCAAGGAATTGAAATAAAGAGTTAGTGGGGTGCCATGGAGCAGTACTCTGCTCCGTGCCCTCTCGTGAATGAAACTCTTTCGACGGTAAATTCGAGCGGCCAACGCACGGAGCAGGGTACTGCTCCGTGGCACCTTTCGACATCAGGTGGGTATCATTTTTCGGAGTCCATCCATGAACAACATTGTTCTCAAAACCGACAGCTACAAGCTCAATCATTGGAACC
>JBAXUS010000403.1:0-3024 GCA_037129555.1 Planctomycetota bacterium
GAGACATTTTCGTTTCAATATCTTAACTTAGGGCCATTGCCTTGAGGGAGAGGGCGGACGAGCGTACTCGCTCGCCGGGTGAGGGGAAGGCGCTGATTAAACAGAGCGCGTTGGTATTAATCAACGGTTACCCCTCACCCCGCGAAGGAGTACCTTCGTCGGCCCTCTCCCTCAAGGGGAGAGGGAACAGCAGCACAGTCCGGCGATGCACCCGATAGAAATAAGTTGCATTATCGGACGATTGAATTTACAAAGCTTTGACTTCAAAATGCCGATAAACATATTAATGGAGTGATCGACCTGAATTCCAGTTTAAGGAGAAGGACTTTGCAGACCACGAACCATCACGCGACAATCGGCTTGACCCTGTTGGCCGCGTTCGCTCTCGCCGCCGTTTCACCGTGTTTCGCGGAGACCGGAAATGAAGGCGACGGCCCGTCGCGCAAGCCGATCGAACTCGGACCGGACAGTTTGCCGAAGTATCGCCATGGATTTGACAGCGGATTGTATTCGACCGTGACGGCGATGTATTACTGTGGTACGCCTCCGGAATACATGAAATCGAACGTGCGCCAAGGCACGGTGCAGGTCGCTGGATTCGCCAAGCCGATGACGGTGACGTATGTGAAGCAATCGTTCCCCGCTCCGCTGGTCGTCGTGTTGCTCGGCGGCGATGGCGAAGTGAAAGGACCGTTTGGCGATTTGTACCCCTACTGGTTCGGTCACGCAGGATTCAACGTCCTGACGTTTGACAGCCCGTTCACGAAATCGTATCCGGATGTAGCGAACAATGGCGTCGTTGGGAATTTTGAGAAGGATACGGAAGCGGCTGCGGCGATTATCGATGCGTATGTCAAGCAGAATGATCCGAAGAGTTTCACGCGCATCGGTGTTGTCGGGATGAGCTTCGGCGGGTCGCAGGCGTTGATTCTCGCGACGATGGCGAAGCAGGGCAAACTGCCGTTCGAATTGTCGGGATGCCTCGCGTTCTCTCCGCCGATCAAGTTGCTCTCGACCGCGAAGTTGGTGGACGGTTATTACAAGAACGACCGCCAGGATACGACGATGGTCGCGCTCGGAAAGAAGTTTGGCAATCACACGCCGGTTAAAGATGGCCAGTCGCCGCCGTTCAATGATAAAGAAATGCGCGGTGCGTTGGGTTACGTGTTCCGCGATCAATTGAAAAATGTTGTGGACCGCAACGACCGTGTTTATGGATTGAACATGTTGCCGAAGTCTGGTGGCGACCAAGACCGTAACCAGCACGCGGAAGCCACGAGCTTGCAGCGCTTCATTGAATTGTATACTGCACCGTATTGGAAGCAGAAGGGTGCTATTGCGAATTCGATGGAAGTGTGGACGAAGCCGAACCTTGATCGCCTGCTGCCGATGCTCCCGGATTATGCTGACATTGTCATTGCAGAAAACGATCCGATGAACGATCTCAACGACCTGACGTCGATCAAAGCGTTGGACGGTGGCAAGCATATCACGGTTCTTCCGAACGGCGGACATTTGGGCATGATCACGTCGGAGTGGGCGTTGATCAAGGCGCATCATCTCTTTGAAAAAGTGGCGGGTCCGAACGAATCAGTGAGACCGGCAGCGACGACAGCGAAGAAGACGGAATAGAAGTAGGTCAGGCGATTCAAGCGAATTCTTTTTAGGCGCGGCGCGGAGAGTACAGACGACTCTTCGCGCCGCTGTTTTATGTCATGGCGAAAACTACAAAAAATGAAAAAGAGCCGTGGTACGTCCGAGCGTTCAACGCGGACTATCTGGCGCGCTACAAGCACCGCTCGGACGAGTTGGCTCAGACGGAGTTACCGTTTGTGCTGGGAGCGTTGCAGGTCAAGCCTGGAGCGACGGTGCTCGATTTGTGTTGCGGAGCTGGACGGCATTCTCGCGCGCTGATCGCTGCGATGACGAGCGGGCGCGTGATCGGGCTGGATTTGTCGGGCGATTTGTTGCATGACGCTCAGACAAAAAACACTGCGAAGGATCGTGTCTTTTTTGTTCGCGCGGATATGCGCCGCATTCCGTTGGCGTCGAACAGTGTGGATGGCGTTGCGAATTTGTTCACGTCGTTCGGATATTTCAAAACGGATCGCGAGCATTTAAAGGTGCTGCGCGAGGTCGCTCGCGTGTTGAAACCGGGCGGACGTTTCGTGCTCGATTTCCTGAATTGCGACCGCGTGATTGCGACGCTGGTGAAGCGGTCGGAATCGGAAATAAACGGCTGCCGCGTGATCGAATCCCGGCGCTACGATACGCGCAGTCAACGCATCATCAAGACGATTCGCATCTCCAAAAGCGCGGCGGATTCAACGGGTGACGAAGTCTTGCGCGAATCGATCCGGGCGTACAGTTCAACGGATTTGAAAGCGATGTTGAAAGAAGCTGGTCTTCACCCGATTTCAGTGCATGGCGATTTGAACGGGGGAGCGTTCGACACACTCGAGAGTATGCGGTGTGTTTGGGTGAGTGAGGCGTGAAAACGGTAACGGCGAACGGCTTTTTTTTACCGCGAATTTACGCGAATTTGCGCGAAAACGGCAACGGCTAGGGGAAGGGCAATTGAACACGGAATGGACGGAAAGGTTGAAACGGTTTGGAGGGGATTGGGTGCCACTGGTAAGTACTCTTACCAGTGCCGATCTCGCGGTGCCAAGCTAAATTCAAAGCTTCATTTCAGTGTTGCATTTGACGTGACTCGCGTGGTTTTGAAATTCGAAAATTCTCCGTGAGGTCGGCACTGGTAGGGGTACCTACCAGTGGCACCCAACGCGAGGTTATTGATTCATAGTTGTTACGAATTCACAATCACTTTGTTTCGTTCAATCTCGCTATTGAGTGCTGCAAGATCGATAAAAATCGGAGCTTTGGCTTGAGCACATTCGCGTGTGCGTTGCATTGATTCTTTTCGGCATCGATATGATAAGTAGATAAAAGCCATGGCAGTTAAGCTCAGGAAAATGTAGGTTAAACTGAGAGTGATCCCTTTTATTAGATTCGAACCGGTTA
>JBAXUS010000404.1:0-2975 GCA_037129555.1 Planctomycetota bacterium
GAGTTGCCCTTGCGTCTGCGCCCAAGCTTGTTCGGGCGAGTGCCACCCTTTAAGGGGGTTGTCGGGCGCGACGTAGCGGGCGATTTGTGTCGCCACGCACAGGCCGATCTGAGCACGGCGCATTTCTGGAAACGAAACGGTGCCGCGACCACGATCTGGTTTGTCGGTCAATCCGTTTTCGCGCGCGCGAATGTCAGCGAGCGGACGCGTTAAGTCGCGGTTCCACTCCAACGCATTCATGGACAGGTCAAGATGAGCATCGAATATAAGCATGATGGGTGAGTATAATTCATCGTGCGCAGGGTTCGAATCAAATTTTAAGGAGTGCGTGTTTTGGGTTCAATAAAATGCTAGAATGACGATACAATTGAACGAGCTTAGTCAACAATAATTAAGTCTCGCGCAATGTACCGTATCTCCGTCCTAAGTAGCCGGGGATCAACTTTATTCGGATTCAGCCATGCCCAAGACGGACCGATCGTTGACATCCGATGAACGTACGAACCTGACGCGCCTGATCCAAAAAGGACTCAAGCGCATCGGGGCCGAACGCGCTGCCGCGCCTGACCCTGACAAGCTGCAACAGCTGATCAGTCAGGCCCTCGACATGTATCGAAAGCTGGAGCCTAGTCGCCGCGAGTCGCTGATCAACGATGCGTCTATCAGCCTCGGAAGCCTGTGGGGCCAGGTGATCTGCGATCAAATGGGGTGGACGTGGGTGCTGTACAGGGAAGACAGTCAGCCGGAGCAATACGCCGTCGTCCCGCCAGACCGGGCGCACCTTATTTTTCCGATGCTTTTCATCAGCGATTTGCTCGACGATCCAAGCATTGAACAGAACAGCTTGTTGCTGTACGAATCCGTAAAATCCGGGACGCTGCCATTGACGGATTCGCGCGACTATTTTGTGTTGGGTGCGAGGTTGAATTAGAGCGTATCTCAATAGGATTCGGTCGTGCCACACTATTTATGAGCTGGGCTAAGTAGGCCATCACACGGCTCTTGGATTCATAACAGTGTTTGATCCAAAGATGTTCTGACGGATTCATTTGATTCTGGAGCCTTTATTGTGTTGCGTTAAAGTCAGATTGAAGTTATAATGCGCGGAATTCCTGCGAACTCGGTTCGGCGGTGAAGAAAAAAGTTTTGAGTGAAATTTGGCCTGCAATGGCACTTGTTAGACTCGGGATTGTCCCGAGTTGGCTTGCGGTAGGCAGAGAAAAAACGGATCGATCCGCGCGACACGCCTCTCAAAAACAGATTTTTTGATAGAGGCCAGCCCAATTATTATGGTCCACACATTGTCCCAAATAAGCAGGGGCGGGGCCGCGCGATGATTCAACAAAAGGTAGAAATCCGCTTCCTAAAAAGTGAGGTTGTTCGCTTTATATCCCACCACGATTTGATGCGCGCAATGATGCGTGCTGTGCGCCGGGCTGGTTTGCCGGTACGCTTGACCGAGGGGTTTAATCCCCGGCCGCGTATCGTGTTTCCAGTCGCGCTCGAGTTGGGAGTCGCCTCGCTAGATGAAGCAGTGGAAATCGAATTCAATCAATGGTTGGACATACAAGAAGTTTCGCGCCGCTTGGCGTCCGTTTTACCGCCGGGTTTGGCGTTGAAGGCAGTTCAGGAGATGCCGGCGAATCGGGCCGGGAGGATTCCGGAACGGATTCACTACCTACTGCATCTGCACGAGGCGGCGATACACGTGACGCCGGAAGCGATTCAGACGCTCCTTCAAGCTCCGACGCTGCCGTACCAGAGACAAAGGGAAAAGCGCCTGCAAAGCGTCGATCTACGACTCGCGTTACTGGAAATAAATCGCGTGATGCCGCAGGAACCGCATCTGCCAGTGCAGATGGCTCCGGCGGAAGCGATGGAGCACGATCTGGAAATCGCAGTCCGGCCAAGCCAAAGCGGGTCAGCAAGACCACTCGAAATTCTAAGTCTTCTGACGGGACTGCCGCTGGTGGATCTGAGGCGGGTGCGCGTGACGAAAACGCGGATGGATCTTTGCTTTCCGCCGGAAACACCGAATCCGGAAACAGCGGAGGATCCAGCGCTGACTCAGGATCTGGACATTCACGAGACGACATCGGAAATCGAAACGACAACGCCGGTATGCCAGGAGTAATTGAACACCCGGTCGCGCCGAGTCATCAGGCGGCCGCGCAACCTTCACACAGCCACGAGACGACATCGCAGACATCGGAAGCACGCCCGCACACAAGCGCAAGCGACGAACATCACACTCAGCAGGCCCCTCGCAAATCCGCGTCACACGATGCGGCGAATGGTGGCCCCGTCGAGCCTCAAGCCCGCCGGAACGACAACGACTTTCACGGTTCCCAATCCATGAGCGAAGAACACATCGCATCCGGGGCACAGTCGCCCCACCACGCACACTCTGATCACGCACACTCTGATTCTCTGCCAGCCCCTGAATTTGCTCCGGTTATTCCTGTGGCACATTTGCCGCTTCCGGTGCTGTCACCGGACGACCGGGAGGCAGACGAACGGGCAGCTCGGCGCGCCGGGCAGATCGTCGAAAACATCATTCAAAGCCAGCAAGGGCATCGCGGCGCATTCATTCCGACTCAAGTCAAAACACCGTTTCCGGGTCAAGGTGGCGGACGCAATGACCGGAAAGGGCGAGACCGTGACCGGGGCCGAGGACGAGACCGCGACAATCGCGGGCGCGACAATAAAGGGCAGGGCCAGGGACAAGCTCCAGGACAGGGACACGGTAAGGATCGCGACCGCAACCGAGGCGGAGTTCCGCCCGTTGCTGGCCAGCCCAATGCCGGACCGTTTCCGCCCAAGCAGAATTTTAACCAGCCGCGCCGCGACCGAGATTCAGGGCGGCGTCAGCAACAGGGCAATAATCAGGGCCAAGCTCGACCGGCTCACGTTGCCCCTTTACAGGGACATGCATCACCAGTACAGGGACATGCATCACCAGTACAGGGACATGC
>JBAXUS010000405.1:0-2971 GCA_037129555.1 Planctomycetota bacterium
GGCCCGATCATCTTGCAGTCCAAAGGACTAGTCGTTCGCGAATCGACCGACTTCTATGCCGTTGAAGACAAGTTGGTAGCGGCGGCGATGAAATTCATCGCGGAGAATTGTCACAAAGTTATCGGTCAAGACGACGTGGCGCTCGCGGTGAACGCCGAGACGCGGACGCTGCAACGCCGCTTTCAAAAGTTTCTGAAACGCCCGATTGTCGCTGAAATTCGCCGAGTGCGAATCGAACGCGCCAAGCGTGAACTTGCCAAGGGCAATAGCGACCTGGCTGAGATCGCCCGGGATGTTGGGTTTGGCGATAGAATGCGGATGTCCGAAATCTTCCGCCGTGAATTGGGCATTTCACCGAGCGATTACCGCCGGGAGCGGCAACTAGGCGAGCAGACAAAACGGTGATGCACCGGCAGATGGGACAACTTTCAAGTGTACTTGCGTCGCTCATCAAAAATCGAGTAGTCTTCGCTCTGTCCATCCAGCGGAGCCCTCATGCGTCCATCCCTCGCCCTCCTCTTATTCCTCACGCTCCAACTCCTCGCCGCCGAAGCCCCCGCGACGTACCCGCTGTGGGACGGTCACGAATCGGTGGAGTCCTACGCCGCGCACATCAAATGGCCCGCGACAAAATCCATCGACCTCGGCAAAGGCGTGACAATGGATTTCGTGCTGATCCCGGCGGGGCGGTTCATCATGGGAACTCCAGCGCCGAAAGAGCCGACGGTGACGGCTGAGAGTGCCGAGAACATGTTTGTGCTGGGGCTTATTCTGTTTCTTAGCTTCATTTCCGTTCTTGTGGTGCGAAAGCTTCAAGGAAAAATAGTCGCGTTTTCACTTCGGTATTTGATGGTGATGACGGTGTTTGGCGGCTTGATTTTTGGGAGCTTTGGGCGGATGAAATTGGCAGAGGAACAAGCGGCGAAATATGAAGAGGAGTACACGTATTCCCGTCGTAAGGTGCCGGATAACGAAAAACCAGGTAAAGAAGCCACTATAGAGCAACCGTTTTATATGGGGAAATACACTGTCACCGAGCAACAGTACGCGGTTCTCATGCCAATGCCGGAATGGACGTCACAGGATGCAACGGGAAAGTCGTCACTAACTCACTATCAATCGATTGGGGAAAATGCGCCAGTAAAATGTTCGTGGGATAATGCGCTCGAGTTCTTGGATAAATTCACTCCAATAATTTCGGAAAGCGGTTTAAAGGCTAAATTACCATCGAGTGAGCAATGGGAATATGCGTGCCGTGCAGGAACGACGACTAAATTTCATTCAGGAAATAACGAGTCCGATTTGGATGCAGTCGGTTGGTATGCAAATAACAGTGGAGGAAAACTTCACGCGGTTGGGTTGAAGAAACCCAATGCCTTCGGATTGTACGACATGCATGGAAATATTTGGCAGTGGTGTGACAGCATTTTTAATATGAATGACTATGGCTATGCGGCAGACTCGGCTGCACGAGTGACCCGCGGCGGGGTTTATGATACCCCATCTGAGATTTGTCGATCAGCACTAATTGACTATACTATTAAAACACAAGGACAAGAAAGATTTAAGAAACGCATGCCTAAAGGAGATGTTTTTGTATTTGGCCCTTGTGGCTTCCGAGTGATCCTAAAACCATCGCCCAAGCCCTGACCTCCTCTCCCGCCGTTCTTTGCGTCTTTGCGCCTCTGCGAGAGACCCTTCGTTCTGCTTTCACAAAATGACAAATGGACAAGCGAATTTCCAACGCTTAAGATACACGCTCCGAAAATGTCGGACGCGGTGAACATTATCCGAGGTGCGAACGTTGGCTGCTCAGATCGTAAACGAACATTATTCGCCTGAAGGCGTGGCGGTGATTGAACGCGCGAAGGAACACGCGCGCACGTACCGGCACTCCCACATCTCGCCCGAGCATCTGCTGCTGAGCATCGTCGAAGTCGGCGGCACCGAGGCGCTCAAGATCATCCAGCGCGGACGCGCCACACCGGCTCAAATGGTCCTCCTGATTCAGCATCATCTGCGCGAAGGCGAGAATGACATTGCCATCGAGCAGTTGAATTTGAGCGAACGCGCCAAACGCGTGATGGAAGCCGCTCGCCAGGAAAGCGCGCGGACGCAATCCGAAAAAATCGAGCCGCGACATATCCTCTTCGGCCTCAGCAAAGTCCACAACACTGTCGCCGCCGCCGTCCTCGGAGCGGTGGACCTTAAAGGGGATGAAGCGTTCAGCTAAACGGCGCTATTTGTCATTTGTGATTTGTCATTTGGCATTTTCCATTTGAACGGCTTCCGAATCTCGTGGCGCCCACGAGTTCACAAAAATAACAAATGACAAATGCCAAATCACACATGACAAATGGGTTTCTTCCTCCGCCTCCGTCTGAATTGAAACGTCGCATGACCCGTTTCAACTACGTGATGCGCGAGCGGAAGATTGAAGCGGCGTTGATCGTTGACGAAAAAAACGTGCGATACCTTTCCGGTTTTTCCGGACACGACAGCGCCTTGCTCGTGACGCTCGACGGCAAATGGCTGCTCACCGATTTTCGATTTATTCAAGAAGCAGAACAGAGCGCGAAAGACTGGACGGTCGTCAGCGAACCCAAAGGGCTGATGGAAAAAGCCGGGATGATCGCGCGGAAAAATCGTGTCGGGATTCTGGCCATCGAACCCGGCGCGATGCGCTTGACCGATCTGCCGCCGTTGCGCCGCGCGGCGGGGAAAGTCAGGCTGCGGCAGGAGCATTGCTTGGTCGCTGAATTGCGTTTGGAAAAAAGCGCGTGGGAGATCGCGTGTGTTGAACGGACGCTGCGGATTCAGGAAACGTGCTTCGTCGATGTGTGCTCGGGCTTGAAAACAGGAATGACGGAACGCGACGCTGCCGAAGCGATGCGCCACGCGATGATTCAAGCCGGGGCGGACGATCATGCGTTTGAAACGATGGTGCAATTCGGCGTGAACACGAGCATGC
>JBAXUS010000406.1:0-2963 GCA_037129555.1 Planctomycetota bacterium
TATGGCGGGAGTGCATGGGAATCGAACCCACCAGCCACCCTTGCGGACGGCGCAACGGCTTTGAAGACCGCGGAGATCACCAGGTCTCCTCCACTCCCTTGGGTTCCACCGCGTGGGTGGATCATTTGACTATAGCATCGGGGCGCGGTTTTGCAATATGGTACTTTTTTTCTAGCGCTTTACGGCTCGCGCGTATTGGATCGGTAGTATCTCCGACGTGTTTTCCACTCCTAATTTTTGTGCGGCATGATACGGCCAATACGGATCGCGCAGGGACTCGCGGCCCATCAGAATCATGTCCGCGTGGCCGTCGCGAATCGCGTCATCGGCTTGTTGAGGTTCAGTGATCATCCAACCGGCCGCGGTCGGGATGTTGGCTTCGCGGCGGATGCGGCCAGTGATCGGGATCATGAAACCCGGGGCCCAGGGGATTTTTGAAATATCGGGTGTGATGAATCCCTGGCTCACGTCCAATAAATCCAAACCGCCCGCTTTCAAACGCCGTGCAAGTTCGATGGACTCTTCGACACTCACGCCATCGTCTTGCCAATCGGTCACGGACAAGCGCGCGGTCAACGGCAGGCGTTCCGGCCAGACGGCTCGGACTGCTGCCAATGTTTCGAGATGAAAACGCGTTCGGTTTTCGAAGCTTCCGCCGTATGCGTCGGTGCGTTTGTTGGTGATGGGCGAATAGAATTCGTGCGCGAGGTAGCCGTGCGCGAAATGCAGTTCAAGAAATTCGAAGCCTGCCGCAAGCGCTCGTTTGGCGGCTGATACAAATGCTTCGCGAATCCGCGTGATGTCTGCAATACTCATTTCGTGCGGAACTTTCGGCAAGGTCCCGCCGAAGGCAATCGGCGATGGAGCGATCACGTCCCATCCGCCACTCCCCGTCTCAATATGATTGTCGCCTTCCCACGGTTTGTTCGCGCTGGCTTTGCGTCCGGCGTGAGCGATTTGAATTCCGGCGACGGAGCCGTGTTGCTTCAAAAATCGTGCGATCTTCGCGAATGGTTCGACGTGGTCATCGAGATAAATTCCACTGTCGCCTGGGCTGATCCGGCCTTCGGGTGTTACGGCTGTTGCTTCGACTATCACCAGCCCTGCTCCGCCCACAGCTCGTGATCCGAGGTGCACAAAATGCCACTCGTTTGGAAATCCATTTTCGGAGGAATACTGACACATGGGTGCGATGCCAATTCTGTTGCGCATCCGAACATCTTTCAATTGGAACTCACGAAACAAACTGGCCATTCAGTCTCTCTCCGAAATTAAACCGTCAAAAACCACGTGAGTCTCACTTCGTTTTTTCGTAAAACCGCACCCAGTCGACCAGGATTTCCCCGGGCAACTTTTCGTCTTCAACATGCATCGTTTTGGCCAGCGGGGCAGCATAGCAACTGAACCAGAAACTCTGGTCATCGTGAAGCATTTCGTTGGCGTCAATCGTCGCAACCAAATCACCATCGAAATAATAGCGCACTTTTTGCGGCGTAAACTCGCAGCCCCATACATGAAAATCCTGAGTCAGATCGGGAGTCTTGACGCGCTTCGAATCAAAAATCCGGTGAGCCGGTTTCCATTGGTGCAGGTAGACATTGAACAATTTTGGATCAATCGAATCGTTTTCACACAGATCAATCTGCTGCCGCGCTCCGGTGATATCGGCTTTGTGTGCAGTCAAAAAGAATGACGTGTGCCAACCTTTTCCTGCGTGCAATTTGATGCTCGCTTCGTAATACCCATAGCGAAAATTGCGTTTCGACACCACGCAGCCGCCCGTGTAGTCGCTCTTGCCCTGGCGTTCTTTTTTCAGCGCAATATGCATATGTCCGCCGGACACCGAGACGTTCGTCTCTTTGCCCGTGCTCCAATATTTCGTTTCGTTGCGATAGTCCCATTGAGTCAGATCCAATGCTTCGCCGTTGAATTCATCCGCCCATACCAACGCGTATTCGCCTATCGCGCCGCGCCGCATGAGTGGCTTTATAGTTGGATCTGGAGCGCTGGTGATCGTTACTTTTACTGGGCTGGGCGTTTGAACTGGAACCTGGCCTGTATTTCCGGGCAGTTCCGATTCACCGCCAAACAGCGCGGCTGCGGCACACAGCATTGCGGACAAAAACAGAATTCGAGTGGGCATGAACTACGGCTCCGAGAGGACGATGAGAACAACGCTCCGCTTGCGCCCTTGACGCCAGACGCTCGGTAGTTTACCCTCGACTTTTTCAACTGCAACGCAAATCGAGGAGTCGTCGATGGCTGTCGAACAGTATTTTGGCCGGGACTTGGAAGCCATGTCGTTCGCCCGGAATTATAACCACTGGATCGTCGACGAATTGCGCCCCTATTTTGGCGATACAGTCGCTGAAGTCGGTGCAGGATGCGGCAACTTCTCTGCCTTTTTGCTCGAAACAAAAATCAAACGGCTGATCGGATTCGAACCTTCCGAGAATATGTTCGGTCTGTTGCGCGACGCGATGAAGGAAAATCCGCGCGTCGAAACGGTTCAAGGCTACTTCGGTGACCATTGCGCAAACTACGCCGAGACGCTCGACTCCGCCGTTTACGTGAATGTCATGGAGCACGTCCCCGACGATAAAGCAGAAATGGCGCACATTTATTCGGCTTTGAAACCCGGCGGTCACGTGTTGATTTTCGTCCCGGCATTGCAATGGCTCTACAGCGACTTCGATAAAAAAATCGGACACTACCGCCGGTACCACAAAAAAGGCCTGGCGGAGTTGGTCAGCTCGTCGGGATTTGCCATCGAGAAAATCAAGTACATGGACATCGGCGGAATCCTGCCGTGGCTGATCGCGTTTAAATGGCTGAAGCTTCCGATGAGCGGCGGAAAAGTCTCGCTCTACGATTCGCTCGTCGTGCCGGTCGAGCAAGTTTTCGAAGGCGTCATTCCACCACCGATTGGCAAGAATCTCTTAATCGTCGGGCGGAAGATTTAG
>JBAXUS010000407.1:0-2954 GCA_037129555.1 Planctomycetota bacterium
CTCTAAGGCACAATCAAAAAACAACGTCAACCAAGTTCTCACTCAATCGACGCTGTTTTGAAATTAGAGTTCGTAGCCCCTATCGTTTACTCGTCCCCGTCATCTTCCGTATCCAGCACCGCCAAAAACGCCTTCTGCGGAACTTCCACGGAGCCGATGTTGCGCGAGCGCATTTTGGCTTTGCCTTCTTTTTGCTTTTCGAGCAGCTTGCGTTTACGCGTGATGTCGCCGCCGTAGCATTTGCTCGTCACGTCCTTCGCGGTCGCCGAGATCGTTTCACGCGCGATGATCTTGCCGCCGATGGCCGCTTGCAGCGCGATCACGAAGAGATGTTTTGGGATCTGCTTGCGCAGCTTGATCAGCGTTTTGCGCGCGCGCTGTTCGGCGTTTTCGCGATGGCAGATCATCGACAGCGCGTCCACCGGAGTGCCATGGACGAGGATGTCAACCTTCGCGAGCTTCGCTTCTTCGTATCGAATGAAATGATAATCGAGTGTGCCATAGCCCTTCGTCGCGGACTTCAATTTGTCGTAGAAATCGAAGACGATTTCAGCCAGCGGCATTTCGTAAACAATGATCACGCGCTTGTCGCCCATGAATTCCTGTTTAACGAACGTGCCGCGCCGATCCTCGGCCAGCTTGATCGCCACGCCGATGAATTCGGTTGGGACGATCATCTGCACATGCGCGATGGGTTCCATCAACGCTTTGTACGTCGACGGGTCGGGCACTTTGCTGGGCGACGTGAGCAACTGCGTCGTGCCGTCGTTGAGTTCGATTTTGTACGTCACGTTCGGAGCGGTCTTGACCAGTTCGATGTTGAATTCGCGCTCCAAGCGCTCCTGGACGATGTCCATGTGCAGCAGCCCGAGGAACCCGCAGCGGAAACCAAATCCCAGCGCGTCCGAGTTTTCGGCCTGATATACAAACGCGCTGTCGTTGAGCGACAACTTGTCGAGCGAGCGTTTAAGCGTTTCGAACGAGCCTTGATTTGCCGGGAAGAGTCCGCAGAAAACCATCGGCTTCGGTTCGGCATATCCGGGCAGCGGATCGATGGAGCCTTTGGCGGTCAGGGCGGATTCGACCGTGTCGCCGATCTTCACATCGCGGATGTCTTTGAGCGTTGCGGTCATGTAACCGACGTCGCCAGCGGTCATCGAATCGCAGGCTTCGGGCTTCGGACGGAAGCGACCGATTTCGGCGACTTCAAACGTCCGCCCCGAATGGTGCATGCGAATCTTGTCGCCTTTTTTGATGCGACCATCGACGACGCGCAGGTACGTGATGACGCCTTTGTAGTCGTCGTATTTGCAATCGAAAATCAGACAGCGCAGCGGCGCATCGGCATTACCCTGGGGCGGCTTGATCGTGGCGACAACGGCTTCGAGAATTTCATCGACGCCGATACCCATCTTGCCACTAGCGAGAATGCAGCGCTCCTGCTGGATGCCGAGAACCTGTTCGACTTCTGCGGCGGACGCGTCAATCTGCGCGGACGCAAGATCGATCTTGTTCAAGATCGGCACGATGTCGAGATTGTGATCGAAGGCGAGCAGCGCGTTGGCGACGGTCTGCGCTTCGACACCTTGCGTGGCATCGACGAGCAGCAGCGCGCCTTCGCACGCCGCGAGACTGCGCGACACTTCGTAATTGAAATCGACGTGGCCGGGCGTATCAATCAGATTGAGCGAGTAGGTCTTGCCGTCCGCGGGGCGCGTGTAATTGATGCTCACGGCGCTGGCCTTGATCGTGATGCCGCGCTCGCGTTCGAGGTCCATGTCATCGAGCATTTGGTGGTGAAACTCGCGCTCGGTGATCGCGCCGCATTTCAGCAGCAGGCGGTCGGCGAGTGTGGATTTGCCATGATCAATGTGGGCGATGATGGAGAAGTTGCGTGTCAGTTCGGTTGCCATGTAATCCTTAGTTCATTCACTTCGAATTTCGATTCAACAATTCAATTTCGAGCGGGACGCATTTGCATAAAAATAACGGGCGGGCTACCCGAATTGCGCTTTGACTCGAAAGTGTCTCAGCGCATCATACACGAAAAAGTAAAATCTTCCATACTGATCGCCTTACTCGCTCCACCGCCGCGCTTCGACCAGGCAATGGAAAATTTCCGGATGCAGCATCTGTGCGATGTCTTCCAACGCGTCCACCATGCGCGGGCCGGGGCGCGAGAGCGTGGCGTTGGCGTCCAGGTAATACACGCAGCCATTTTTGACGGCAGGCAAATCGTTCCACCCGGCGAGCGCTTGCAAGCGCGGCAATTCCGCTTTCGCGCGCGGGATGTCGTAGCCGCATGGTGCGATGATGACGACGTCGGGTTTCGACGCCACGACCGCGCTCCACTCGACTTTTTGCGACGGTTCGCCAAGCACGCCGAGCACGTCGATTCCACCCGCCAATTCGATCAATTCCGGCACCCAATGTCCTCCGACATAAATCGGGTCGGTCCATTCGATCACGGCCACGCGTGGCCGTTTGCTCGCGGGTAGATCGCGTGTCGGGCCGGCGACTTCACCGACGCGTTCTTCGAGTGAGTCAACGACCGCACCGGCTTCGTCCACTTTACCGCACAGTTCACCGACACGGCGGATGTCCGTCAAGATGCCAGTCAAATCGCGCGGGTCCAGCGACATGACCTGCGGATTGCCGCGCAGTTTTCGGATCTCTTCGATCACAAATTTATACGGCACCGCGCACACGTCGCACAGGCCCTGAGCGAGAATAATGTCAGGCTTGGCCGCTTCCATCGCACCGGGTTTGAAGCGATACACGGGCGTATGAGTGATGATTGCCTCGGCAATTTTCGAATCGACTTCGCCCGGAGCCATGTCCTTGCAATCGTTCGGAAAACAGCTCTCGACCACGACGGTTTTCGTAGCGGCGTCAGCGGGATAATCGCATTCGTGCGTCACGCCGACAAGACTGTCTTGAAGCCCCAGCGCGTA
>JBAXUS010000408.1:0-2944 GCA_037129555.1 Planctomycetota bacterium
GTTCAAGGACGAGTATTCGAAGACGGATGCGCCGGGGCAGGTGGCGCTGGTTCAGTAGTTGTTGCAGCAGGCGGATGAGAATAAGGGCGAGGCGGCGACGATGTACGCGCTGTTGCATGAGGCTCGCGATCATGCGGTTGTGGCGGGTGACGTGGGGTTGGCGTTGGACGCTCAGAAGCGGTTGCGCGATTCGTTCAAATTTGATTTTGTAGCGATGCTGGCTGATCTGCGGAAATTGGAAGCGACGGCTAAAACGGCGGGGCCTGCGACGGTGTTGGCGTCGCTGTTTTCGTTGGGAGCGGATGATGCTTTGGCGGTAGAGAATTATGAGCAGGCGGTGAAATACAATTCGCGCGCGGAGGATTTGATTCCGCTGATTAAAGACGCGGCGATCAAGGATCGGTTGAAGGCGGAGATTCCGCGCGTGTTGGCGTTGAAGGTGGCGAGTGCTGCGGCGTTGGCGGCTCAGAAGACGTTGGCGACGAAGCCGGATGATGCGGATGCGAATTTGATTGCTGGGAAGTTTGTGTTGCAGAAAGGTGATGTTCAGAACGCGTTCGCGTTTTTGGCGAAGGGGAAAGATGAGGCGTTGAAGAGTTTGGCGAAACGGGAGCTGGCTTTGCCGGAGAAGGCTGATGAGCAGGTGTTGTTGGGTGATAGTTGGTTTGAAGTTGGGGAGAAGGAAGGGAACGCGAATTTGAAGTTGCGGATGAAGGAGCGGGCGGCGACGTGGTATACGAATGCGCTGCCGGCGTTGAGTGGGTTGGGGAAGTTAAAGGTGGAGGGGCGACTTAGGACATTACAAGCGGTCGTGAAAACGGAAATCGCAGGAGCAACTTTGCCGGAGAACAAAGTCTCTAAATGGATATCAAAAGACGCGACGTACACGGTGAGTTCGAAATACTCAGAAGGAAAGAAGATTTGGGAGCCTATGAAATCATTCCTGAATGGCGATGATCCTGAATATTTCAGCGCGGACGACGGTTTTTCGTTCGTTACCAAAAGTGAACGATGCCCGAATGCGACCGTGGACCTCGGAGCAAAATGCCGCATTGATGGTTTTGAGATTCTAAATCGGAAGTGGTCTGCTCAGCAAGACCGTGCAAAGACACTGACCGTATGGGTATCTTTTGACGCGAACGGACCTTGGGTTGAAATTTGGCGGGCGGAAAAGGCACAGGCAAAATGGAATGTAAAACTTCCTAAACATTGTTTCGCGCGATACGTCAAGGTCGGCCTCCGCGATACGAATGAACTTCACTTGGCGTCGATAAAACTATTTGGCGAAGAAATGAAGAACGTGAAATAGTAGAAAGGCGGGAACTTGGTCTGGTTCACAAGCGCACCAGACCACAACTACTTGAACTTGTCGCCGCTCTGCGGCTGAGGAGGTAGGGATGCGTGATATTTTTGGAATTAGCTTGAAAAGGCGGGCTTTGTTTCGTTGTATATTAAGGGGGGCTTTTGGTTGTCGGGACGGGCGAGTTGGAGGCGGGAGTGATATAAACGAGCATAGTGATTTAAATACATGCACAATGTGATTATGTTGGAATGGGAATTATAATTCGTGAGCGGCGGGTGTGGTAGGTGCGTTGGTGTGGAGACGGGGCGGGATTGTGCAGCTGACTTGGTTGAACGCACGATGTGATTGTTGTGGAACGGGGAATGTGTGCGTGGTGGCGGTTAATGGTTGATCGGCGCCACCCCCTCACCCCGCGAGCCGAACAGCTGGCTCGTCGGCCCTCTCCCCGAGGGGAGAGGGGGAATTTGCGCACGATGTGATTGTGTGGGAACGGGGATTGGTATTGAGGGGTGTGAATTTATATAAAGGATTGCGAGGGGAAGGACTGGAACAGGGTATGACGGGACTATTTGAAGATGGCGTTACCAGCCAACGCGCTTGAGACCGGGGACGTGATCGAAATGGGTGTCCCGGCTAAGTACTGGCATTCCGTGTTCTATTGCCAGTGCGGCAATCCACGCATCATTCGCGGGGATCAGTTTGCCTGTCCGTTTTAATTCGGAACGAACCGTTGCGTAGGCTTTGGCGGTTTCGCGGGTGATATCCAAGACGCGAAGCAGGCGTTCCAGTTGGAACAAGCGTGGTTCCAAAATCGTCCGGAGTCGCGACCCGTGCAAACCGTATTGATATTCGCCCAAGACGATGACAGGGAGTGCCAGCATCGGCTGATTTGAGAGGACACGGATGATCGAGGGATCGCCATCGAACCATGCGGACAGCCCGTTCGTGTCGAGAATCATCGGGCGTCCTCGGGCTCTACATTTTCGAATTCGGATTCAATGACGTCGTTGATACGTTGAATTTCAGCATGGAATGCCGAGTCGCGTTTCAAATCGTCGAAAATGTGCATCCAAGGCTTGGAAAGGGTGGGGCGTTCGGGCGTGTCGATTTGGGCGACGAGCGTGTCTTTCAAATACACGTTTAACGCCACGCCCTTTGCGCGAGCGCGCGCTTTTGCTTTTTTGTGAACGGCGTCGGGTAGTTCGATTGTCGCTGCTTCCACATATTTCGCGGAAGCCATCGCCAAGGCGCAGAGCAAATAGCAGTCATCGCCGGGCCGTCCGAAAGGACGGCCCGGCTCTCCCCTATTTTTTAGCTATTGGCTCAAAAGTCGGTACATCCCATTTGCTTTTATTGACAATGGGCAAAGAATCGGTGCGGCCACTCCAGAAATCGGTCCCGAATGGCTGATTTTCTGGTACAATGTCTCTCGTTTTGGTCCCTCCGAATCGTTGACTCCACGACATTGCTACCGGTGAACGAGGCGTCAGAACTGAGATTTTCGAGAGCAACACAACCGGCCTGCTTTACAGATTACAATGAATCGCGGTGCGACAGAAAGCATTTCGTTTTTCGACTTGGATATGACCATATCCAGGTCGAAAAACGAGAGGCTTTCAAGCGAAGAACTTAATGGGGGGC
>JBAXUS010000409.1:0-2866 GCA_037129555.1 Planctomycetota bacterium
CCTCTCCCTCAAGGGGAGAGGGGAAAAACAATCGCAAGTCCGGTGATGCACCCGCAATTGGTCGGATTCATTTATTTCCATTGAGTCCCCGCCGCGCCTCGCTATAATGCCGTCGCCTTACAACTGAATACGCCCAATGCACTAGGGGTGGCGGTAGCGTGGATGGATCGCGCTCTCCGCCTGAGAGAACCCTCGGAACCTGATCCAGATCATGCTGGCGGAGGTAAGTGCGCGGCAGCAACAGCGACCTTCGTAGAGCCGAATTTCATTCGGCTTGCGAGGTAAAGCCGAATGAAATTCGGCTCTACGTGCTTTGCGCTTCGCATTTTCCTCCATGAAAAAACTTGAGTTTTGTTATTCACCGGAGGAAGTGTCATGTCGTCCATCGCCGAAGCCGTACTCAAAAACAAGAAAGCCGATGTCGCTCCGACGGGCGATGCGAAGATCAGTTGCGGCCCGTTTCCGGCGTCGAAGAAAATCTTCGTCAAAGGAACGTTGCATCCCGACATCCGCGTTCCGATGCGCGAGATTGCCGTCGGGGAGACGATCATTCACGGCACCGACGGCGAACGCAAAACTCAGAACGCGCCTATCACCGTCTACGACACATCCGGCCCGTACACGGATCTTGATGTCGCCATCGACATTCGCAGAGGCCTGAAATCTGTGCGCGGCGAATGGATCAAATCGCGCGCCGACACCGAAGAATTGAGCGGCGAGACCAGCGCGTACACGCAGTCGCGTCTGGCCGACAAGAAGGTCGATCCGCTCCGCTTTCACACACAACGCAAACCGCTCCGCGCCAAAGCCGGTGGCAACGTCTCGCAGATGCATTACGCCAAAAAGGGTATCATCACGCCGGAGATGGAATACATCGCCATCCGCGAAAATCAGAATTGGAATCCGCAAGCTCAGCGCGAAAAACAAGCGCTTCTGAAGAAGATGGGCTTCCCGATTTATCAGCCCGGCGATTCGCTCGGCGCATCGATTCCTGAACAGATTACGCCGGAATTTGTCCGCGATGAAGTCGCGCGCGGTCGAGCCATTATCCCGTCGAACATCAATCATCCCGAACTCGAACCGATGATCATCGGTCGCAACTTCCTCGTGAAGATCAACGGCAACATCGGCAACTCAGCCGTCACGTCTTCAATCGAAGAAGAAGTCGAAAAGATGGTTTGGGGCACGCGCTGGGGCGCGGACACGATCATGGATTTGTCGACCGGCAAGAATATTCATGAGACACGGGAGTGGATCATCCGCAACTCCGCCGTGCCCATCGGGACCGTCCCGATTTATCAAGCGCTTGAAAAAGTCGGCGGGAAAGCTGAAGAACTCACGTGGGAAATTTACCGTGACACACTGATCGAACAAGCCGAACAAGGCGTCGATTATTTCACGGTCCACGCTGGCGTCTTGCTGCGCTACATTCCGCTAACCGCGCGCCGCGTCTGCGGCATCGTTTCGCGCGGCGGATCGATCATGGCCAAGTGGTGTCTCTCGCATCATAAGGAGAGCTTCCTCTACACGCACTTCGAAGACATCTGCGACATCATGAAAGCGTACGACGTGAGTTTCAGTCTCGGCGACGGCTTGCGCCCCGGCGCGATTGCCGACGCGAATGACGCCGCGCAATTCGGCGAATTGCAGACGCTCGGCGAACTCACTAAGATCGCGTGGAAGCACGACGTCCAGACGATGATCGAAGGCCCCGGCCACGTGCCGTTGCAGTTGATCAAAGAGAACATGGACAAGCAGCTGACCGACTGTTACGAAGCGCCGTTCTACACGCTCGGACCGTTGACGACCGACATCGCCCCGGGATACGACCACATCACCAGCGCCATCGGAGCCGCGAACATCGGCTGGTACGGCTGCGCGATGTTGTGCTACGTAACGCCGAAAGAACACCTCGGATTGCCGAACCGCGAGGACGTGAAAGCCGGCGTGATCGCGTACAAAATCGCGGCTCACGCTGCCGATCTCGCGAAGGGTTTCCCGGGTGCTCAAACGCGTGACGACGCGCTGTCAAAAGCCCGTTTCGAATTCCGCTGGGAGGACCAGTTCAACCTCTCGCTGGATCCGGACACAGCCCGAGCGTACCACGACGAAACGCTGCCCCAGGACGGCGCCAAGACCGCGCACTTCTGTTCGATGTGCGGCCCGCATTTCTGCTCGATGAAAATCACGCAGGACGTCCGCGACTACGCCGACGCGCTGGGCGTCGCGGAAGAGGAAGCGCTCAAACGCGGCATGGACGAAAAGTCGGCTGAGTTCCGTGAAAAGGGTGGCCAGGTGTATCTGGCGGCGGGTGGGGAATAAACGGCTTTCACGCAAAGCCGCAAAGTTCCGCAGAGGCGCAAAGAAAAGAAAAAGCTCGGATCCACACGCCGTACAGCCTCGAAGAGGCGGCATAATGTAGCCTAGGCCGTCAGGCCTAGGTTTCGGTGCGATGTAAAAAAGAGCCCCACCGGGGCGACATAATTCGCACAGAGCGTGTCATGTTTATGTCGCCCCTTCAGGGCTTACCGTTGTCTGTCGATCATTGACCCAGGCCTGACGGCCTGGGCTACATTATGCCGCCTCTTTGAGGCTGTACTGCGTATAGGTCTCCTGCGGCGTTTCGAAATTTTTACGTAATAATAATCATGGCGGGTGGCCCGCCCCAGTTTGCTGGGGTGGGTGAGCGCAGCTCACAAGAAGCTCCACCCATGACTTACGCATTACTGTGATGCGCGAGTCATGGGAGAGGCTTCTTGTCGCTTTCGCGACCCACCCCAGTAAACTGGGGCGGGCCACCCACGGCATGAGGGGTTAGATTCCGATGGTGCCGCTCATTTCATCAAATCGGAAGGCGTCTCAATTT
>JBAXUS010000041.1:0-38576 GCA_037129555.1 Planctomycetota bacterium
GTCGGCCCTCTCCCTCAAGGGGAGAGGGGAAAAACAATCACAAGTCCGGTGATGCGCCCGTACCGCCAGCGAGTGGGTAGTCCAATTGTTCAAAGCCCTGAACAATTGGAGAAAAACGCAAAGGCGCTAAGGCACGAAGGCGCAAAGAGTTTTTATACTGAATTCCGTTTTTGCGCCTTTGCGTCTTCGCGCCTTTGCGTTTTAAAACACATGAAACAGGTTCGCCAAATATCATTCACCAATTCCCGTTCCCACACAATCACATCGTGCATCTATCTGGCTGCCATTATATCATCCGCCCGACTTTGCGCAGAATCCACTCCGTCGTAATCAGTAACGTGAAGAACGCCAGCACGGCCCAATTGTCCCACAGATCTATCGTGGATTCACGCGGAATCTTTTCTTCGCGCGGCTGGATCTTCGGCGGGATTTTATTCAGCGCATCGATCTCGCAATACTCCCCGCCGTCACCGCCTGCTTTGGCGATGTTCGTCAGCAGCTCCGCATCCAAGCGCGGATTCTCAAATTCAAGCTGTGGCTTTTCGACTTTGAATGTCACCTCCGATTGATGCACCTCCGGCTGGCTCGGGTCGGTCATCCAAATCGAATAATCGCCCTGCATTTCCGGGATGTAATCGCCTTCGTAATTACCATTGCGGTCACCCGTTTTCTTCATGTCGAAGTTGAAGCTCTCACCGTTCGGCTTTCGACCGTGAATGTTGACCGACGGCAACGTTGATTCGCGCAAGTTCTCGTCTTTCATCGTCGCGTTGATCAACACTTTATCGCCAATCGCGGCCTGCGAACGATCAGTGCCAACAAAGAATCGCTTCTGTCCGCCCAACCGTTTGGCCATGCTCAAATGCCGAATCGCCTGATTGTAAAAACGATAATGGAACTTGTCGCCGACGCCGCGACGCCAACGCCACAAACTGTCCACACCGATAAACATTGTCTTCCCGCTTCCGAACGGCATCTCAACCATTAGCGCCATCTTCGCACCGGTTTCATCTTTGTCGGTCGGATGCGTCGCAAGAACAGTGGCAAGTTCCTTCTTGCGCTTGATCGGATAGTACCAATAAAGATGCGGCAGATTTTCCCAGACATCGCGGTTCGCGTGGTCCTCCGGATCGAGATGCATCCACGGCATTTTCAGCGCGTCCGCTGTAGGTTCTAGTCCGAACGTTTCCTGAAAGCCGCCGTCAGGTGCTTGAATCCCGGCACGTTGAGGAATGACCGGAAGAATTTCGGACCACGGCGGCTGCGAGTATTCAGCAGGCGCATATCGTTCCCCCGCGATCATGATAAAGCCGCCGCCTTCGCTGATGAAATCCTTGAGCAGTTTGAACTGGTCGTTCGTGAAAATCGACGGGCTGATGTCACCGAATATGATCACGTCATACTCACTGATTTCGCGTTTATTAATCGGGAATTGGTCGAGCGGAGTTTTACCATCCGTGCCGTCCCACTGGAACGTGTTGTCCGCCGTCGCCATCAGCACATCGCATTCCGTCGTATGATCGCGGCGCAGCGCGTTCTTCAAATAGCGGTATTCCCAGCGCGGCAAATCCTGACCTTCAACGAAGAGGACTTTCACTTTCTTATCCACGACCTGAAAATTATAGGTCACGACATTGTTGTCCGAACGCAATTCGCCCTGCTGCTCAGGGATCGAAATCTTGTACGTGTACTTGCCGGGTTTGGATTCTTTAAAATGCAGCGGCACAGGCGTTTTTTCGCCAGGGCGACCGAGCTTCGCATCGACACTCTCCACGACGCGATCACCATCTTTCATTTCAACTTTGATCGTATCGATGCCGGTATAACCCTTGAACCGAATCCACGCGGTCGTTTCGGATTGATCGTCCGGAAGAATCACATCAGGCGTACCATCATTGGTGATTTCAAAATCTTTCGGTTCTGCCGGATCGCCGATGCCTACCGAGTAAATCGGGACGTTGCGATTCTTGTAAGTCTGCGCGACTTGCACGGCGTCTTCGCCAGCGTTCTGACGTCCGTCGCCGATGATCACAATCCCGGCGAGCGGCTGCCCATGTGTTTCTTTCAACGCGGCGCGCAACGAATCGCCGATGCGCGTTTCAGCTCCACGCAAATTGCTCGCGACGAGCTTCATCGGCTCAATCGGTTTGCCGTCGTCGGTGTTGGCTGAAATGCCGCGTGAATAACCAAAGAATTTCACGTCGTGATTTTTCGACAACGCTTCAAGAAACGGCTTCCCGCCGGGAACAGCGTTCTGCAGTGCAGCGCGAACGACATCCAATCGCGTCAGGTACTTGAATTGATTTGGCGCAAGCTTTTCAGCTTGAATCACCAGCGGCTTCGCGGCCTCTCCTTTAAGCGTAAGCTGCGCGGTGCCCATCGCTGCTTGTAGCTTTTTTCGCAGCGGTTCCTGAGCGTCCGAAAACGCGAGGTCCATCGAGAAACTGTCGTCCACCATCACGATCACGGACGAGCGGCGAGTTTCAATTTGAGTCGCGACAAGGATCGGTTCACAGATGATAAAGAGCGCAATGGCGATCACCGACGCACGGAGCATGCCAAGAAAGACACGCAGTTTCAACGACGCCGTTTCGCGTCCGTCGCGCGAATAAATCCAAAAAACAAATCCCACCACGCCGAGCACAAGCAGTAACCCGATGACGCGCTCGACCGGTTGGTTGAATTGAACACTCAACTCAGCCTGGGGATCAATCTCCCGCCCTAAAAGTTTTGATAACAGTTCGCGCACAGTGTCTCTCTAATTGAAACCGTCAGAACCTACCTGTTAAATTCCCCGAACCGTTTAGCCAAGATCGATTCAAGAATCAAGAACGCCAACACAATGAACGCCAGCCAGCGCCACATTTCTTTGTTGCTGCTCTTGCTGGTCAAACTTTCTTCAAGCGCTTTCAAATCGTCCTTCAGGAGCGAAAGGTCGGTTTGGAAAACACCTTTAAAGAAGCCCAACGCCACAGGCTTGTCGGTTGCCTCGCGCGGAATGAACGCAAGAATATCACGGTCATCAATGCTCGTCACATCGGACTCTTCAATGTTACGATTGACCGCAAAATGAAGGGTGCGCTTGTTGTCGCCGGGAATCACAGCCGTGTAAATTCCAGCACGTTTCAGGACGATGCTTTCAGCGACGGAGCGCTCGAGATTCACTTCCATTTGACTGGTCTCGCCTGCGGGATCAGTGAGCCGAATGCCTTCACGCCGAGCCGCGCCCAAATCCTGCCGGCGCAATTGAACCGTGAAGCGTTCACCAACTTGCTTGTTCCGCTGCAAGTACGACGGCGTGATCAAATCAAGCGCCACGAAATTGATAAGCGGCATGTAATCGGATTTCGTCGGCCAATTATTCCACGACTTATCAGCGCTGCTGCCGAAGACAATCACGCGGCCTTCACCAAGCTTCTTTTCCACTGCGGCGGCGTCACCATTTTCGTAAGACATGACGACACGAACGCTGTCATCTTTGCCCTTCGATTTCGGATCTTTCGGTTCAGCTCCAACTTTCGGAACAAATTTGAAGCGGCGGAACGTTTGGAGATGCGCAAGCGACAAGCCCTTCGTCCCTTTGAAACGAGCAATCGCCGGATGGTCAAGGTCCTTGTCGTTAAGACTTTCTTTCGCGCCGTCCGGATCACCCGAACCCACCAATTCCCCAAGCGACATCGGCAACAGCTCATCCAAATCGCGGTTGTAAATCGCGGGGTCAACACGGTCGCCACAGAAGATAATGAGCGAACCGCCCTGTTTCACATACTGAATGAGTGCCAGAATCTTTTCTTTCGGTAGCATCGTCGACGCCACATTGGCCATCGCAATCAAACGGTACTCATCGAGACTTTTTTCAGCGAACGAACTGTCTCCGATGATCTCCGGAAACAACGGCATCTTCCCCGCATTGATCTCCTCACCTTTTGATGGCGACAGCGCTTGCCTTAAAAAATCCATCGCGCTGGCGTTCGGGCCGGCGCGTTGTTGGCCATCGACGCAGAGCACCTTCAACTGGTCTTCCACATCGACCGCAAGATACGCAAAATTATCGTTCGGCAGCGTGTCACCACTCTCAACTTCAATCGTCAACGCATGCGAGCCCGCGTCGTTGAACGCGTGGCGGAACGTCACCGTTTCAGGCTTGTCGTGCGAGATGTTTCCGAGCGCTTCGGTCGAAACGTCATCGGCGTCGATCTTCAGTTTCACTTTCAAGTCGCGCGTAGGCTTCGACGCAAAACTGTGGATCGTTCCGACGAGTTGTTTGTCCACATGCGCCGGGAGAACTTTTTCATCGATTTCAATTCCGGAGCCTGCGAAATTATCCGTGTTCGGATCGCCAGGTAATCGCATGATCACGATCTTCGGCTTCGTGCTTTGATTCGACATCGCGTCCACAATCGCAGCTTCATCAACGCCTTCAACGTGGCGCGGCTGTTGATCGGGGCGCAGCCAACCGTTGCGCGTCGCGTCAGTGATCACGATGATTTCGCGGCGCGGATTCTTCGACTTTTTATCGTTGATCACTTTGCACGCCGCCGCAATCGCTTTCGGCAGATCGGTGCCGCCATCGCCAATCGTCGCGCCTTTGATTTGATCGGCGACGAAACTCTTCTTCGCCAGTTCACGGCTACTCACAAGCCGTTCATCTTTCGACGAATCACCCGAGCCCGTGAGTAGAATATCCAACTCGTCGTTCGTCCCCATCTGAGCCGCAAGCTCAGCGGTCAAGGCTTTCGCTTTTTCGAAGAGCGGCTTGCCGTTGACGACCTGGCCCATGGAATAAGAATTATCGAGCACAATCACGCGATGCGTGGCGGGACGACCGGAAAAGAAGCCAGCCGCTTTCTGCAAAATCGGACGAGCAAGCGCAAGCGCGAGCAGCAGCACGATGAGTGTGCGAAGAATCAGGAGCAGCAGTTGCTCGACTTGCATCCGGCGGCGCGACTTGCGGAAGCTCGCCCACAACCAGTGCATCGCCCCCCATACCACCTTCTTATAGCGCTGCTTGTTGAGCAGATGGATGATGACGGGGATCGAGGCACCGGCGGCACCGGCAGCCGCGAGCCAGTTATGAAGAAAGAGGTCCAAAGATAGAATCCCGAATCCCGAAAACAGACTTCAAATCACATCCTAAAACCGCTGCTGCTTTCCACCGCTCTCCACATTTAAAGAGCACTACATCACTTCGCGCGCGTGTTCGCTCGCGTGGCCAAATACGCTGTCAGCACCACATCCAACGGCTGGCTCGTCGTGATCGGAACGAAATCGATTTTATTATTCCGGCATCCGCGTTTCATTTTGTCCGTGAAGGCCTCGTATTCTTCAAGGTACCCTTTACGCAACGAACGCGGATCGCAAATCAATTCTTCCCAGCCTTCGTAGCCTTCAAACTGCGTCATGCTGTCGAACGGAAAACGCTTTTCAAAATCATCGAGAATCTGGAAGACAATCACTTCATGCCTCAGATACCGGAAATGCTGTAAGCCCGAAAGCAACTTTTCCGGATCGTCGAACAGATCAGAAAGAATGACGATCAAACCCTTGCGTTTAATGCGGTCGGCCAGTTCATGGAACACGATTTCGGTGTCGGTCTTTTGCTCCGGAACGACGTTGCTCAATTCATGCAACAACAATCGCAGATGCGCGGGCGAAGCCGACGCCGGAATGAATTTCTTGATCTTATTGTCGAAGAGTACCATGCCGACGGAATCCTGCTGCTGCGTCAACATATAACTAAGACTGGCGGCAATGTAGCTGGCGTATTCGAGCTTCGAAATGTTTCCCGGCGAGGCATACGTCATCGACTCGCTGGTGTCCATCAAAATGAAACTGCGGAGATTCGTTTCTTCTTCGTATTGCTTGATGTAATAACGGTCGGACTTGGCCCAGACTTTCCAGTCGAGATGCTTGAAATCATCACCGGGCGAATATTCTCGATGTTCAGCGAATTCGACACTGAAACCGTGGAATGGGGATTTGTGCTGGCCCGAAATATACCCTTCGACAATCAGCCGCGCTTTGAGATCCAGATTCGCGAGTTTGGTCAGCGTCTTGGGGTCGAGGTACTTAGAGAGTTCGGTTGGCATCGAAAGCGCTCGCAGGCCTGCACGGATAACCTAAAAACTCACAAACGGCCCGGCAAAAAGTCACAGAAAGATGTGGTACTGTATAGCGGAACGTGAATTTGTCATGTGCGAAAACGAGACATTTCGAACACAATTTCACCGTCAGATAGAATGAAAAGGGGCGAAAATCTTCACTGATTTTCGCCCCTTAATTTACTGAAATCAAATTATCGTATCCGAACGTTACGCATCGTTGTCCGTCTCGGCACCTTCAGCCAAGTCGTCAAGTTCGTCGCCATCTTCGCGGCGTCGGATTTCCGACAGTTCCTGACACTTGATGCACAGCGTCACATACGGCAGGAATTTAATGCGCTCAACGCCAATGGGCTTGTTGCACATTTCGCAGACGCCGTAAGTCCCGTTGTCGATTTTCTCAATCGAGCGTTCGATTTCTTCGGCTTCCACAGTCTCGCTCTCGGCGATGCGCAAGGCAAGATCACCTTCTGCAGCGTCGGAGGCCATGTCCGAGGTGTCATTGATGTGCGCCAAATCGCGCTCACTGGCACCGCGAACTTCGTGATCGATGTCGCGGCGCATTTC
Organism: Planctomycetota bacterium; assembly: GCA_037129555.1. Lineage (GTDB taxonomy): Bacteria > Planctomycetota > SZUA-567 > H5-PLA8 > H5-PLA8 > JANXLS01. The sequence continues at coordinate 6,669 of JBAXUS010000041.1, forward strand.
GCCGAGCATGGTTTGAAGTTTAGCCCGGATCTCCATCATTTCTTTGGAGAGTTTGATCGGGACGATATGCACCGGTTCAGATGACTTCTTGCGTTCAATCACTCTGACGATGGGCTTCGAACTATCGCGCGATTTCGCTTTATCCTTCTTCTTACTCTTGACTTTATCAGACGTTTTCAGCGGTAAATCCTTTTGAGCCGGGGCTTTGTTTTTTTCAATCACGCGCGATGCGGCTGGCTTCGGCTTGACGGGTACTGAAGGTGACACTTTAACGGACTTTACGGGCTTTTTGACGGGAACTACCTTTGCAGGTACTGACTTTGCACGGGACGCTTTTAAAGGTGCCGCCTTCGCCACCGATTTTGTCGGCGCTGGGACAGATTTCTTTTTGGGCGTAGGTGCTTTGGTTACCTTAGCCGGCTTCGGTGCTGGCTTAGCAGAGGACTTCGCAGGCGGCTTCTTGGTAGGAGCTGCTTTTTTAAGCGCTTGCTTCGGTTTCACGACGCTTACGCTCTTACTTTTGATCACTTTCTTCGCCATGGCTCCTCCAATTCGCCTTTGCAAAAGGCAGAGAACGATAGTCTGTACCTTGAAAACTGTCAAGTCATTATCGACCAATTTTGTAAATCTATTCAACTCCGAATCGTCAAATTAAGTAGCTTTTCAGCCAAAATACGTTAATCTACTACCCTTTATTGCCGCACGGAATACCCGTCCGCCCTGTCGCGGGCGCGGAATCACCGCGCACAACTGGAGTCGAACATGAAAAAAGTCCTGCTGCACGCACTCATGTGCGGGCTGCTTGCCGTCGCTACGTCCCGCGCGGAAGACGCACCCAAGCCCGTCGTACCCGTCGCACCAGCAACACCGGCAAAAGACGCTCCGAAACTGGATTTGAAAACGGACAAGGACATCGCCAGCTACGCCCTCGGCCTGAATTATGGCTCGGGTGCTAAAGCGTTCGTCGCCGAATTGGATATTGACGCGCTGGCGAATTCACTACGCGACACCGTCAATGGCAAGGAAAGCAAGCTGTCAGACGAAGTCTTGGGCGCAGCTTTGGGCAAGTTCTCGAAGTTCATGCAGGCCAAGCAAGGCGGCGACGACAAGGCAAAATTGGATGACAAAGTCAACGTCAGCATCGCCCTCGGCAAGAACGTCGGTACGCGTCTTGCCGACATTGCCAGTTCGTTGAATGTGGATCTGATGGTCACCGCGTTCATCACCGGCACAAAAGGCGAAACCGGCGGCTTTGATTTGAACGCGAACCGCCCGGTCGTCGAAAAGTATTTCAAGACGCTCTCTGATGAAATGATGGCTAAGCAAAAAGAAGCCGGCGTCAAGAATCAGAAAGAAAGCGATGACTTCTTCGCTGATAACAAAAAGAAGGAAGGCGTGGTCACGACTCCGAGCGGATTGCAGTACAAAGTGTTGACGGCTGGCAAGGGCGACATGCCAAAGGTCGGCGACCGCGTCAGCGTGAATTACGAAGGCCGCTTCCTCGACGGAAAAGTCTTCGACAGCACCAAAAAGCACGGTCAGCCGTTCGATACCGACCTCGAACATTTGATCCCAGGTTGGATCGAAGCGCTGAAGTTGATGCAAATCGGTTCCAAGTATGAATTGTACGTCCCGGCGAATCTAGCCTATGGTGAAAACGGTCAACCGCCGTCGATCCCGGCCAGCAAGATGCTGATTTTTACGATGGAATTGTTGAGCATCAAGAAGGGCGAAGCGCCCGCCGCTCCCGTCATTCCGCCGGTCGTTCCGGTCGAAAAGAAGTAGTTTTTAAACGTATCGAATACATGGGACGCGCTTGTCGCGTCCCTTTTTTAATTTTTTGATTCGCACAACATCACATAAAAAGGAGAGCTGACGCATGTTCATTCATACCGTGTATTTTTGGCTGAAAGAAGGAACTCCCGCCGCTGCGAAAGATAAGTTAATCGCGGACTGCTACAAATTCCTGAAAGCGATCCCGACCACGAAACAAATCTGGGCCGGTGCGCCCGCGATGACCCCGCGCGACGTCGTGGACAATTCATACGCCGTCGGTTTGACCGTGATTCTCGACGACGACGCAGGCCATGATGTCTACCAAACGCACCCGCTGCATCTCGAATTCATCGCTGAAAACAAGCCGCATTGGCAGCGCGTTCAGGTGTACGATTTCCGAGGCGCGTAGCACTTGATTTCTCTCGCAAAGACGCAAAGGCGCAATGAACGGCGAAGCAAGGGAAAAGGAAAAAGCAGATAGAATACGCTTTTCTTTTCTGTTCTTTGCGTCTTTGCGCCTTTGCGAGAGACTATTTTTAGAACTGCCCACCCGGATCAAGTTTCTCAACAAATTCTTTCGCGAACGGTGGGGCCAGTTGCCGCCTCGGCGTTCCGCCTCCACCGACATTCGTCTCCGAATTATTTGTGACGAGTTTGAGATTCCGAATGATCAACGCCAGTTGAGCAGACAATTCTTTTGGCACTTCGTTTTTTGCAATCGGTTCAACGAAGAACGTCAGATCATTCGGCGCATCATCCTGATGGTCGATGACGTAAGCACCATAATCCTGCAACGCGCGAGCGATTTCAAAAGCAGGTCCGGAGCTTCCGACTCCGATCTTTTTCAAATCCACCGTCGGCGGAATGGCGAGAAGTGAACCGAGATGCAGGTTGCCTTCCTGACCGTATTTCGTCTCCCATCCCGGCGGAGCGTAACACGCCGGCCACACATAAGGCTTGCCGCCTGGCGCATTGGCATTCAATGTGGAAGCCTGAACACTGATGCCGAGAGCATGGCGGATGCCTGCAATCAATTCGCCTTTTCGAACAATCCCGCCCAGCGACGAACCGCCATACGCGCGCGAACCATGAGGCTTGTTGTCGGAATAGACACCCAGGCGGTGAATCGTGTTGAAATACGAATTCGCTTTCAAATGAATGGTGCCGTCGGTTTCAATTTCAACACCGACCAGCTCGTAGACTTTGAAATGATGCTCGTCAATAAAATTCAACAGGCGATTGTCGCCGGGTTCAGGCGCCGCGCCGACAGGCAATCGCAGTTGCTTGGATTCGTTGCGTACGCTGCGATAGAAAACCCGATTCGGATCATTGAGTGTGCCAATGTAAATCGGAATCGAGTTCCGATCAACAGCGACGCCTGCACCGCGCGACTGGCCGAAGTACTTCGTCTCGACGGGCACGAATTTCGCGCCCGAACCCAGAGGCATATTCCAAGGACTTTGCGCATTAAACGGCCACAGTGCAGGGTCGCGCGTTGACGGCCCGGTTTCCAACAAAACGCCCGGAGCCAGCACGGCTGTTTGTCCGCGCTCGACGATCACAAATTCAGTCTTATTCGGCCGGGCCAAGCGCACTTTGCCTTGTGAGACATCAAGCTTCGTTTCGTCTTTGGTGGCCGAGAGAGAAAATTCAGTTCCCAAGATTGTTGCGCGACCGTGCGGCGTAATGACAGCCATCGGCGTATCCGCTTGCTGCGGGGACACCTTGGCGTTGAGTTCGCCCTGAGTCAACTTCAATGCAATGCCAGAGGTCTCTTGCGCTGCATCGGGCTGGACCACGAAATGCGTCTCCCCGGCAGTCTTCACGGCGGTTGCGTCGGGATAGGTGAGCGTGAGCGTGTCAGTTTTAAATGTCGCCACGACATCGCCTGCGATCAGGGTTCGCTCTTTCGTCAATCGCAACGACGTGTCATTGCGACGGACAAGCGCAAAGCCGCTGGAGATCGTGGCTTTTGCAACGGGCTTCGCTGTGGCTGGAAGCGCCCACGCAACCTCGTCAGGATCAACTTTCGGACGCAGGGCCCGGATCACAACCGCCGAGACCAGAACCGTCACGACGATGGCCGCCGCCGCGAAAAAAAAAGTCCTGCGCGACGAGCGCGTTTCGGGTATGCGGAGTGGAATTGATTTTTTGATGGGACGCTTCGGATCCAGTTTCTCCATGATCCGCGTGATCGCGCCCTTCTTCTGGGACGGATCTCGCAGAGCCGCTTGAACACGCCGACTGACTGCCGGATTGCGCCGCCGGTACGTGCGCTCGATGACAGCGTGCATCGCAACTTGAGCGCGCAAGAGGTCACGCAACTCGACCGACGATTCGATGGCCTGATGCAGCTCCTTCGCTTCATCGTTGTCGATTGTGCCGTCTATGAAGCGCTGCGCGAGCGCTGTAAACCGCTCCCGTTCCATCATGCGCTGGCCGCTTTCATTCGCTGTTCGATGCACTTTTTCAATTCGCCTCGCAGGCGAAACAGAACGGTCGCAACCCATCCTTCACTTTGGCCGAAACGGTCTCCGATCGTGCTGGCCGGAAGCTTTTGTTCGTAGCGCATGTTCAAAACAGCCTGCGAACGCTCCGGCAGATTCTTCATACACGCCTCAAGCAGCTTCGCCGTATCGCTGCTTTCGTGTTCGTCAAATGTCTCCAAAGCAGCTTGCGACAAAACGCCACGAATATGATCGCCATAGTTGCGTCGATTGTACGAATCCGACGAACAACGTTTCAATTCAGCCATGATCATGAATTTACAAATCGTGCGCAACCACTGCCCAAAATCTTTGTCTTGCTGATATTTATCTAACTGTTCATACGCACGGATAAACGTCTGTTGCACAACTTCGTCAGCCATGTCGCCATCGGCAACTCGGAACGCGGCGAAGGCAAGGAGCATGTCCTGAAACGCCGAGACGATTTCAGCATACGCATCCTTGTCCCCGGCTAGGACCCGAGCGACGGCGGCATTCAGAATGTCTGGTTCGTTGATCACGATATGTATTCTACTCCGGTAGTGCGGGCATTGCATTAAAATCGTTCCAAGAGCCGCGCACGTCAGTAAGCGGCAAAACCCCAGGCGACCACTTTTTGTAGAGCCGATTTTTAATCGGCTCATTCTCGCGCCTAATGAGCCGATTAAAAATCGGCTCTACTCTCCGTTTTAGTATTTCGCGGTTCCAGTTTTATCCACCTTCGCGTAGTAGCTGAACGGAATATCCGCGTGGTACGTTTTTCCGGCGATCACAATGTTGACCGGGACACTCACTGTGATTGCGGGATTGACGTTCGCGTTCGTGAACCCAAGTTGCGCGAGTTGCGTGAACAAGTCCTGCTTGTTGAGGACTAATGTAAAATCAACCGGTGCATCCGCCACCGAACCGACTTTGGGAATGCGGCCCAATTTCAAACTGTCCGTCCCAACTTTCTGGCCGTTCACCGGCAATGTTGCCGAGATCGAACCCACGCTGACCGCTGCAAATTGTCCGGTCGGGACAAAGCTGGGACCCAAGGGCAAAGTCCCTGTAATTGTACACGAGTCGTTGTGCGTCTTGAAGTTGAAGACAATCGTACCACGCTTGGGCGATAACACTCCCGTCGGCGGGACAACGACCGGCGAAATCGTGACGGAGTTTTGGGACAACGCAGTCTTGTTGTTTCCGTCAGTCGCCGTCGCTTTGATGACGTAGGTTCCAGCCGTCGTATACGTATGCATCACTGACGTCGCTGAGCCAGCCGGAAGCGTTGAGCCGTCTCCGAAATCCCACGCAATGGTGATCGGCGCGGTGCCCGAGACGGAGCACCCCACAGCGACACTCGTGTTGACCACCGCCGGATTCGGGTTCGGCGTCGGGCCTCCGGTGAATTGCGGGCCTGGCGCGATGGCGTTGACCTTGATGGTCGTTTGACCCTGAGCCGTTTTCGCGTTTCCATCCAGCGCGGTGACTGTGATCGTATACGTCCCGGCTGTCAGATACGTGTGTTGAACAGACATGCTGGCCGAGGCCGGGAGCAACGTTCCATCGCCCAAATCCCACGCGAGCGTGATCGGTGCCGAGCCGGTGACCGTGCAACTGATCGTCACCGACGTGTTGACGGTGGCGGGGCTGGGCGTCGCGGTCGGGCCGCTGACAAATTGAGGACCCGGTGGAATCGCCACGTCGTCATCCATAATCGTCAGCACCGCCGCGTTCGGCGTTCCCAATATGGCCGAGTTCGTCGGATTCGTGAGCGAAAGATAGACCGTCTTGTTTCCATCGACGAGTACATTGTCGATGATCGAAACCGTAAATGTTTTGTCCGCCATATCGGCATCAGCCCAATTCAACGTCCCGGACGTTGCAGTGTATTTTGCAGGAGCTGTTGCGGTCCCATCGATCGTCGCGTAGTGAACGCTGATCGCGCCCGTCGAACCGCCGGCGCGCGAAACCGTGATCGTCGCAGCATTGCCGTTTTCATTCACGCTGTAAGCCGAATTGCTGAACTTGAGCGACCCCGCAACGCCCGCCGTCGTGGACTTCCAATATTTAAGCAAGTCGCGCAACGCTTCGGGACTGTTCGTTGGGCCGGGATTGTTTTTTTGATCACCGGAATTTACGCCATGACAAGACGTACACGTGCGGATTTCGCCAGGCTGAAACGTGAGCCAATAGCGCTCGCGAACGACCGGAGCGCCATTCGGATCGGTCATCTGCCACGTCATCGCGCGTCGCACGGGAACGAACGCAGCCATCGATCCATCCAGCGTGCTGATCTTCACGCTGCCCGCCGGACCGCCCGGATTCGGTGGATTGTTCACAGCGGGATCGTGCATCGGCACGGCCACCGGACGTCGGCCCGGAAGCGGCGGCGCATTCTGAGCGCTCGTTCCCGTCAAGCCACGCAGTTGATCCGCCTGGAAGATTTGCAACGCTGCAATGTCGTAGACTTTTCCGGACGTGACCACCGTCTGGACGCCATTCGAGCCAGCCACATTCAGATTGAACGGCTGCTGCTTGTCCGCTTTATCGCGCGTCGTCAAATTGCGGCTGACGATGAGCGCGAGATTGTTCTGCGCCATATACGTTTTGAACGTCGATACGTTGACACCTTCCTGATCGAAAATCATTTGCTCGGGCGCCCCCAACGGCGAGGCGGCAGCGACAGGCTTCGTGCGGACGGCGACATTGACCGGATCAAGTTCCCACATCACACCAGAGTACGCAACCAGCCCCACGGGCGTGTAATAGCTGACCGACTTTGTGGTGCCGGACGTGAGCGTTTGATCAGGAATCCAGAGGCTCCCGGATTGCATCAGATTCTTCAAGCGAAACGCATAACGCGAAGCCGGATTCGTCGCAGTGCCGATGTTGAAATCAGTATGCGCTTCAGTCGTATGAGCGCAGACCAGCGCGCCGTTCAAAAACGGCAGCGGGTTGCGATAGTGACCAGTGTGTTGCGGCGGAGGATTCGAGCCTTCCTGCGTCACACCTTCGGTCGAGCGATCCGTGATAAAGGTGATCTTCATTTGATCCGCCGGAAGATTGGGCGGGCCATTGAGCGAGTAGAGCTGCCCGGCAGCGTGCGTGCCAAATTCGTTTGCATCGACACCGATATAGAGTCCCGGGTGCGCCGGATCTTCGCGGATTTGCAGCATGTTGTTGACGAAGAGCTGGTTCAAGCGCGGCGGCTGCGACGTCGCATAATTGAAGTTGACGAGGTTCGGATCATCGTTGAACGAGCGCCCCAACGCGAAGCGCATTTCGTGGCGACCGATATGATTAATCGTCTCTTCGCCAGTGCCATCTTCGTTGATCATCCACGGGAAGAACTGATTGAATTCCATCGGAATCTGATTCGTTCCAACGACAAGGTCCTGACGAATCGGCGACGGTTCAGGAAACGCCTCTTCTTGGCGCGGAAGGATTGCAGCTGCGGCGGATTCGTCAGCGAAATTGAACGTGCCTTTGATCGTGCCGGTTTGACTGACGGTGTCGGCGTCAGCGGTGACGTCGCGTTCGAGATGGTCCCAGCGAGTCAAAATCACGCGCCCGTAGCTATCGATTGACGGCCAGAATGCGCCCGAAGGTTGGTGCGTCATCAAGAACAAACTGCCGGACGTCGGATCCAGATTCCACAAACCCGTGTTGGTGGGATCGAGGCGGTATTCATCGAACTGCGGATATAGGTGCCCCGCCCCGTTGCGCGCGCGGTCGCAAATAAAGATGATGTGCTCATCGGTGCCATAAATCGGCGAGATGCTGTTGCAGTTCGACGGCTGGTTCGGAACTTTGGTGATGACCGGCGTTTGACCTTGGCCGATGCCAGTGATTTCGTACAGCTGCCAGAAATACTGCGTCGTATCGTTGGCCGAAGCGGGCGAACCGATGACCATGCTGAAGACGGCTTTCGCGCCTGTCCAATGCACACACGGCTGGCGGACAGCGATAGACGTGGAATCTTGGAAACCTGTTTTTCCATACCCGGCGGCAGCGGTCAGATTCTTGACCGTTCCATCAACGTAGCGAATCATCAAATCGCCGCCGCGCGGAGCGTGTGCGGATTTGGCTTCGTGATTACCAAACGTCGATACGATGTTGTTGACGTTGTCCGGCGTCGGGACTTGCGTGACGTAAAGAATGGGCTGGTCGGGCATGACGCCAGCAGCAAACGCACGAGGAAGAGAGCAACAGAGCAGCGCCAATAGAAAACAGGCGGCGAGTCGGTGGTGTTTCATTCGTTTGGCTCCCAAAAAAGGTTTCAGTCTCAGCAGGTGCGCGGAAATGGCGCAGCCACGTGAATCGGATCTTCTGAATGACTTAAGACTGAGATCTCTCAATATTTCAACAAATATGATGCGGATTTCACTTTATGTGCTGAAATCAACTGCACGTGTGAACTCGCAAGAAAATAGCTATGAAGCAGAAAGAGCTGCGAAACACGGTGTATACCGTGCTCACATCATGCCAGTGGAATTTGCCGCTGGAAATGAATAAAAAAAAGTTTTAAAAGTCAGTGTGGTATCGAGCGGGCCAAACGCGGGTGCAGCCCGGATCAGGATGAACAGGAGAGATATGATGAAGACGAAGCATATGGGTTGGGCGGGAGCTCTGGCAGCTGGAGCCGTCATGGCAGTCGCAGCCCCGACGTTCGCACACAAAGCGTTCTTGGATAAAGCGCGCAAGATGTATGAACTCGACGCAAAGAACGGCAAGTGCGACCTCTGTCACGAAATCAAAGCCAAGGAAGAGCCCAACGCGAAGAATCTGAACAAATACGGAAAAGCAGTCGCCGACGATCCCGACATGAAGGATCTCAAAGGTAGGAAGCCAGCCAAGAAGGATGACGACTGCAAATTCACCGACGCCGAAATCAAGACGCTGGAAAAAGTGTTGAAGAAAATCGAATCCGCTGATTCCGACGGCGACGGTGCAACGAACAAAGAAGAACTGGCCCTCGGCTCCAACCCCGGCGATGCGAAGAGCATGCCCGACAAAAAAGCCCTCGCCAAATACCGCAAAGACAACGGCGGTGCGCCTGCTGCTCCCACGAAGAAGTAATGACAGTCGAGTCGAATGATGTAAAACAGAAACAGGCGCGATGATTCGCGCCTGTTTTTGTATTCAGCCACAAAAGGGGCTGAATGCAAAAGCTCGCTCAGCAAAACAAAGCGGGGCGAGCCATGTTGCGAATTACAAACCGATCACTCTTACGTCTTACTTCGACCCCGGATTCACGCCCGCTTTGAATTTGTCATCGTTGCTCTTACCGCTGCCGCTGCTGTCTTTCGCGCCGAGAGCCTTGATCGCCGCACTGACACCTTTTAATTCGTCAGGCGTCAACTTGCCTTTTTCTTTGCCCATCGCAGCCTTGGCTTCTGGAGCGGATTGCAAATCTTTGCCGTAGGCATTCAGATTCTTCTTGCCCGGTTTATCTTTGCCTTCCGCTGCGTGGCAGGTCGTGCATTTCGCAAGCTTGGCGTCCAACGTCGGGTAGCATTCTTTCAGCTTTTCGAGAAATTCTTTTTTGGCCAGGATCGGCTGAGCCAAGAATGCCAGGGCAACAACGGCGCACAACGCGGAGGCGAATTGACTGCGTTTCATCGGACGGACTCCCTTTATTTAAAAATTCTCCACCTAAACCGACGCATCGCGTTTCAACGCAATCTCGTTTTGTGAAGTTCGAACGAACTGACGGGGGTACAGGTGTTAGTACGCTAAGCGCACCCGTTTATTCACATTTTTTCTACTTCCTTGGAGAATTGCGGAAATAGTCGAGATGTTGCAGTAAAATCATGGATAATTAGTCATCTTTCACAGCACGGGGTAGTCAGTGACTGAGCCTCATTTCAGGAGTTTACGAATTCATGCGTCTGCACGTAAATCACTCGTTGATGATTCTCCTTTTCACGATATCAGTATCGTTCAACGTTCAAGCTGATCCACAATCTGAAGCGCGTGCGCTTAAAGAAGAGTCGTTGAAGATTCTCAAAGCAACCGCCAACCGCGATGCCACGCCCGACGAGATGGCGACGTGTATTTTCAATCTCGAAAAAGCAGCGGGGATTCTTGAAACGGCGCAGGATTCAAACAGTGATTTGGCGACTGAAATCAACAGTGAATTGTATTGGGCGCGAAAGCGTTCGACGCTGGCGATTGACGCAGCGCTCGACAAAATGCGCGGAAAGTCTGGTGTTGCATACGTCGCGCCGCCGAAGAAACCGACTCCACCCGTAAAACCGGTTGATCCCAATTCGACCGCAGAATCAGACGACGCGCGCAAGGCGTTTGAAGTCGCCGACAAATTCGCGAAGTCGCACGGCGATGATGACTATGTCGTGAGCTTGAATTGGTTCCAGGTCGCAGGACAGCATCCCGGCACCGATTTTTCGTTGAAAGCGCTGACGCTGGGGCGCGAGGCGCAGGAGCGCTTCAAGACGAAAAGTCCAGTGGTCCAAAAGGCAGAGAATCTGGACACGCCGGAAATGAAGATGGTGCTGGAAGCCGATGGCCTCGTTAAGCAACGGGAATTCACGCGAGCCATTACGGTGTATCAAGCGTCGATCAAATTAAAGGAAACAATGCAGGCCCACCAACGATTGGGCCAAACGTTTTTCAACCAAGCGCAAGTGCTCTGGGAAGATTTAATGAAGCGGCGTCCGCCACTCGAAGTGGCGTTAAAAGAAGCCATCGCCAACGCATTTGTGATGGTCAAAATTCGTGGCATTGACCGCAAGATGCGCAATCCAAACGATCCGCATTTACTCGCTGCTCAACGCGATTGCGCGGCGTTTGACAAAGAGTGCGAAGTCGTCTTCACGACCTACAACAAGGCCAGCGACGAATTCAAAGCGGTGTTGCGTTTGTCGCCGACGAAGAAAGATTTGATCGCGTCCGGATTCATCGGGATGTGCCTGATCCGCCGGACACAAACGATTTCGTCCGGCAAATCGCATATGGCTCAATTCATGAGAGATTACACGCCATCAAACGATGACGAGCGCGGCATCTATGAATATTGCAAAACGGAACTCGCAAAGTTGACGCGGTAATAACCCGCGCACAGCAAAAGTCACACGAGCGAAGCGAGTCGTTGCCGTTCCCCTCTCCCCTTGAGGAAGAGGGCCGACGAGCCAGTTGTTCGGCTCGCGGGGTGAGGGGTAATCGTTGATTAATCCCAACACGCTACGGTTAATCAGCGGTTACCCCTCACCCGGCGAGCGAGTACGCTCGTCCGCCCTCTCCCTCAAGGGGAGAGGGGGAACGGCTACAGCATGTCAGGCGATGCTCCCAAGGAACGACTATCCTATTTCTTCCGCTTGATTTTGTTCAACGGAAATTTGGGCGCTTTGCCACTCAAGACCAGCAGAATATCGTTGACGACTTCGGCGTAAGCAAGATTAGCTTCGGGCGTTTGTGCAGCCGAATGCGGAGCAAAGATCGCGTTTTCACAACTCATTAATGGGTGATCCAACGGCGGTTCTTCCGGGACGAAAACGTCCAACCCGGCACCAGCAATAGTGCCTGATTTCAAGGCGCTCGCCAAGGCTGCGCCATCCACAATTGCCCCACGCGCACAGTTGATCAAAAACGTTTCCGGGCGCATCCAACTTAATTGCTCCGCGCCTATCATGCCTTCGGTCGACGCATCCAACGGCGTGTGCAGCGTAACGACCTGGCTGGACGCGAGGAGCTTTTTCAGCGTCACTTTCGTCGCGCCTAAACGCTTTTCTTTGGCCGGGAATTTCAAGATGTCCGTGTAAATTATGTTCATGCCAAAGGCGCGTTTGCCAATGTCGGCGACGGTCGTACCAATCCGACCAAGGCCGATGACGCCGAGCGTTTTGCCGCGCAGTTCTATGGATTTGCAACGCTCGCGAAATGGAAAATCGCCAGTACGAACAGCACGATCCGCGCGCGGGCCATTTTTGGCGAGCGCGAGAATCATCGCCCACGTGTGTTCAGCAACAGCGACACGACTGCCTTCAGGCGTGTTGACGACCCAAATCCCGGCGCGAGTCGCGGCGTCGATGTCGATGTGATCAACGCCGATTCCATGCCGTCCGACGATCTTCAAATTCGGCGACGCGCGCAGAATCTTTTCGGTCACACAGCCTCGAGTACGGATGATCATCGCATCGATCTGCTCTTTTTCAGCGAGCGCGGCGAGCGACTCTTCGTCATAAGCATCCGGCCGAACAACACGGGCGCAACGCTCCAGTTTCGCCAGATAGGTGGGATGGATTTTATCGACGAGCAGTACGACGGGTTTTTGTTTTTTCATATCCTGTACCGCCGGCACGTTTCTAATCCTTGCCGACGCGACGCCGGCGGTACACATTTACTTCGACGGTGCGAATGAATTGATGATGTCGTCGAACGGTTGCTTGAACGTATCGAATACGGCGACTTCCGCGCCGCACGTGATCGCGTAGCCGCTTTTGCCTTTGACGGCCAACACAAGGATCGACTTGACCGGTATTTTTTCGAACGTGTGCGTGTACGTCACGCGCACGGCCTGAGTCGTTCCGATGGTGATCTCCTTGCGCTCGACTTCCTTATAATCTTCGAGCAATTTGTCCATCACGGAGAGCGAGGCGTCGGCAAATTTCTTCAAATCCGTGTCCGCTGGAATGTCCTGCTCGATCACGTTCGCATTCGCGCGGAAAGCGTCTTTACCGTCGCCTTTTGGAGCCAGCACCGTGACCGCTGTGCCGCTGATGCGATCTTTCTTTTCCCATTTGGCGGGATATTGAAAGCTGAACGAATGCTCTTTGCTCGAATAATTTTGGACATCGGACGCAGCCGCTCCGAACATGCAACACACCAGCGCCAACGCTGCCACACTCTGCTTGATCATCATATTGATTTCCCTTTGCGAACCCATGTGCCGCTCTTGCCACCGCTTTTTTTCAACAGGCCGACGCGTTGAATTGTCATCCCGCGATCAACCGCCTTCACCATATCATACACCGTCAGCGCCGCGACGGAAGCGGCAGTCAGCGCTTCCATTTCAACGCCTGTTTTGCCATCGCAGCGCGCGGTCGTTTCGATACGCAAGCGACCGTTGGCAAGCGGTTCGAATTCAACGTGCACCGCCGACAACGCCAACGCGTGGCACAACGGAATTAAATCGTGCGTCCTTTTCGCCGCTTGAATCCCGGCAATCCGCGCGACGGCAAGCACGTCCCCTTTAGGCGCTCGCCCGGAGACGATCAGATCGAGCGTCGCCGGTTTCATTTTAACAAACGCTTCAGCCTGCGCCTCGCGTCGCGTGACATCCTTCGCGCCAACATCAACCATCCGCGCGCGGCCTTGCGCATCAACATGCGAAAGTTTTGAAACGTCTTTCGAAATCACGGAATCTCCGATGCAACTCACGTCGACATTCTATCGACTTGTCCGAAAACGACAGCTACGAAAGCGGATAAAAGGTGACACGTTGACCACCTGCGATTTCGACTCCGGCTTGTTGCACGAACAAACCATCAGTCCCGACAAGCGCGGCAAGGTGGCCGGAGCCGTGCCAATCAACAGGCTTGACTTTCGTTTCACCATCATGAACGACGAGATTACATGGCCGGAAAGTAGTGCGGTCCCCCGCCCCGGTTGCGCCTTCCAGCATCGGCAACGAATACCAGCGCGGCAGCGGTTCAGCCGCCCCGCACCGGACGCGCACCGCCGTCATCACAAATAAATGGAAGCACACCCACGCGGCGACTGGATTGCCGGGAAGTCCGAAGACGAGCGTGTCTCCTTTAAGTCCGAACGTCGTGGGTTTACCAGGCTTGATCGCGACACGGTCGAAGAGAATATCCACGTTCAATTCTTTGAAGACGGCTCCGACGTGATCATGATCGCCGACACTGACACCGCCGGTGGAAATAAACAGATCCGATTTCAAGCCATCTTCGATCATGCTGCGGGTTGCATCGCGGTTGTCGGGAGCGATACCGAGATACCGCGCTTCAATGCGCTGCTCCGAACATTGAGCGAGCAATTGGTGGCTGTTAGAATTCCGGATTTGCGCCGGGCCGGGGACGATGTGCGGCTCGACGATTTCATCACCAGTTCCGAGGATCGCGGTGCGTGGCAGTTTGCGCACAGGCACGTCCACGCAACCGACCGCAGCGAGGACGCCGATTTCAGCGGCTCCGATCCGAACGCCTGCACGAATCACGACGTCTCCGGTGTGCGAATCGCTGGCTCGACGCGCGACGTTTTGCCCCGCGCGGGCAGCGGTCTTAAATTTTACGAACCCATCGCGCGGGATTTCAGTCTGCTCGCGCATAACGACGGCGTCGGCCCCGACAGGCAGAGGTGCGCCGGTCATGATTTTAATCGTTTGCCCTGGGGCAATCACGCGCGTCGGAACGGTACCGGCACCGACTTCTTCAATGAGTTCCAACACATCCGGCGCGGCGCGTGTGTCAACCGAAAAGACAGCGTAGCCATCGACAGCGCTGCGATGAAACGGCGGCCAATCGCGATCCGCGCGCACGTCTTCGGCGAGGTAGTGCCCGAGCGCGTGTCCCAAGGCGACGCGCTCAATCGGGGCGCGGGGGATTCGTTCGAGGATGAAAGAGAAGGCTTCAGCGATGGAGATCAGGGGCATTGCTCGTCACGTCCTTTCCTATGACATGTGCACTTATCACTACTTTATTTGATTAAATTCAAAATTTCACTTCATTCGTTCCAAGAAATGGTCGAGCACATTAAATGATGACTACGATGACGCTCACCCATCCCATGTCCGTTCCGTCGCCCATCCTACACCGTGCGCAGCATTTGGCTCCGGTGGAACGCATCATTCGTACGCATGAATTTGCCGGACGCGCGCGGCCACTCAATTTGAATGCGCTGCTCGTACCGATTTTGCGGAACTGTCCGGCCATGCGTCCGGAAGCACTGGTCGTGGCTCTTGCCGAAGAACTCGTCGCTCGGACCTCCAGTCGCATCCCGGCGCGATGGCTCGATAAATTGGCGGGGGCACTGCAAGTGGACCGCGTTCGAGTCCGAGTTCCAGAAGGCATTTTTGATGAACTGCCCCGCGCAGCGTGGAGTGATCCGGCGCTATTAGGCGAGTGGTTGAACGCCACGCGGCAGCATTCAGATTTAAAATTACGTGCGGCTCAGACGGATCAATTTGGCCGAGCGAACCGGATGAGTGAAGGCTGCGTGTACACGCCTCCGGCTGTTGCGCGAACGATTATTGAAGACCTGCATGTCGGCGCGCGGCGCGTGGTGGATCCTGCATGTGGCGCGGGCGTGTTTTTGATTGAAGCGTTTCGTCGCGCATTTGCTCGACGGATTGAAAATGGGATTGAACCTGAGCTCGCAGCCGAAGACGCGTTGACGCATGAAATCGCGGGCGTTGATATTGATGAAAAAGCACTCGCGGTCGCGGAGTTTTCGCTGCGCACATTGGCGTTTATGAGCAGCGGATTGGACCGCGATGTTCATCTTGATTTGCGCCACACCGACGCGCTCGCTCCGATTGCGGAGTTGGACGGACAGTGCGATTGCATCGTCGGAAATCCGCCGTATGTCGAAGGCCGCGGGCTGAGCAAGACGCAGTTGCTGTCGTTGCGCGACCGCTTTGAATCGGCGGGCACGGGGAAGATCAATTTATTTGCTGTGTTCATTGAACGCGCTCTGGCGATGTTGAAGCCGGGCGGCGTAATGGCGTTTGTGGTGCCGTCCACGTTCCAGCGCAATGCGCGATACAAAGCGCTACGCGAAATGTTGTTGAAGCACACGATTGAATCGATCAAGCCGTTGGATGCCGGATTGTTCGGCGAGCGGGTCGTTGAGACATGCGTCCTTCGAGTGCGCAAGACGGCACCGGGCATGAATTCGATTGTCGCGACGGGCGATGGCGAGACGCCGCAATCGCAACTGTCGCACGGGCCGTCGAAACGATTTTGCAATACGCTGGAGCCGAAGCTTCGGACGCAGATAAGCCAGATGGAGAAGCTGGGCGTTCCGATGTCGGACTTGTTTGAAGTCCGAGACGGCATTTCGACCGGCTTCCAACCGTTTCCAAAAAGGTTGTTGGGGACTGTCATTAACGGAATTTTTACGACTCAAGAAGGATCGGAAAAACCGTATGATCCGCGCATTCACAAGCGAATTATCGATGGATCCGAATTCAATACATTCACGCCGATTCATTGGGCCGGTCGCTATATTGAATACGACAAGCATCTCGAACATTTCCCGCCGCATCCGGGTCGCCCCTTCAATTGCCAGTTGCGTGATGCGGCCTTGTATGATCGTTCCGAGAAATTGATCACGCGACAGACCGCGAAGGGCATTATTGCGACAGTGGATCGCGAACGCTATTTTGTGCGGAATTCAGTCCACGTGACCTTTGCAAAAAGTGCGGCCCACGAAGGGCTGGATGTGCACGGGCGCGATTTCGATGCGGCTCGCGATGCAAAGTTGACGCAGGCCGTTTCGCTTGATGCGCTGTGCGTGTGTTTGAATACGAAGTTGTACAGCGAGTATTTGATTGCAGTAACGGGCGAAAACGGCGTCGTATTTCCGCAAGTTCATATCGCCGATTTAAAGACGCTGCCGATCATCCCAGCTCTGCTGGCTCCAGGCGGCGAATTGGATAATTTGGGCGCAGTGATTCTGGACATGCACCGCCAGTCGATTACTCCAAGCAAGGACATTCGAGCGCTGATGGGTGAAGTTCAATCGCTGCTCATGTCGGCGTTTGAGCTGGCGTAGAATACCCAAGAGCCGCGCACGCAAGTAAGCGGCATGACGGTTTACTCGCTCCCTTGTTTTGCCGATTACTCACGTGCGCGGCTCTTGCCTAGTCTGAAGAGTTGCGATTTTTAATTCGTCGCGTATGATACTCGCTCATTCTCAATGAGGAGTCCGACGCGCGTGATTTTGGTCATCGACAACTACGATTCGTTTACCTACAACCTCGTTCAATGCCTGGGTGCATTGGGCGCGGACCTCAAGGTCGTGCGCAACGACCAGATCACGATTCCAGAAATCCACAAACTTCGACCCGAGAAGATCATTATTTCCCCCGGCCCTTGCACACCGAAAGAAGCGGGCATTTCGGTTGCCACGATCCTGGAGTTTGCAGGAAAAGTTCCGTTGCTGGGCGTGTGCCTTGGACACCAGTCGATTGCAGCTGCGTTCGGAGCGACAGTGAATCGCGCGGACCGCTTGATGCACGGCAAAACGTCACGCGTCACGCATGACGGCAAAGGCCTGTACGAAAACATGCCGAGCCCGTTCGAAGCGACGCGCTACCATTCGTTGATTGTCCGCGAAGAGACGCTGCCGCCATTTTTAAAGGTCGTTGCCCGGACGGAAGACCAGGGCGAAGTCATGGGCATCCGCCACACCGAATGGCCGCTTGAAGGCGTCCAATACCATCCGGAAAGTTTTCTGACGCAGGGCGGAGAGACGTTGCTGAAGAACTTTTTGGAAGGCGAATTGTTTAAGGCGTAGCCCGCAACCCCGGTGACCTCTATGCGCCTTCCCATTCTTGTCGGCAATGCCATTCGCGAACGGAAATTAATCGCCACAGGCGGTCGCGTGCTCGTCGCGCTTTCGGGCGGGCCGGACTCCATCGCGCTACTTTTGTGCATGCTTGAACTGTCGAAAAAGCGCGACCTCAAATTCAAAATCGTCGCAGCCCATTTGAATCATGGCATACGGGGTCAAGATGCCAGCGATGACGAATTATTTTCGTTGGCTCTCTGCAAAAAAAATGGCATCGAACTGATCACAGCTCACGCGGACGCACCGGCGATGGCGTTGAAATTAAAGCGCTCACTGGAAGAGACCGCTCGAATTGTGCGGCGGTCATTTTTAGCTGCGGCGGCATTGCGGTCGAATTCAGATTGTGTCGCCGTCGCGCATCATGCGGATGATCGGATCGAAACGGTACTGTACCGAATTTGCCGAGGCACGGGTTCTGAAGGGTTGCGCGGAATTGGTTGGACGGGGCCGCTGCGCTTAGAAGAAGAACCGGACGTTTCGGAGCAGATTGATTGGGGCGACTCGAAACTGATTCTCACGCCGAAAGACGCTCGCGCGGAACATGAGATTCTGGTCGTCCGCCCGATGTTGGGATGCACTCGGTTTGAAGTGATCGATTATTTGAAACAAAAAAAGCAGGCGTATCGAACAGACCAGACGAATTTCGACAACGATATTCCGCGCAACGCCATTCGAAACCAGGTGCTGCCGATACTTGCCGGGAAGGTTCATCCAGGCGCGCGGCAAGCGTTGTGGAGACTGGCGGAAGAGGCGGACATCAACGCGGCAAAGCGGGCGTGGCGACGCGACTGGCTTGCGAGTTTTGCGCACGCTGGAAGCCACGGCTTTATTGAGCTGCCTGTTCCCAGCATGGGATCACCGCCGGAATTGGACGAGATCGCCGACGCGCTCGACGTCTTGAAAACACTGTGGAAATTGCAGGACTCAAATTTCACGCACCGGCACGCGCAGGCGCTGCGGCGGTTGTTTAATACCGAGAGCGGACCGAAGACGATTGATTTGCCGAGCGGGTTGGTTGCGGAGCGAAAAGCGAAGGTCGTGGCGATCCGAAAAAATTACCGGGCGCGGGATTTATTTTAATTCCACACGAACGGTTTCTCGCAGAGACGCTAAGAACGGCAATAAAAAAGAGATGAGTACTACGCTCGGGGACCAAGGAACAGAACTCTGCGCCGTGGCCCCCGGCCATCACTCACAAAATTACTTCGCGACGGCTTTTTGGGATTCGGCGAGCCAGCGGATTCCGTCGGCGACGATCTCTGAGGCGAGAGCGTGGATCTCGGCTTTTTTGCCGATGCCGTCGGGCATGGTCAGCGTCAAGCGTCCGCCCAAATGCTGGCGGAATTCTTCGAGTCCGTTGAGGACCATGTACATTCCTGAGCCGCTCTTTTTTTCAACAATCGGGTGCCAAAGCGTCATGCCGCAGCGGCGCATCGCGGTGCAGATACGGTCGCGATCAGCGTCTGAAATGAAGCCGAGGCGTGCAGCGCAATAGACGTCGAGTGCGATGCCGATGGCGACAGCTTCACCGTGGCGGAGCTCGAAGTTGGTCATCGATTCAAGCTTGTGCGCGGCCCAGTGGCCGAAGTCCAATGGACGTGCTGACCCCATTTCAAACGCGTCGCCGGCTGTCGCGATGTGGTCGAGATGCAATTCGGCGCAGCGCTTCACAACGTACTCCATCGCGTCGAGATCGTGGTCGCGAATCGCGTCGGCTCGGCGTTCCATTTCAGACAAGAATTCAGCGTCTTTAATGATCGCGACTTTGAACGCTTCGGAGATACCGCCATACCAATCGCGGTCTTCAAGCGTGGTCAGGAACATTGAATCATTCAACACGGCATATGGCGGCGCGAACGAACCGATCAGGTTTTTGACGCCGTCGAGATTGATCGAATTTTTAACGCCGATCCCGGAATCGTTTTGGGACAAGACTGTCGTTGGGACGCGGATAAGCCGAACGCCTCGATGGAAAACGGCCGCGGCCAACCCGATGACGTCGAGCATGGCGCCTCCGCCGATGGCGACGCAATACGAATGTCGGCAGATCTGCATGCGTTGCAATTGATGCGTGATACGCTGGACAAACATCAGATTATTTTTGGATTCCTCGCCGCCGGGGACCGTCATCGGGCGTTCGGGAAGGACCACGAATTCTTTGTTACGGCCCGCCCATTCAACGATGGTGTCGGCGAGACCGGGCCATTTTTCTGTGACGGCGGAGTCGATGAAAAACGCCATGCGCGCAGGCGTGCCTGTCTTAGGCAGCACGTCCACAATCGTACGGTTTTCCGGAGCGAACAGATTGCGCGTGAAGACGACATCGTACTTGAAATTGACGCTGAATTTTTGGTGATGGACTGACATGAAAATATCCCGATCTCGAAGGCAGTACGAAACGATAAACTAGCTATTTCCAACTACACCGCAGTGTGCAGGTTTTGCAGGTCAAAGTCAATAATTGAGTTTGGAATTCAGCGCCTAAAAGATGACGAGATTGTCACGGTGCATGACTTCCTTAGAAGCGTCCGCTCCAAGAATGGCTTTCAAATCCGCTGTCTTTTTGCCGCGCACCGCATGCGTGTCGGTGCTTGAAAAGTTAGAGACTCCGCGGGCGAATTCACGACCGTCGCAGGTCAGTGAAACGAGGTCGAGCGCGTTGAATTTTCCGAGCACATCCGTGATGCCGCTGGGCAACAGGCTCTTGCCGCCGCCGATCAACGCGTTGCGCGCGCCAGCATCGACGACGATGGCTCCTTTAGGGAGTGCCGTGAACGCGAGCCAATGCTTGCGCGCGCCAATGCGTTCGGAGCGTGGGACGAAATAGGTGCCGACTTCTTTTCCGGCGACGACATCGAGAAGTATTTCCGGATCGTGGCCGGCGACGAGAACCAGGCCGAAACCGGAGGCCATGGCGATGCGCGCGGATTGGAGTTTGCTGACCATTCCACCGGTACCGAATGCGGAGCCAAGTGGCGTCGCCATGGCTTCGATTTCAGGCGTCATGCTTGCAACAGTCGGGATCAATTTCGCGTTCGGATTCGTGCGCGGATTGGAATCCATCAGGCCGTCAACATCCGTCAAAATCACGAGCAGATCAGCTTCGGCAATCCCGGCGACGAGCGCGGAAAGATTGTCGTTGTCACCGAAACGAATCTCTTCGACGCTGACGGTATCATTCTCATTAATGATCGGGACCGCACCGCGTCCGAGCAACGTCATCATGGTGTTGCGCGCGTTCAAATAGCGGCGGCGAGTGGTGAGCGTGTCGCGTGTCAACAGCAGTTGGCCGACGGCGCGTTGAGGCTTCTGTTTCGCGAAGGCGTTCGAGTAATATTTCATCAACTCGACTTGCCCGGCAGCCGCGCAGGCTTGCTTTTCAGCGAGGACTTTGGGGCGCTCTTTGTATCCGAGCACACCGCAACCTGCTCCGATGGCACCGGACGTGACGATAGCAGTCTCGCGGCCTTGTTTCCATAAATCGCCGACAGAAGCACTGAGACGCTTGATAAAGCTTTGGTTGACGCGCGTGGTGTTGCCGGTGAGCAGCGCGGTGCCGACTTTGACGATGATTCGGCGGGCGCTCACGACTGCGTCGCGCCCGGATGATGTAGCTGTTTGAGAACTCATGTGGTGCATGATAATTGCAACGCTTCCAATTGCAAATTCGCACGCCCGAGAACCGCTGCGGCTCCGGCTTTTGATTTGCTTCTCTTCCCGCGGACTGTTACAAAGAAAGAGAACATCTGGCCATAAAGACACGGATTAAAGGAAATCTTGACATGCCGACGTATGAGTACGCCTGTACCGCCTGCGGAAATGAATTTGAGCGTTTTGAGAGCATCACTGCGAAGCCGAATAAAACGTGTCCGAAATGCAACGCGAAGAAGGGCGAACGCAAAATCTCCGGTGGCGGTGGGTTCATTTTCAAAGGGACCGGATTTTACCTCACTGATTATAAGAAGAGCAGCGGCGGCAAAGCGGTGAGCGAGTCGAGCGAGAGCAAACCCGCTGCGGCGACTGCGACGGCCACCGATACCAGTTCGGCAACTTCAGGCGGCGGGTGCGCAACGGGATGTGGATGTCATTCAACTCCGGCCCCGGCGAAAGTAGAAAAATCCAAATCCAGTTCGTCGAAAGCTCCGTCCAAGAAATAGAGCGTTTACTTTGCTTCATGATGCGGCTTACCGTCTTTGTATTTCGCCAAGTGCGCCTGGATTTCGTTGGCCAACGTGGAGTTCTTTGGGACGAGCGCGAGCGCGCTTTCGGCGGCGGCGATGGCCTTTGGAAACTGGCCTGATTCGGCGTAGGCGGCGGCGAGTGTGTCGAGCATGAGCGGATGCTTGTTTTGCGTTTGGGCGCACGCATGCTCGGCGAGCGTGACCGCTTCTTTTCCATTGCGAATGATCTCGTTGGGAGACGTGGCGAGAATCCACGCCCAGGCGTTGGCAACTCCGGAGCGCGATGGATTTTGGGCCAGAAACGTACGGTAGACGGTTATGGCGTCCGATTCACGGCCCAAGAGTTCAAACGCTTTCCCCCAGTTCATAATCGCAGATTCATTTGTGGGGTCTATTTTCCAAGCTGTGCTAAATTCTAAAACAGCACTGTCATACCGCGCGGCTGCGGCGAGTGCGCTGCCCATGTCCATGTGAACTCTGGCTTCATTCGAACGCGTTTTCAGAGCATTGGCGATGCCGCGAATAGTGGCGTTGTTTTTGTCGCGGGCAGTCCACGCGTCGCAGAGATTGGACCATCCAAACGATGCTTTGGGGTTGATCGAGAGCGCGGTTTCATAGGAATCGATAGCGCCAAGCAGATCGCGTTGCGCATACTGCACAAGGCCTTTCATATAGTACGTCTCGGCAAGTTTCGGGCGGAGCAAAACAACCTTATCAACGTTTTCGGTGGCCTTTTGAATGTCACCTTTTTTCAGCGCATCCATCGCTAGTGCCGCATAAGCGCGCGGATTTTCAGGACGTTTGGCGATGACATCATTCAACATCCCAATGCTGTCCGCATAGACAGCATTGCGCGAAACGGTCGCGCCTCCCAGCACTAATCCCAACACAACACTGAGCGCGACAATTGCCCGGAGTGGTAGCGGCGTGGGTTCATTTGATTGAGCGAGTAATTTTCGAGCGAGTGCGAACAGACTGATCACTGTGACGGCGACTACGGACGCGAGTGCGAGATACATGCGGTGTTCGACGGCGAGGTCGGCGATGGGCATGATGCTGGAGGTTGGGGCGAGCGTGAGAAAGAACCAAGCTCCGCAGACTCCGGCGGCCGTATTTTTTCGGAGCTGCCACGCGGTAATTCCGAGCAATCCCAGCACGAGCGCGGCGCAGGGCAGAATCCGGGCGAGATCGCGTTCGATTTTCCAATCGTAATCCAAGCACAAACCGACCGGCCAGAACGCGAGGCGGATGTAGTGAATGATCACAACGAATTGAGAGTACGCGTAATTAAATGGTGTGACATTGTTCATGCCGAGGCCAGCGGCAAAGAATGATTTTGTAAGAATCAAAGTCACGCCGACAACGAGCCATGACGCGCACAGACCGATGTAGAGTGCTGGGGCGCGTTTGAGTGCCGCGCGAAAAGTACCGGAAATAAAGCAGCGGTCATAGATCAGTGCAACGAATGGAAGAACGACGATGACTTGTTTCGAGCCGGCTCCGAGTACTGCGGCTACCGTCGCGCAGAGATGCCAGCGTGACCGGTTCGCGTTCGTTTCGGAACCTCGAATCATGCAGTAGAGAGCAAGCATAAAGAACATGCCCATCATGCTCTCCATGCGCTGAACGATGTACGTCACGGCTTGCGTGTTCAATGGATGCAGCGACCAAATCAGCGCGATACAAAACGCGAGCGGCGTTGCGGAACTTTCGAATTGACCAGTCCATTTTTCTGCGAGCAATGTCCGACACAGAATTCCGAAGAGGAGCAGCGTACTGGCGAGATGGATGAGGATATTGAGCGCGTGATAACCGGCGGGATTTGCTCCGAAAATTGCGTAATCGATTGCAAAGGTGTATGCCACAAATGGTCGCGTGACGTTGTCGGGATGGAGGAGTAGAGTAGCGGGTGCTGTGAGGGTTCGGAGCGATTCGTTTTGCACGATGCTGCGCGTGTCATCGAGATGGAAAACGCCGTGAAAACTGTTGGCGTAAACGGCGGCGACAGCGATTGCGAGAACCGCCGACCAGAGCCACAGGCGGGACGAATTGGTTGACGTCATTTGAAGGTGTCCGCAGTCATTTCTTCAGCCAGGAAAACGCGGGTGCGTTTGACCGCAGCTAAATAGTTTGTAGTGTAAGAACTGCCGAGTATTACTTTCAATGCCACGAATTAAGGACTCTAAACGATGGCCAAAGAACGAACCAGCATCCAATTCTTAAAGTATGGCGACAATGTCAAAAGTTACAAGGCAGGCGAGATCATTTTTCGTGAGAATGATCCGGGGATGTTTCTGTACGTCGTAAAGAAAGGGAAAGTCGAGTTAAGCCGCGAAAGTGTGGTTCTGGAGACCGTCGCTGTCGGGCATATTTTTGGCGAGATGGCGTTGATCGAACACCATACGCGGAGCGCAACGGCCATGGCAAAAACGGACTGCCAGGTTGTGCCTGTTGACGAAGAGAGTTTCACGTTCATGGTCAGCCAGACGCCGTATTTTGCGCTGGATGTGTTGCGGGTCATGGCGAAGCGATTGCGTCATGCGACGGAGGAAATCGCGGCGAATACGGGTGCGAAGACGATTCAGAATTTTGATTGAGCGACGGGATTAAATATGAGCGAGAACTGCATCCCGCTCCACGGTACTACTGCGCGCCGCTCAATTTTTCACGGATCCAGTCACTGGACAACGTTCCGGTGATGATGATTTCGTCGAGCAAAAGCGGTTCGACGAGTGCTTGGAACCAAAGTTCTCCGGCAGCGTCGGGCTTGGCTTTCCAGAGGAGAATCGATTTCGATTTGCTGGTTGACGTGTTCAAAGAAGCGGAAAAGTCTTTAGCCGTGCCTTCCTGTTTTAAGTGCAGGACGAGACTCTCGGCGGTGTTTGGCTGGCCGCGCGCGAAGATTTTGTCGGAGCGGCGGAGCTTATCGACTTCTTCAACGGACAATTCAACGGCTTGGCGCGAGACATCGACTGCGACACTGCCGGATGCTGTTTTGTAAGCGAAAGCGAAGCTGGTGTCACGACGCGATTCGGCGTTGAGTTTCAGTTCGTATTGCAACGGACGAACGAAGGGCGCGACGAGCTTCCAGCGCACGCCTGTTGGGCAGACCAAATGCCCATCTTTGGCCGAGATCGCAACACCTGGGATTTCGGAGACCCAATCGTGAAACGGCGTTTCGTGATTGGTTCGCAATTCAATTTTGAGCTGGCCGGTTTGGCGTGAAAGAATCTTGACTTTACCTCCGAACAACGCGGCGAGATCAGATGTCGTTGTGAGGTCAGTGCGCCAGACAGGCGGGCGTTCGTCGGTGAGTGAGGAGGCGACGATCACGGAGTCGGTTGTCGAGATCGTACCCTTCTGACCGGCGTAGAGCGATTCGTGTTTACTGCCGTCGCGTGATTTCAAATGGACACTGCCAGCGAGAACGGAGACCTCGAGGTTGCAGATTTTCTCGTGCTTGATGACGTGAGCGTAGGCGTGTGTTGATTGGCTGATGGTCATGGTTCCGGCGTCGCATTTGAATTCCCAATCGCCTGAGGCGGACTGGTTTGCGGACGGGTCAGGACGGAAAAATCCGACTTCACCGTTGTCTGTCAGGACGGAACATTGTCCTGGGAACGCCTGAGGGAAATGGAACGCAATATCCGTGGATGGTCCGGCGAATATGGAGCCGCCGTCGGCTAGGTCAAAACGAGCGCTGGC
The DNA here is from genome assembly GCA_037129555.1 of Planctomycetota bacterium. Lineage (GTDB taxonomy): Bacteria > Planctomycetota > SZUA-567 > H5-PLA8 > H5-PLA8 > JANXLS01. The sequence continues at coordinate 32,356 of JBAXUS010000041.1, forward strand.
GGATTCGCGGGTTTTGAATGCCTCACCGGGAAGGAAACTCTTACCTTCTTCTACGGGCGAATAGGTTTGCTTTTCTTTTTTATAAAATTGATCGACTGTACCCACAGACACGGCCAAATGCCCGAGCGCGACGCGGGTCAGCGGTTTGTCGTGAGTGGGCCAGAAGAGAATCGCGGCGAGAATCAACACGGCAGCGAGTGCGAGGACGAACAGTCCGGGGCTCCAGACTTTGGGCGGCGGCATGCGTCGAGACATGCGTACGCTGTGACGCGCCTCGCGCCGAGCTTCCAAACGGAGGCGTTTGTCCGGGGGTAATTTCGAGACGATTTTTTCGGACTCTTCTTTTGCTTTGGCTTGAACGGCAGCTTTGAAATCGGGCGAACTCGTGACGGGCTGCATGGAGGCCACGGCGTCGAGCGCCTTGCCGGTGCCTTTGAGTTCGCGGTAGGCTTTCATGCAATCGACACAGATCAATAAATGTTCGTGAACGAGCACGGCTTCCGATTCGGGAAGCTCGTCCAAGAGGAAGTCCGCGAGCAGTTCGCCGCAGCCTTCGCAATCCATCAATGTACCTTTTGCCGTCGCGTCCATGATTCCTATTACCGTAGGTTCGTAATTACTCCACAATCGTGCGCGGTATTAACGCGGCGAATACATCTTGAATGCACGGGCTAAAAGCCCGTGCCACTTAAAACAGATTGCAACTACTAAAAATAGTCTTTGATCGATTTTCGCAGCGTCTCGAGAGCGGAGTAAATTCGCACTCGGACAGTACCTATTGGTACACCAACAATTTCGGAAATTTCGCGATACTTCAAACCTTGAAAACGATTCAAGATCAGAATGTCACGTTCCAAATCGGGAAGCTCGTCCATGGCGCGTTCGAGGCGGCTGTTGCGTTCGCGGAGCACCATGGATTCGAGCGGGTCGGTGCTTTCGGATCGCAACATGTCGCCGATGCGCGAGGCGCGGTCGGAACTGCTATTCTCAGAATGGCCGATGTTCTCTTCAATCGAAACGGTGGGGTGACGTGAGCGCCAGCGCAATTCGTTTTTGCAAAGATTTCGGACGATGGTGTAGAACCACGTCGTGAAGCTGCGCGGGTATTGATAGCTCTTGGCGTCTTTAAAAATGCGCAGGAACGCTTCTTGGCCGAGTGCTTCGGTGCGGCTTTGGTCGCCGATCAAGCGATGAATAAAGGAAAGCGCTTGGGTTTCGTAACGCGAGAAGAGGATCGTGAACGCGCTTTCGTCGCCTTCTTGGCAGAGCTTCATCAGGTCTTCGTCGGACATCGATGCGACATCGAGACACTCGTCGACGACGGGAATGTTTTCAGTGAAACGAGCGGGCGGCGCGAGCCGTGCGGTGTCGAGTTCCTTCTTTTTATCGGATTTGTCGCTCTTCTCGCTTTTGTCTGGTTTTTGAGACTTGTCAGCGAGCTTTTCAAGACTACGCGCCAGCCTTTGAGAATTTCGTTCAGCAGCTTTGATGGCGTTTTTATCGGTTGGCTTATCTTTGGACTTGGACTTCTCGGAGTCTTTTTCTTTGGATGGGGATGCTGACGATTTAGCCATTCGAGCCGAATTGCCACTCGCCCGCTGACTCTCTTGTTTGTTCTTGGAAGATGGCTGTCCCGCCACTGACTTCGCCCCCATACGCATATACGTGTCACGATACTCGAACACGAATTCAATTGCAATACGAGGACGGATGAAATCGGGATTCATTCGAATGTTGGATGCAAAATCGGCGTTTCAATTTAACACGAGCCGCGCACGTCAGTAAGCGGCACAGGTTACAGGGATCGCCTGGGATGTTGCCGCTTACTCACGTGTGCGGCTCTTGATTCAATGCCGACTAACCGAACTTTAACCCACCCGACGAAAACGCAATTCTGTGAATTGACTTTCGAATTGAATGCTTTCTGCTAAAATCAAAACGAGATGAATGACGACGTCACTTTAAATCTATTTATCATTATACTGCTGATCCTGGCCAACGCGTTTTTTGTTGCGGCGGAATATGCGCTCGTCAGAGTGCGGAAGACGCGGATTGAAAAGCTGATCGGCGAGGGCGTGAGCGCTGCGACGGTTGTGCAACAGTCGCTTGAGCAGATGGATCGCTATATTTCAGCGACGCAAGTCGGCGTCACGCTGGCGAGCCTCGCGCTCGGAGCGGTCGGCGAACCGTTCGTTGCGCATAAACTCGAATATCTCTTTGGCCACTATTTGCCCGATGGACATTCGAACGTCTGGGACCATGGCGTTGCGACGGCCATCGCGTTGTTCGCGATTACGAGTGTTCATGTGGTCGTCGGCGAGATCATGCCGAAGAGCATTTCGCTGCAATTTCCTGAAACGATTTCAATGTATGTTGCGCGCCCGATGCAATTGTGTCTGGCGATATTCCGTCCGTTGATCTGGCTGCTAAATGGATCATCGAGAGTGATTTTGAAACGCTTCGGATTAAAAGCGGTTGAGTCCCACGCGCTTGCAATGAGCGAAGAAGAATTGTTGATGTTGCTGTCCGAAAGCAAGAAGGCCGGTGTCGTCACGGAAGACGAGCAGCAGATGTTGCAACGCGTGTTCACGTTCCATGACAAAACGGTTCGTGAAATCATGGTTCCCCGCCCGGACATGGACGCACTGGAATTGCGTTCCAGCGAAGCCACGATCAAGGACGCGTTCGACAAAGGATTCTCGCGGCTGCCGGTTTATGATGGGACGCTCGACAACATCAAAGGCATTGTGTACGTCAAAGACCTCCTCTATACCCTCCAAGACCCCAAGCTGATCAAGCTCGTCGATTTGATTCGCGAGCCTGCATTTGTTCCGGAATCGATGTCAGTGTCGAAGCTGTTGAAAGACTTCCAACGCGGCAAGATTCACATGGCCATCGTCGTCGATGAATTCGGCGACACGGCGGGACTGGTGACGCTTGAAGATGTGATCGAAGAAATCGTCGGAGAGATTCAGGACGAATACGATTACGAACCCGAGGATATTCAACGCACACCGGACGGAGTCTTGGTGTTTGCCGGGAAGACGCCGATTGCACGGTTCAAAGAGATTTTCCCAGACTTTGAAGAACCGGAAGGATCATTCGAGACGATCGCGGGGTTGGTGTTTCAATTGGCCGGACGCGTTCCTAAAGAAGGTGATGTGATCACGAACAGTGGATTATCGTTTAAAATCACCAAACGGGAAGGGCGCCGTTTGCGTAAGATAAGCGTGGTGGCGGGGCCGCAGCGGCCGTCGATTCGGCGGTCGGCGGAATCGTCGGACAGTTCGCGCATGATGGCGCAGGGCGATAGCGAAGAGAAGCACAATTCGGCAGCGACGGAGCGGTCCGGCGGTGACGAGAGCAAGCACGAGTGAACAACGTCACATTCGCTGTTCAGACCGGTTCCAAACGCAGGACGAGGCGAGGCTTTTTTTCGTGCATGCTCACACGATCAACGGCGCTGACGTTGAGCCCTTATAAGGGGATCGAATGTTCATCCAATGCGGCCATGAAGTTGTGTTTGAATTGCGCGCACCCACGCCGATGTTGCTTCAATTGTATATCCATCCAACGCGTTCGCAGAATTTAAACCAACCGGAAGCGATCCGGATTGATCCGCCGATGCCCATCATGGACTATTACGACAGTTTCGGAAACCGGTGCGGGCGCATTCTCGCTCCGGCGGGGCGGTTGTGCTTGTCGAATGACAACGTGGTCTTTGATAACGGTGAAAAAGATTTTGTGCACACATTTGCGAAGCAGCACACGATTGGCGAATTGCCCGTGGATGCGATGCCGTTTTTGTTGGCGAGCCGTTACTGCGAAGTGGACCGCTTCAGCGATATTGCGTTCCAGTTGTTCGGACAGACGCAACCGGGCTGGGCGCGGGTGCAGGCGATTTGCGATTGGGTGCATTCGAACGTGTTGTTCGGGTATCAATTTGCGCGGCCGACAAAAACAGCGTGGGATGTGTACACGGAGCGGACGGGCGTGTGCCGGGACTTCCAGCATCTGGCGATCACCTTCTGCCGAGCGTTGAATATCCCAGCGCGTTATGCGACGGGGTATCTGGGTGACATCGGAATTCCAGCTCTGCCGTCGCCGATGGATTTCAGCGCATGGTTCGAAGTGTATCTCGACAACGTGTGGTACACGATGGACGCGCGATTCAACACGCCGCGTGTTGGACGCGTGTTGATGGGGCGCGGACGCGACGCGGTGGATTGTGCGTTGACGACGTCGTTTGGTCATGCGGAATTGAAAAGCTTCAGGGTTTGGGCGAATGAATTGAAGTGATCGGTTTTCGTTTCGGATTTCGTGTTGAATGAATTCGACGTTCAACACGAAACCAGAAACACAGAGGTTTGACATGCTGAACGTATTGACAGACATCTATTCTTCCCTTCAAAATCCGCTCTCCCCCGCCCCGGCGATTGCGATGGTGTGGATTTTGGTTGGGACGATGTTTGCGATGTTGGTGTGGCCGCGCGGGCGGAGGTTGGTGCGGCAATTGTACGCGCTGGCAGTCTTGGCGTTTCGAGAAGGGCTGCGGTTAAAAGTGTTGTGGACGGTGCTGCTGCTCTCGTTGTTGCCCGGAGCGATTGCTTATTTTTCGGACGCGGACGGGACGCACGCGGGGCGAGCGCGCTTGATTCTCAACACCTGTATTGGAAGCGGAGAATTGCTGGGCGCGGCGTTGATTGTGCTGCTCGCAGCCCTGTCTGTTGCGCGCGAAATTGAGTCGCGGATCATGCACACGATTGGCGCGAAGCCGCTTCCGCGTTGGGCGATTTTGACCGGCAAAGCGCTGGGATTCTGGGCGATTGATCTGTGCTTTCTTGCGATCCTGATGGTGTATTGCTCGGCGCTGGTGCGAGCGGTGCCGTTGCGCGCGGAGACGCATGAACGGTCGAGCCTTGAAGGGACGGGATCGTGGATGGAACTCGACCGAAACGCGCTGACGACGCGCGACTATTCAAGCCCGGCGAATTCAACTCCAAGCGCGACGGAGTTGAAATTCGTCAAACACGGAACGTCTCTCGCGCTCGGATTCGCCCCGCCTGATCCTGCGGTTGGGAACGCACAGCGCTCGTTGCGCTTCGCCATTTCATCGACTCTGTCAAGCCTCTCACACATCCCAAATGTGCGCATCACAGCTGGCGTTCCCGGCGAAAAATTGTTCTTGGATCGGACTGAAAACATTCCGCGCGGACGACCGTTTGAGTACTTTCTGGACCGCGAGAAAACACCGCCGTCTGCGTTCATCGTCACTATTTATCAACCGGCTCGCGAAGCGAATTCGAAGTATCCACCGTACTCGCTGATCGTGTCGCGGTCGAAGGGTGTGCAGCATGGCGTGGCGGCTGACGGGTTTCTTCCGAACCTGGTAAAATCGTTCGCGTTGATGGCCATTCAGGGCTGGGTGCTGGCGATCATTACCGCGAGTTGGTCGGGTGTGCTCTCGTTTCCGGTGACTGTGGCGCTGGGCGTGATCTTGGTGATGAGCGGCGAGATGTCGCGGCATGTGATTGATTTGTTGCGCAGCGACATGACGCGGTTAAAGGATTCAGGACTGCTGGACGTGACGGCGAATGCGCTGCAGATTGAAACGATCACGCGGCTGCAAATGATTCTAGGATTGTTCCCGGATTTTCAAGCTGCGGGTGGGCCGGCTGCGTTCGTCGATGGACAGCAAATCCCGTCGCTGGCCCTGGCGCACACCGCATTGTGGATGGGCGTGATTCGCGGATTGGGCTGGGCGCTGCCAGGGTTCATGGCGTTTCAGCGGCGTGAAGTCGGAGCGTGACGAAACAGGGCGGCGAATTTTTCTCGCTCGATTTCGTTGAAATTAAATTGAGAGCCGTAACATTTATGGGTGTACTGGCGGGCGTGTTCATTCGCCCTTGTAAGGGAATTAAAAAGGAGAAGCGTATGTCATGGATTCGATTCGCCGCAATCGCGGTGGTGGTGGTTTCGTTCTGCGGATGTGGAGCTGAAGATGCGGCGCTGACGCCGGAACAAGTGAAAAAGGAGGCTGTAGCTGTGGAAGCTGCGAAGGCTCGGACACTGCCCAAGACAGACGCGCAGTGGAAGAAGGAATTGACGGCGGACCAGTATTATGTGATGCGCGAAAAGGGCACGGAGCGCGCGTTCACCGGAAAATTTCACAACTCGCACATCGCCGGAACGTACCGTTGCGCGGGATGCGGCGACGAGCT
>JBAXUS010000410.1:0-2859 GCA_037129555.1 Planctomycetota bacterium
GTGTATGGTGCGTCGGCACGTTTGAAAACAACACCCTCGGCATTCGCCTGTTTCAAGCGATCAAAGGCGTCAGCCTTTTCGGCGGTTCGATCGAACGTTTCGAGCAATTCAATCGCCCGGCTGCCCTGCCCGATCAGATTGAAAAGTTTGTCGTGCCGCTCGCGGTACGAGCATGAGCGGCAGTCGCGGCCATTCAATGAAAGCAAATCGAACGCATAGAACCAGTTGCCAACCGCTTCACCGTCGATGATGAACGGCACTCCAATTTCTGCGGCACTTCCCCGGCGGAAGTACAGCGTGATACATTCCTTGCTCATCTGAACTCCTTTTTTATGTATTGGGAAAATGGAATGACGTGCCCACTGGATGGACTTTCACGGCATCAGCGGGTGGAACTTGAACCCCACAGGCATTAGCACGGCCGTCGCCGGCATTGCAGTGTGAAAGTCCATCCAGCGGGATTTATTTACATTGAAGTAAGTTGGGCTGTTACCGGCCGAGGCAGCGATTCTTGAAGGGACACTGGGCACATTGCCAGCTTTCCCGTTTCACGAACAGGCCGGTCTGGATCGCGCTCCAAGTTTCGGCGATGGTCTGCTTGAGGCGCACCACGTCGTCCTGGGACGCCTGGGGCTGAAGCACCTGAACTTTGGGTTTCACGGTTGATTTGGTCACAATTACGAATTTCGTAACGATCTTAGTAGCGCCCAATTCCCGCATCAGCGGCAGCAGGCCCGTGGCGTACAGCACGAGCTGTGGAATGGACTCTGCAACTTTCGCTTCATTCCAACGGCTCCGGCTGGTCTTCAGATCAGAGACCACCAAGTCGGTGCCCATGAGTTCAAGCAGGTCAATACGGGATTCGATGGGCGGCACGTCCGCCAGCAATCGAAAACGGTTGCTGTGTTCGATGGAAATGATTTGAGCCTGTTCGGGCAGAGTTGCTTCGAGCGACGCGTACGAGCTGTACGCGTCGAGCATCCGCCGAGCGAGACCGCGCAGCGTCTGCGCATCCTCTTCTTTGCAAAACTGAACGTCGGCTCCGAGCGTTTCGTTCGACCACGCCGTGTCGAACGCATTCAGAATATCGTCCAGCGCCGGGACGCCAAACCCTTGCATTCGAGCTTCCTGCACACGCTCGACGGCTGAATGGAACGCACTGCCGAACGCCAGGGACGACGGCTTGAATTCTTCGGGAACTTGCTCGATGTACTTGAAGGCGAACTTTCGCGGGCAGGTCTGGTACGTCTTGACGCTTGAATACGAAATGTGATCGAGCGTGGCGGGTGACATCGGAGGCGGAGCCTCCATGACTGCGGATTCGTACATTTAAAAAATCTCCTGAAACGAAACGGCGGCATGAGGTGATTAGTCCCATGCCGCCGTTGACATTTTTTATGTTTCGGGCAGCGCGTTAATGCGCGGCCGTGCCGTTGCCGTTCTGCGATTTCAGTTGGTCGATCAGCCGCGACGCATCTTTGACGTGCAGATCCTTCGCGTCGGCGACGTTGAAGTCGGCCAGAACGTCGGCCATGCTGATGCCCTGACTTTTACAGATCGCGAAGATCGCCCGGCACTGGGCTTCCGTCGCGTTCACACTCTGGCGACCGTTGCCATTCCCGTTGCCGTTCGTGACGGCGGCGGGAAGACGGTTGCGGCCGGTGGCGTATCCGTTGCGCTGCGCCGGAACCGGCTGACGGACAGGCTGCGGCGCCGGTGGCGGCGGCAGGGACGGCGTGGACGGCGGGCTGGGATGGGCGACGCCGATCTGCTCGTCGATGCTGATGGACAACAGATTGTACAGTTCGCGAATCCGGGCCTGGATCGCGCCGGGCTTGTCGGCGTCAGAGACTTCGATCTCAAGGGACGCGCCGTACTGCTGACTGCTGTATTCAATCCCCGGCAGCGGGACCTTCTTGCTTAAATTTGCGGACAAACGAATCATGACAATTCCTCCTGTGTAGTGAGTAAGAAGTATTATTTTTCCATTCATCCTTATAACAAATATAGGTTCAAGGCTTTACCTCAGGACTCTCGCCGGACCTATTTTCATGGCTTTGACGGCCCTCAATGATTGATTTATGCTCCGCAGTCATGACGACTCCGCTCCCGACCCGCCCGCTTGGCCGATCCGGCGTACCGATCACACTGTTTGGACTCGGCGGAGAAGGCATCTTGCGAACACACGGCGAGGTGAAAGCAGCCGCGCGTGTGATCAATCAGGCCCTGGATAACGGCGTGAACTACTGCGACACCGCTCCCGCCTATGCAGGCAGCTTGGACTATTACGGCGCGACATTGGGTGAGCGTCGGCGCGACATATTCCTGGCGTCGAAGACCCACATTCGTACGCGCGACGGCTCATTAAAACTGCTCGACGACAGCCTGAAGCGGCTGCGAACAGACCATCTTGATCTCTGGCAACTTCACGATCTACGGACCCAGGCTGACCTCAAAGAAATCTTCGGTAAGGGTGGCGCGCTTGAAGCGCTCGTGCAGGCGCGCGCCGAAGGACGGGTGCGCTTCCTCGGACTCACCGGACACCATGATCCGCAGATTCTGCTGGACGCGATGAAGCAGTTTGCGTTCGACACCGTGCTGGTGGCATTGAATGCCGCCGACGTTCATCGGGCCTCGTTCATCAAGACCGTGTTGCCGGAAGCGGTGAAGCAAAATATGGCGGTCATCGGGATGAAGGTTTGTGCCCAAGGTGCGCTGCTCGATGAACTGTCGATGGAAGAATCGATTGGATATACTCTTTCACTGCCCGGCGTCAGCCACGCCATCATCGGGTGTAAGACTGAAGCCGAAGTGGACGATAACGCCCGGATCGTGCGGCAGTTCCGGGCGTTTGATGAT
>JBAXUS010000411.1:0-2855 GCA_037129555.1 Planctomycetota bacterium
GCGCTTTTATTTCGAGATTTGGCTTGCAACCGTTTTACATAGCAGGGCCGACGAGCCTGCTGTTCGGCTCGCGGGGTGAGGGGTAAACGTTGATTAATCCCAACGCGTTTTATTTAATCCACGCCCACCCCTCACCCGGCGAGCGAGTACGCTCGTCCGCCCTCTCCCTCAAGGGGAGAGGGAACAGCGGCGCAAGTCCGGTGATGCACCCGGACACTGCAAGCGTTTCAATTTCGCATTGACGTGCTTTCAAAAACACCTGAGAATTAATTCTCCCGCACTCGCTCAATCCCATGCCGCAACATCGCCCCGCGATGCTACCCTGGGTCATAGCCCCCGAATTCCTCCATACGCTGAAAGCGTTACTTAGCCCCCTCATTGCTAAATAACGCTTTCAGCGTATCCCATTCCGCGCACCTCGGAACCCAGGGTAGGCCCGCAAGCGGTCCAACCCTGGGCTAGTGTTCAACAACGCTTTCAGCGTATAATAAGTCCGCGTGGGATGTCACGCACCCAAACCATCATGCTTTTCCACAATTTTTATTCGAATCTTCCCCGTTTGTGATAGTCTTACTATCAGGCGTGAACCTGTGCGCCGCATTCATTCGGACGAAGGTTTTGACGACATGTTCTGGACATCGTCGCACGCCACTCTCCCCAAGGCCTGGTCCATTCGCGTCATCGAAGGCGTGATGCGATTTACGCTTTTATCGACCACGTTTATCATCGGTCTCTCCTTCTTCCCCGCCGGCAGCGGCCCCTACGTCATTCCCTATTGGAGCGTCTGGGGCGGCACCGCTTTATACATCGTCCTCGGGCCGCTCGTCCGTTCGCTCGCTGAACGCTGGCGCTTTCAACGCCTCGTCAAAAACGCCTTCGCCGACGAACACCAAGACCGCAGCGCCATGATCACCGCGTCCGCTGCGATTGTGCGCGGCGAAGAATTGCGCGCCCTCGACATCCTGCAACGTCTGCCCACCATCGATGCGAAAAACCCCGGTGCTCCAGCGCGCCTCTGGCTCTCAGCGCTCGCCGGTGTCCATTGGATCGCGCGTCAATCGCCATTCGAAACGCTTCCGCAAAAAGTCGAACGCTATCCCACTATCCACGCGCTGATGCACTGCCACACCATGCTCCGCGCGCCCCTGCGTATGAAGGCGCTCGACACCGAACTCGAACGCATTTCCAGCACCGAACTCGATGCTTACGCCCGTGCCCACATCGCGCTGATCGACGCACTTATTTCAGCCTTAAATGACCCCGCCTCGCCCTTCGCGTCCCAAGCTCCCGAACTGCTCGCCGCGTTGACGGGACGCTCGCATCTCTTGAATGCTCACGAACGTTTCTCTGCGTGGTGGAAAGACATGCGGCCTGTGTACGTGCGCGGAGGGGGCGCGTTGCTGGCTGGCTTGCGCTTGACCCAGCGCAGCGCGTACGCAGAAGCCGCGCGACTTTTGGAGCGCCTCTCTCAAGACGGAATGCTCTCCTACGAAGCCGACACCGTGCGCCGAGCCACGCGCTTTCTCGCGCTCTTCGCCGCGCCCTCCTGGCACATCACCAGCGCCGACATCCCGCGCTATTTCGCCGAAGGCATGTACCACCAATGGGGCGAAATGGGCGTCTTCCGCTTTCCCACGGCTGACCTGTCCGAAGTCATCGCGTGTTGCAAACGCGGTCGCATCTACCGCGACGCCAAGCGCCGCCTGATCGATGACACGCTCGACCTCTGGGACCGCTTCGGCGACGACCTCTCCGAACCGCTCTCCCTTTTACTGCGTCGCGTCCTCGAAGAACGCGGACGCCACCCCTCCGCCCGTGCGGATTTTTGGCGGCTCAAATGGGACATGCGCAAAAAAGGCTTCGATAAAAACGTCGAACTGCTCATGGACGGAATCGTCCGAGCATCCCGCCGCGATTGGGCCGGCGCGATCAAAGCCTTTCACGCCGCTGCCGCGCTTGATACCACGTCCAGTCTGCCTCACGTCAACATTGCCTGCGTCATGTTGAAATGCGGCAGACGCGATGAAGCACGTACGATCATCGAACAGATTCAAGTCCTCTACCCCAAAGACGGATACGCCCTCATTTCGCTCGGACGACTGCTGGCCATTCACGCCCAGGACGCGCCTGAAGCTGAAAAGTTGTTCTTGAAAGCGCTGGGACTCGTCTCGCCACCCACTGAAGCCCTGAGTTGCCTCGGCGAAATTAAAATGCTCGCCGGCGAATTTGCCGAGAGCCAATTCTACTTCGAACAAGCTCGCCAATTGGACCCCGGACAACCTGGCCCCAAGCTCGGACTCGCACGCGTCTTTGTCGAAACGCGGCGCTTCGACGATGCCATCGGCGTCCTGAAAGAAGTCGCACGCGACGGGCCCGGCGAAGCGCGCGATGTCGCCTATTACATGCTCTACCGCACCCACCGCGAATCCGGCGAGGACCGCGAATCGTTGAAATACCTCGAGATGATCCCCGCGCGTTTCTTCAACGATCCCGACACCATCGACGACATCGCGGTGCATCTCGAAAGCGAAAAAATGTACGCCAAGGCCCGCGAATTCGCCGAACGAGCCATGCTCCTCCGCGCCACCGGCCACACCTCCAACGACGACCCCAACGGCAACCTCGTTTGAACCCGCCTCAGCGAGAGCGTGACATCATGTGTGCTTGTTTCATCTGACTTAAAACGCATAGACACGAAGGCGCAAAGAACAGAATTAAGTATAAAAACTCTTAGCGCCTTCGTGTTTATACCATTTACCCAGAGTGTTAAACAAGATATCGACCCACTCCACCATGCCAGGGGTGCATCACCGGACTTGCGATTGTTTTTCCCCTCTCCCCTTGAGGGAGAGGGC
>JBAXUS010000412.1:0-2832 GCA_037129555.1 Planctomycetota bacterium
AGAGTCCATATTTATCCGTTGTCCATGGAATTTTGCCTGACGAATAAATCTCGCCTGATGCAGCGAATAATGGGTCCTCGCCGATGTCTGTGTTTTCAATCGTCTTCCCCGTTGCAGTGTCTCGCAACACCATTGGAAAAAGCGACAGAAAGCGTGAACCGTCGGGGGAGAATTCGCCTTTGAATGGGCTGCGGATATTCACTGATTTGGGTGCGGTCCTCAGATCAGGATAGAAGGTGATTCCTTCGAATGTTAAAATGGGTTCATCAAACGTCGACATCACACGATCACGTTCCGCGTCGTAAAAAATACAATGGCTAGGCCGATCCGAAATCAAAAAACGCCGGCAATCACTGGAGGCGATGAGCCCCGGAAGCGAGGCTCTGCCCGGGCGCGCAGGCAGTTCAAGACTGAGCTTCTTGCGTTGAAAACCATTCCGCAGCTCAATCCATTCCACGCTCGACGCATTGGGCTGGACAAGCAGACGTTCGCCATCGGAAGAGATGCGTGAAACATGCCCGCCGAAGATCATCTCCCACGGCTCACGTTTGTTGGTAAACAGCAATTGCAACGACCCCACAAAAAACACCAACGCCAGCATCGTTCGCAAGGAGATGCGAAGCCGGGAATGCGGAGGCTGAGACGTTGGGGCGGGTTCCATGACGAAGGACCTTTATGGGGATGTAAACTATTTTAACAGCGTTTTTCAGTGGCGCTTGCCAAACGTTCGACATAATGGGGGGACATCTCATCTTTATCGAATTCATCTAGGAGCGGGTATGAGCGACGCGAACAAGAAATCCCTCCCTGAGCGTAAAGTTTAAGTGAGGTCGAACGGTCAAGGTGGGGCTTCTTGTCGCTAGCGCGACCCATCCCAGCAAGCTGGGATGGGCCACCCGCCGCGCGCGGAATTTAATGACGGCCTTTCAGGCCTCAATTCTGCCTCATGCCGATACCCAGGCCTTACGGCCTGGGCTACATTATGCCGCCCCTGTCGGGGCTGTACGGCGTTCGCTGACACGCTTTCGGGGTTGTAATTCATCCGACGTCAACGTTTCCACTGTTTTTCCCTCGTTATGACAAAATGCCCTTAAATGGCATTTTGACTCACAAACCCTTTACTCCAAATGGTTACTGTGTCATGACAACCTTATGCAAGTACATGACAGATCACACCCGATTGGTGCTTAAATCTCAACGCACGCAGTTCTGTCGAGGAATTGCGGGTGGACTTTTTATTTTAACACCGTTTTTCAGTGGCGCTTGCCAAACGTTCGACATAATGGTGGGACATCTCATCTTTATCGAATTCATCTAGGAGCGGGTATGAGCGACGCGGCGAAAGCGGAAGCGGTGGACGGGCGACCGTGGTGGAAGCAGTTGAGCCGGTATCATTGGTTCGTCATCATTGTCGCGTCTGCGGCGTGGTTCTTTGACTGCCTCGACCAGCGGCTGTTTACGCTCGCGCGCGTGCCTGCGCTCAGTTCGTTGATGCAATTGTCTCCCACGTCTGAGGAAGTCAAAAACGCGGGCAAGGAAGTCACGGCGTGGTTCCTGATCGGCTGGGGTCTCGGCGGCATGTTCTTTGGCTCGCTGGGCGACAAATATGGCCGCGCGAAGACGCTCACGATTTCGATTCTGACCTATTCTGCGTTTACCGGATTAAGCTTCTTCAGCCACTCGATGTTCGACTTCGCTGTGTGCCGCTTCCTGACGGGCATCGGCGTGGGCGGCGTATTCGGTCTTGCTGTGTCATTGATCGCTGAAACCGTTCCGGCTGGAGCGCGAACGCAGTCGCTCGGGCTGCTGCAAGTGCTTTCGACCATAGGCAACATCACCGCCGGGCTCTGCAAACTCGGCGTCGATAGTTTGGAAAACGGCGGCACCATTACCAAAGGCGAAGGCTGGCGCTGGATGTTCCTCATCGGCGCGGTTCCGGCGTTGATCGTGATTTTCACCGGTCGCAAATTGAAAGAGCCTGAGAGCTGGTTGCGTTTGAAAGAGAACGGGCTGCTTCCGAAGGGTGGCGTGTTCTCTCCGTATGCTGCGCTGCTGAAGGATGCGCGCTGGCGGAAGAATCTGATCATCGGAGCGTTAATTGCATCGACAGGCGTGGTCGGTCTGTGGGCCATCGGCGAATACGCGCCGGATTTACAGAAGAGTGTCTTTACGACGCACTTCTCAAACGAGTTGATTCAGCAAGGCAAATTGACTGCGGATACGATCAAAACGGATGCGGGCAAAGCGATGGTCAAGCCGCTGGTTGATCACGCGATTTTCTGGGCGTACATTTGGAATATGATCGGCGCAGGTGTCGGCATGACGGTGTTCACCCGTGTCGCAGGCGGGTTGGGACGGCGGACGGCGTTTGCGATCGGCTTCAGCGCTGCTTTGGTGATCACGTTCCTGGTCTATTGGAAGATCGAATCGCCGCCTGTGGCCTATGCGATGATGTTCATGCTCGGCGCGGCGCAGCTTTCAGTCTTCGCCGGGTTCGCGATTTATCTTCCGGAACTCTTCCCGAGCCGCTTGCGTAGCACGGGCACGAGCTTCTGCTACAACCTCGGGCGTTTCGCAGCAGCTGCCGGGAGCTTCGGTTCTGCTGCTCTGGCGCATACGTTGTTCGGCAATCAGCCGTCGCCGTTGCCATCGCGCTATTCAGCGATGACGATGTGCGCGATCTTCCTTGTGGGGTTGATTACGCTGCCGTTTGCGCCGGAGACGAAAGGGCAGCCGCTGCCGGAGGAATAGGTAGGGAACGGCGCTGAACCAGCGCCGCCGTTCCCCTCTCCCCTTGAGGGAGAGGGCGGACGAGCGTACTCGCTCGCCGGG
>JBAXUS010000413.1:0-2832 GCA_037129555.1 Planctomycetota bacterium
GGTGTTTCTTGAGTGGAGGATACCGGGATCGAACCGGTGACCTTCAGACTGCCAGACCCAATAGCGCGATTTTGCAAAGTGTTATTATTGCAGTCTTTAACGGTGTTCGAAATTATCTCTTGGCGGTTTCTTGGCGGATTTTCTTCAAATGCGGCGGGCGTGTCGTCCGTGCCTGTTTTCAGCGCGGCGGCGGCGTTGTCTTGTGTGGGCGCGATTGTCGGGAAGCAATCGACGGCGGCGGCCATCTGTCCTTTGTCTTTGTGAACGTATACGCCTAGCGTCATGGCGGCGGTTGAATGTCGCATGAGTGCTTGAATCGTTTTCACGTCGGCACCGTTGCGCATTAGGCGCGTTCCAAACGTGTGGCGCAAGGCGTGAAGGTCTACTGTCCGGCCAGCGGCGTCTTTCTTGTCAATCCCGGCGGCGGTCAAATCATCGTTGAGTATCTTCAATGCGCGACTTGTGATTTTAACCACGCTGGCGGCCCCTGTGGGCTTCAATTCGCGTTTTCTGTAGTCCAGTGCGGCCAGCAATGGCGGCGCTATCGGCAACGTTTCGCTCTTTCCGTTTTTGGTTGTTTCGGAACGAAGGCGCATTGTCTTTGCGTCCAAATCCAGATCGGCCCACTTCAAGCAACGCGCTTCATTCAAGCGCAATCCGGCTTCAAGCATGAGGCGATAGAGCATGGCGTTGTTTCGGCCTTCACTCGCAAGTTGTGCTTGAATATGAAGCTTGATTTCAACACGCTTGAACGTGCCGTTTTTTCGCGGTCGGTTTTCACGTGAACGGCGGGCGCGTCGTGTCGGCCCTTCCATCGCGGCGGCCAGCAATTTGCCGATTTCAATTTCGGACAATGTGCGGCGGTTGCGTGTCTTCTCCCCCGTCATGCGTTGAATACATGCCAGCGGATTGAATGGAATGCGGCGCGTTTTGACGGCCCAATTCAGCATACCCTTCACGGCAACAAGTGGCGTATTCATCGTTCGTGCCGACAAGTTGCCAGCGTCTTGAAGTCCGGCCAAATACGCTTCCATGCTTTCCGGTTTCAAGTCTTTTAGAAAGGCGCAATGCGTGGCGGATATGACGTTTTCAATCGCCGTTTCAACGTTCGCCACGTGGGCGGGCGTGGCGCGTTGTCGCAAGGCTTGAAGGTATGCGGCCAGTAATTCGGAAGTCGCGATTTCCCCCGCCTTGCGAGTCGGCAAGCCGTTTTTTTCGGCCAGCACTTCCGATTCCGCTTGGCGCAATGCGTCCTTTGCGGCGGCGGCGGTCAATCCGGCCTTGCGGCGGCGCGTTCTTCCGCACGAGTCGGTCCATTCCATGTGAAACGCTTCCGTTTCTTTCTGGATTGAAACGCCGTCCGGACCTTTGACCGTGTATTTTGGCTTGTAGATTCGTCCCATTTTATTTGTCCTTAAGTTTATCCCACGCAAAATCGATCAAACGCGTAACCAATTCCGTCGCGGTTAGCCCACATTTTTTGGCCAGTTCGTCCAGTTTCGTCTTGTCGGTCCGAGTCATGCGCAACGCCACGCGTTTGGTCTTGATCAGCGCGTCTTGAAGTCGCTCCGGTGACGTGCCTTTCAAACGTTCGGCCAATTCGTCGTAAAGCTTTTTCGTTTCGGCCTTGTCTTTTTTCGCCATGCTTACCCTGCCTTTCTCGCAATTTCTGCAATAACTTTCGGTGACCAATTCACCCCGCCCGTTTTAGTCTTCATGCCACGCCGTTCAAGTTCGGCGGCGATAGTTCGCAACGTTTCACCCCGTTGTTTCAATTCCTTTATGACTTCGATAATGGCTTGCTCACCCGCGTTCGGCGTCAAGTTTTCACCGTCAAGACAATCGAAACCAAACGGGATAGTGCCGACTCGCTTCCCGGTGTTCTTCATGTGTTGCATAGCGGCACATGTTCGCTCCGATATTTGATCGCGTTCGAATTCCGCCATGACGGCCAGCAATCTGAAAATCATCTTTCCGGCGGCGCTTGTCGTGTCGATTCGTTCGGACAATGAAACCAAATCTGCACCGGCCTTGTCCAAGCGTTCCGAAATCGAAATCGCGTCTTTCGTTGAACGTGCCAAGCGAGAGAGCGAATAGACGACAAGCGCGGCCTTGTGCTGGCAAGCGGCGGACAGTGCCGCTTGCAATCCGGGGCGGTTGTCAGCGCGTCCGCCGGACAATCCAGCGTCAACTTCCACGCCCACAAGTTCGAAGCCGTTCAAGTCGGCCCACGCCGCGATTTTCGCCTTTTGCGCGTCCAAGCTTACACCGTCAACCGCTTGACCTTCCGTCGATACTCTGCAATAGCCGATTGCTTTCATTGTCGTTTCCCCTTGTTTGATGTATTAAATGTACACCATACAAGGCACACAATCAAGGACTATCTTCGAATTTTGTTACCAACGGGACGGTTAGGAACAAAAAACTTTATCCTGTCCGGCGGCGGCGGCGCTCGTCCGCTTCCTTCCACGTCTTGAACGCGTTCGCTGGCGGGAAACCTTGTGCGGCCCACAATCGCAAATCATCGGGAATGAAGCGCGGATTACGTCCAAGCTTCGAATGAGGGATACTTCCCGATTCATGCTCCGGTGTTTGCAGCGCGTAGAATATCCAGCGTTGCGACTTGCGAAGAAATGCGGCGGCGTCTTTCACGGTCCATAGATTTTCGGCCAGCGGCGTATCGTTGTTTGTCGTGTCTGTCATGGTGTTCCTTTCGTAAAGTTTATGCACATGGTGGGGGCTGGGTGTAATCTCTCAGCGAAAAACATTCGCTAGAGTTAGCCCAACTTCCGCAGCACGTAGTGCAAAAAATAAATCTTTCGCTCCAAATCG
>JBAXUS010000414.1:0-2827 GCA_037129555.1 Planctomycetota bacterium
AGGGGTACTCGTCTAGCGAACCCTTATGGACAGGAGACAGTGACATGGCCAAAAAAATTCGAGTCGGCGTGATCGGTTATGGATGGGTCGCGACTGCGCACATCCCGGCGCTGAATTCTTTACCCAACGTTGAAGTCGCCGCCGTGTATTCCTCGCGACCGCTCGACGCGGCGGAACTCTCCTCTAAATGGGGCGGCAGCATTGCGGCGTACAATGATTACGACGCGATGCTTGCGGACAAAAGCATCGACGCCGTCTCCATTTGCAGCTACCCGCACCAACACGCCGCGCAAGCGATCAAAGCCGCAAAGGCAGGCAAGCACATCATCATCGAAAAACCGCTCGCGCTCGCGTGGAAAGATTGCCTCGCCATCGAGAAAGCCGTCAAGGCTGCGAACGTCAAAGTGTGTGTGTGTTTCGAATGCCGTTTCTCCAGCCAGATGATCGCGACGAAAGCGGTGATCGATACCGGATTGCTCGGCGAGATTCATTACGGCGAAGTCGATTATTATCACGGCATCGGCCCGTGGTATGGACAGCATCGCTGGAACACCAAGAAGGAGGACGGCGGCAGCGCGTTGCTGACGGCCGGCTGCCACGCGCTCGACGCGCTGCTGTTGTGCATGGGCGGCGACGTGGCGAGCGTCATGAGTTCCTCGACGCAATCGCGCAGCCCCGTGTATGCGTCGTACGAATATCACACGACCAGCGTGACGATTGTGAATTTCAAAAACGGCGCCATCGGCAAATGCGCGGCGGTCGTCGATTGCATGCAGCCCTATTATTTTCACACGCACCTCTGCGGCAGTGAAGGCAGCCTGCTCGACAACAAATTTCACTCGATGAAATTGAAAACCGAGAAGAGTCATTGGAGCGAATTGTCATTGAAGATGCTCGACTCCGGCGACGTGTCAGACCATCCGTACACGATGCAATTCAAAGCGTTTTTTGAAGCGCTCGAAAAAGGCCAGGACATGCCGCTGACGAACCTCGCCAACGCCTTGAACACGCACCGCGTCATCTTCGCGGCGGACGAATCGGCTCGCACAAAAAAGATGGTGAAGGTATGAAGCTCACCGCACTCGCCATCGCGGCCCATCCCGACGACATCGAATTCGTGATGGCCGGAACGTTGCTGCAATTGAAATCGCGCGGCGTTGAGATTCACTATTTTAATCTCTCAACTGGCAACCTGGGCAGCACCGAATTCTCAGCAAAAAAATCGGCCGTCGTCCGACGCAAAGAAGCTCAACAAGCCGCCAAAGTTTTAGGTGCGAAATGGCACCCGCCGATCTGCAACGATCTCGACATCATGTACGACGCCAAGACGCTGAAGAAAGTCGCGGCGATTGTACGCGTCGTGAAGCCGCGCATCGTTCTGACGCACTCGCCCCAGGACTATATGGAGGATCACACGAACACCGCACGTCTCGCCGTGACCGCTGCGTTTGCGCACGGAGTTCCAAATTATAAAACGTCGCCCAGTCGCCCCGCTTTTTTTGACGACGTGACCGTGTACCACGCCATGCCGCACGGACTGCATGATGGGATGCGCAACAAAATTACGCCCGACGCCTACGTCAACACCACGCCGGTTCACGCGATCAAACTCGTCGCGCTCGCCGAACACAAAAGCCAGCAAAGTTGGTTGAGCGCGAGCCAGGGCATGAATTCATATCTGCAATCGATGGAAGATATGTCGCGCACCGTCGCAAAGATGACTCACGGTTTTGAACACGCCGAAGGGTGGCGACGCCATTCGCATTTGGGTTTCAGCGCCACCGACAGCGACCCGCTCAAAGACATCCTCGGCGCTGATTTTGCGGCGGACACCAGCCACTCAGTACCCTTTTAAGGAGACCGAAAACATGGCCCGAAAACTCAGTGCGATCGCGCCGGATTGGTGGGATTACACGACGTTGAATGACGACCTGATCCGCGACGCCGCCGCGCTCACGCCCGAGAAAATGGCGAAGCTGTCGCGACCCGGATTCAAGGTTGTCTTCTACGATTCGCTCGAAGAATTCTACGCCGCCGAAGCGCTCGAATACATCGAAGCGTGGAAACAGGCAACGCCCGACAACCCGGTTGGAATCTGCGGGCCGATTGGACCGACGGAGCAACTGCCGCTCGTCGCGCGGATCGTCAACGCGATCGGATTGAATCTGCGCAACGCTCATTTTTGGGGCATGGACGAATGGATTGTCGACGGCAAAGAAGCGCCGCCGACGCATCCTCTTTCTTTCGAGAAAGCGGATCGCGACATGTGTTTTAATCGCATCAACAAAAAGCTCGTGATGCCCGACGCGAATCTTCATTTTCCTCAAGCCGACACGGCGGCGTATCGCAAAACGTGGGACGGCGGGATTCGCTGCGCGGTGATGCAGGGCGGGCAGGGGGACATCAAACACTGGGCGTTCAACGATCCGCCGAAGCGCGCGGGGAAGTACAAAAATGAGCCGCCGTCGCCTGCGGAGTATCGCAAATTGACGACGCGAATTGTTGATCTTCATCCCATCACGATTGCGCAAAATGCGCGGACGTCCGGCGGGGGAAATATTGCGCTGGTCCCAACACAAGCGATCAGCGTGGGGCCTGTCGAAACGTGGCGCGCGGAGAAAGTGTCGATCTGGCAAGCCGGCAAACACGACAATCCGTTCGGCATGCGGCTGACGACATTGATGATCGCGAAGCATCTGGCCGACAGCGCGGTGCCGATGTCGTTGCTCGCGGATCATCTGAACGTTCAATTCAATTTTTATCGCGGCGGGCTGGGAACGTGTGCCGTCGAAATGCACTAAAAAGAAATGATCCCGCGCGTGCCACG
>JBAXUS010000415.1:0-2822 GCA_037129555.1 Planctomycetota bacterium
CCACCAATACCATAACTACCATAATAGAATGCATAGTTATTGTTCACGAGCACATTGTTAATGATCGTAATATTGTTCGACGGATTCTGAAAGTTGTACGGTTCATTCGCGAACTGAATACCGCAGGTCTGACTCCCGCCCCGGAAATACGCCGGGTCCAGCGTCGAGTAAACCATGTTGCGCTCGACCACGCAGTTCGTCGCGTTGTCGATGTAAATGTTCGGACCATAATTATCGTGTGATGTATTGCCCGTCGCGCGGCACCGGTCAGCAAGAAAGAAAATAATGCCTTCACCATTGTTCTTATAAATCGTACAATCCTTGACCGTCACGCCACTCGCGCGCCCAGCGACTAACGCGCCCGGCCAGCCGCCATTCAAGGTATGCGCGTCATTCATATGGCAATTATTGTAAACCGTGCAATTCTGAACGAGGATGTCATGCGTACTCGTCAGATCGTTCTTGCCGATATAAATTCCTGAGTCTTGGCTGTCATGCACTTTGCAATTCGTCAACGTCACGAACGTGCCACCTTCAACCGTGATCCCGTTCTGCTTTGAGTTCTTGATTTCCAAATCCTGCATCACGAAATAATTAGCGCTGATGTAAACCAGTGAATTGGTATTTCCAATCGCCGCACCGTCGATCACAGCCGTTTCGCCAGGAAAGGATCGAATCGTAATCGGTGACGCGGCATTTCCGCTGCGATAAAAATAAATTCCTGACGTCAACGCATACGTTCCACCGCGAAGATACAGCGTGTCGCCCGGATTATAAATGTCCACACCTTTGCCGATTGACGCCCAAGGAGCCGCCTGCGTGCCAGGATTCCCATCATTCCCGGTCGGAGAAACGTAATATTGAGCAGCATCAACGAACCCACAACCACAGATCAGAACAGTGGCTATGAGCGCAGAGGTAGGAGGTCGGAGGTTCTTTTTCATGTCCGTCTCACTCGCAGCGGGCCAATCGACCATACCATGTGCTGCACATGGTGCTTCAATTACATAGTACCCCATTCCCGCGGCGTGCGCAATGTGCAAAAACGTAAGTTTATCGGACATAACCGATTTTTTAATGCACCATTGCAGTCAGTTGAAGACTACAGGCGTGAAATCGAAAGCGTTCCGCGTAGCGGCACAAACGGTGACGCGTTCGAAAAGCGCCCTGATGGGATTGTTTGGGCGTGTGACGTGAAGGCAATATCAGTAAGAAGAGGAGGGGGATGGGCTTAATTTACTCGGCCACTTATTTTTCTCGTCTGTTTTAAAGCAAGACAAGCTACACTAATGTAGTGAGTTTACTCTTGCCTCGCGAGGGATACAGATGTTGAAGACGAAAAGGCACCCTCTCTCGCGCGGCGTTACGCTCATTATGGTCGCTGGTGTGCTGGCGATTCTGGCGGCGATGGGGGCGGGGTTTTATACGCTGACCATCTCTCAGTCAAAGACGGCTTCGCGCTATACCGAAAGCGTCAGTGCGGAGTTGGCTCTCAATGCGGGTGTCGCGGATGCTGTCGCCCGGTTGCGTGACGAGGCGTTTCGGCATACGGAAGATCCGTCCAGCGGGTGGTACACCACTGACTACCTGCATGGCGCTCAGAAGAACATTTCGTTTCCAGCTAAGAATCCTGATTCAAGAAGCGCGGCTGATGCCTATCTTCCATTCACGCGTTCGATCTCCAGCAGGTCGTCGAAATACAGCGAGCAGTACAGCTTGAACATTGCCGACGCGGCCAGCAAGATCAACATCAACTCCGGTGACAATCTCGGTGCGATGCTGGACAATCTGTGCCGCGTGGTCGGCTCCCCTCTTATCTGTGCGGACCTCGACGCGCTCCAACCGCGCACCTGGTCAACGTACGGTGCGACGGTGGGATTGTTCGACAACGCGAACAATGTAAACGATACGGCAGACAAGAAGAACTGGGACCTCTACTACTGTTTGGACCTGGATCACGACGGGAAAGAAGACGTGACCGGTAAGCCGATGCCGTTGAAAGCGGATGGCTCAGCGCTTTATGGCGACGGTTACGCGCTCGCAGCCTACCGCGCAAAATATGGCCGCTTCAACGATCTGACGGACATCAAGAAAGCGCTGACGTGTACGCTCAATACGCTTCATCCCGAATTGCAGACGCTGGAAATCGAAGTCAAATACAACGCGATCAAAGACTACATCACGCTGAATTCGTGGGTGGATACGAGCACGGTTTGCACGGGCAAATTCGAGTGGGTCGTGCCGGCGGCCACGTCGGTCACGGCGATCAATCCGGACAATCCCAAAGGTGGCGCAGGAGCCTTGACCTGCCAAGTGTTCATTGACCGTGACAAAAGCTGGATTCCCGACGATCCGAAGAATGATCCGAAGAATCACCGGGGATCGTTGCGCGGGTGTTACATCACGATTGTCAACGGCCACGGAGCCGGGCAATTGCGGCGCATTGCAACGAACGGCAGCGACTGGATTGCGATCAAGAACGATCAG
Organism: Planctomycetota bacterium; assembly: GCA_037129555.1. Lineage (GTDB taxonomy): Bacteria > Planctomycetota > SZUA-567 > H5-PLA8 > H5-PLA8 > JANXLS01. The sequence continues at coordinate 2,488 of JBAXUS010000415.1, forward strand.
CGGATGGATGTTGCGCCGGGGCCGATCAGTTCGTACATGATCGTCGCGCCTGAAGACGCGCTGACCGAGCAGCTCCCTGCGGCGTCCTCTCCGTCAGGCGTTGCGACGCTCCCGATTCAGGATGGATTGGGCGGCGTCAAAGACGATCCCGACATCGATTATTCGCTGTACCCGCTGTGCATTCATCGCGCGCCGGTGAACATCAATACGGCGTCGGACAAGGTGCTGACCGCGCTTTTTATGGGCCTCGCGATTCAACACGGTCACCCGATGGCCGTTGGCACCGACGCGGATTTGGCGGCGACTCAACGCGATTGGAAGTACCTCGACGCCAA
>JBAXUS010000416.1:0-2810 GCA_037129555.1 Planctomycetota bacterium
CTGTAATCACGTTATACTCCTTTATTTATTTGGTAGTCTGAGGCGGTTTGTAAAATACAATTTTACGCCATACATTATTACTATTTAAGACAGGCTGACTAACATACAGCCTGCCTTAAACATCACCGTAATTAGTGCGCACCGACCAGCATGGGTTTGCGGGCGTGGGGTTCTTCGGTATTATCATAATCCCCTGAAACTTCGCCACCCGTTGACACGTCAGCCGCATGAGTGCGTACCAGAATTTCGTTGGCTTTTTTGACTTCATTGCCGTTTGAGCAATGAACTGACAACAGGATGCCACCCTTTTCAAGACGGCCTGCATAACGCTTGGCTTCGTATTCGGGAATTCCCATGCCGATCAACGCGCCCGTCAGACCAGCGACGGCTCCAACAACCGTGGCACCTGCCAAAGCGGCCATGATCGGGCCAGCGGCGATAAAGGGACCGACGCCGGGAATAGCCAGCGATCCGATTCCAGCAAGCCATCCCAGCGCGCCACCCAACACAACACCAGTACCTGCGCCAACGACTGCACCTTCAGGCATCTTTGTGCTATTCTTGATCGCGAAATCTTTCGATCCTTCATTGTGAGGAAAGAGAACGGATATGTCTGTATTCCGGTATCCTGCCGTCTTCAATTCTTCAACACCGGTTTCCACGTGGACCCGGGACGAATAAATGCCGTACACTGAGCTATTTGCCATCGCTAAAACTCCTTATTCACAAACATCAATATGTAATAGAGAAGAATGTCTTCCCTATTTATACATCAACTACGTTCATGGATTTAAACGCATGGATGATCAGACAGATCACAACGTATCCGTGAACGGTATTGCAGTAATGTGGTTAGTAACTCGAAAAGCTGTATTGGCAAGACAGCTGATTAGTATTCGACTTGCTTGACACGGATAGAATACACGCACTTTCGTGGCGTATCTATGGGGTGAAACCCTCGTGTGTTAAAGTATTTAAATAAAACTAAAAAAGTGGCGGGATAGTTTAGTTCAGAATTTAGGACCAGAATACCTGTGTCAACTATAACAAACCGATTAGCTCATTCGCGGCGCGGACACCTTCCGCGGCTCCGCCTTCCATGTAGCCCTGAAACTCCTCCGACGTGTGTTCGCCAGCAAAGAGGATGTTGCCCTGGCGCAAGCCCTCTGTCCCGGCGAAGGCGTTGACTTGCCCAGGTCGCCAGTACGCATACGAGCATTGGAAATACGGCGAGAGATGCGGAAGCGAATTCGTGGCTTTACTGTTCCATTCCGCAGACAATCCCGGATAGACCGGATCCAATTGCGTGAGGAATTGGGCCGCGTCGATTTGGACGTTGGCGTTCGAAATGTTCGCAAACGGCACCTTGGTCGTCATGCGCTGGGTCGTGCGTCCGCCCGTGTAATCGTTGAGAATTCCCATCGTACCAGCTTGCGCGCGCGTGACATCCCACGTGCCTTGCAACCCTGTATCGGAATACGCATTCCCGTTGCTGATGCCCCATGCCCCAGTTGAATTCCAGTGGCGCGAATTGAATTGGAGTTGCAGTTTTCCATTGACTCCACGCCCGAGATCACGAATTGTACGACGCTTCAGCGCATCGAATCCGGCACCGCGATAATCGAGCGACCGAAGCACGGCAAATGGCAGCGTGAGCACCACGAAATCGGCGTCCACATCACTCGTGCCGTTCGTTGTTTCGAACGAAAGTCGATACGTGTTGTCGGGAAGTGTTCGCAGTTTGACCAAGCGGTTGCTGGTCTGAATCGCGATGGTTTGCTGCTGTAAATAAGCAGCGATGGCTTGTGGCAGAAGTTCGTTGCCACCACGAATGTTGTACCGTTCATCAGACGTCCCAACGATCTCAAACCCCGCGTCGCTCCCGGACAACACATCGACAATATTCATACCGCTCAGGTCGCTGGTCTCCGCTCCGTATTCGAGTACATACGCGACATCCAGCAGTTGCCCCAATCGCGATCGAACTCCGCCGGGAACGTTTTTCTGAATCCACTGGCGAAGACTGCCCCGGTCGATGCGAACGCCGAGCGGCGTCAACTCGCCGTTGTTGTCATACGATCCAGCTTCGTCCGCCTGAACTTTCGGCAAGACCGCTTGAAAATCGCTGATCGCATCGGCAATGGAATAGTAACTACCGTCGAAATAATAAGTATCCTTCGCGTTGCCGGGCTGAGCGGCGAGGACATCATCGAGCGTCAAATTAAATCGCGTCGCGAGGCCGCGGACCGTCGAGTGGCTGCTGTCGATGAATTCGCCGCACCATTCCGAGACTTGATTGCCGGTCCAGTAGCCAGTGTTGTTCGAAAACATGCGCCCACCCACTCGCGGCGCGGCCTCATAAAGCGTGGGTTTCATCCCGGCATCAGCAAGCGCCAACGCGCAAGCCAACCCCGAAATACCAGCACCAACGATGGCAACACGCGGAGCCGCCGCACGACCAAGATGGCTCCACGCCGGACGCATGGCCGCAAATCCAGCAGCGGCGGCACCGATCAGAAATCGACGGCGCGGCAAGCCACTCTCCTTACGACGTACACGGGCGATGTGCGCAAGTTCATCAACCGCTGCAACAGGAATCCCAAGTCGCTGCGACGCACGAATGCGCTGGGCAATCTGAATCACGGCGCGGAGAAGAGGGGAGCGAGGCATAGCGACCTCCAGCGATTGCAAGACAGATTGATGACGAATTCACACGCATCACACTGTGTGCATTTTAAACGAAACGTGTCTCTGATTCTTGAAAAGAATTTTAATGTATAATTATCCCGAAGGGATAGCAGCCATTAGCC
>JBAXUS010000417.1:0-2809 GCA_037129555.1 Planctomycetota bacterium
TCCTCGTCTTCGAAGGCAAAGAAGGCCCCGGCAAAGGCAAGCATGTCGTCTTCATGTCCGGCGACGAAGAATATCGCTCGGAAGAAGCGCTGCCGATGCTGGCCAAAATTCTCAGCCAAAAGTACGGCTTCACATGTACCGTTTTGTTCGCGATCGATCCGGACGGCACGATCAATCCGAACAACAGCAAGAGCCTCCCCGGCGCGGAAGCGCTCGACTCAGCAGATGTCGTCGTCACCTCGCTGCGCTTCCGGGGTTATCCCGACGACATCATGAAGCACTTCGCCGCCGCGTATGATAAAGGAACCGCGTTCGTCGGCCTCCGCACCAGCACCCACGCATTCAACGGCATTCCCGGCGCGGACTACAAAAAGTTCAACGGCTTCGGTAAGAAAGTCTACGGCGAAGGCTGGGTCAGCCACTGGGGCGGTCACAAGAGCCAGGCCACCAAAGGCATTGTCGAAGCTGCTTCGAAGGACGACACCATTCTGCGCGGCGTCGAAGACATGTTCTGCACGACGGACGTCTACGAAGCCTATCCGCCTGCCGACGCGAAGATCCTCGTGCGCGGACAAGTCCTCAAAGGCATGACGCCGGATTCACCTCCCGCCGAAAACAAAAAGAAACGCTCGACCGACAAAGCCGAACAGGGCATCAATGATCCCATGATGGCCGTCGCGTGGACGCGCCTTTATAAAAATGAAGCAGGCAAAGAAAACAAGATTTTCTGCACGACCACCGGTGCCGCGAACGATCTCGAAAACGAAGGCCTGCGCCGCATGACGATCAACGCCGTTTTCTGGGGCGCAGGTCTCGACGTCCCGGCGAAAGCCGACGTCGCGTTCATCGATGAATACAAACCCCTGATGTATGGCTTCAACGGTTTCCGCTTCGGCCTCAAACCCTCCGACCTCGGGCTCGGAAAAGTCATGCCGATTCTGCCATTGGCGTCCGAGAAAATGAAGAAGCCCGAACCGAAGAAACCCGACGCGAAAAAGACTGAGCAAAAAAAAACTAACGACGTAAAGCCCACCGCCGAACAGACTCCAAAAGCGCCCGCCGAAAAAGGCATCGCGGGCGCTGATCTGCTGAAGATCCCGCCACGCCCCGCCCGCCCGGCGCTCTCTCCGAGCGCCGTTCCTTTAACATTCATCAAGAACGAACGCATCGCGTTTCTCGGCAGCGCGCTGGCCGAACGCATGAATCTCTTCGGCTACTTCGAAACGCTGCTCCACTCGCGCTTCCCGCAACAAGAACTCGTCGTCCGCAATTTCGCACGCCCCGCCGACGAAGTCGGTATCCACCAGCGCTCCGATTCGTACACGAAACTCACCGACCCGCTCCAGGCGTTCGGAGCCGATACGTTCCTCTGTTTCTTCGGCTTCAACGAGTCCTTTAAAGGAGCCGACGGCGTCGCGAAATTCAAATCAGATTACGACGCGTTTATCGCCGAACACATCAAGCTCTACCCGCGCGACGACACCAACGCCGCCCCGCGCTTCATCATCGTTTCCCCCATCGCCTTCGAAATCACCGGAGACAAATTCCTCCCAAGCGGCAAAAAGGAAAACGAAAACCTCAAGCTCTATGCAGCCGCCGCGAAAGAAGTCGCGGAGAAACACAAGTTCGCCTTCATCGATATTTTCACTCCGACCGAAGCCCTCTTCGGCCCCAATCCCGGCATGAAGTACACTGTCAACGGCGCGCACTTGAATGAACAAGGCGACAAAGAAGTCGCCGAAATGCTCGACCGCGCACTCTTCGGCACCACTACAACCGCGCAAATCGGTTCGCCCAAATTCGAGAAACTCCGCGCCGCGATCAACGATAAATCCTGGATCCACCATCAGGACTACCGCATGTTGAATGGCTGGTACGTCTACGGCGGACGCCGCACATACGACACCGAAACCTTCCCGCGCGAATACGTCAAAATCCGCAACATGGCCGCCAAGCGCGACGCGTTCGTCTGGGCGCTTTCGCAGGACAAAGATCCCGGCGCGGCACCCGACGATTCCAACACCGGCGAACTGATCGTCCCGCCGACCCGTTTCGGCGTCACGAAAAAATCAGAGGCTGAAGAGCTTCGCTACCTCACGCCCGAAGATGAAATCAAAACGTTCACGCTTCCGCCCGGCTATGAAGTCCAACTCGTCGCCAGCGAACGCGAATTCCCGGAACTCGCCAAACCCGATCAAATTTCATTCGACAACAAAGGCCGCCTCTGGGTCTCCTGCATGCCCACGTACCCGCAGTGGCGCCCGGGTGATCCGAAGCCCAAAGACCGACTGCTCATTTTCGAAGACTTCGACGAAAAAGGCAAAGCGCGCAAGATGACCGTCTTCTACGACCAACTCGTCTGCCCCACCGGTTTTGAATTCTGGAACGGCGGCGTCCTCGTCGTCGATGAGCCGCGCATTCTCTTTTTGAAAGACACCAAAGGCACCGGCAAAGCCGACCTCGTCGTCCAATATCTCGACGGCTGGGCGACCGACGACACGCATCACACCATTAACGCGTGGGAATGGTCGAATGGCGGATTGCTCCACATGATGGAAGGCGTCTCGCTCAGCACAACCGTTGAAACGCCCTGGGGCCCGTTCCGAAATCAAGGCTCGTCCGGCATCTACGTCCTCGATCCGCGTTCCCAAAAACTCCGTCACTTCAACACGCCCGGCTACGGCAATCCGTGGTGCTACGTCTTCAATTGGTGGGGCCAGGGCATCTGCGGCGATGGCACCGGCGCGCAGCATCATTGGGATTCGTGCTTGAGCGGCGAACAATTCTCAGGCCGTCGCGGCGTCAATCC
>JBAXUS010000418.1:0-2806 GCA_037129555.1 Planctomycetota bacterium
GGGGCGGGGGAGGACACACTCGTCGCCGGCATCTGCGAAAAGCTCTTCCCGCTGCAGGACGAGACCATTGTGTATCCGGGGCATGGCGATACGACGACGATTGGCGAGGAACGAGATGAAAATCCGTATTGCGGGTAACCGCGCCGCACTGAGCACAACCGTGTAAGCGCGTCACACGGTTCGCCATACATTCAAATTCAATAGATTTCGTATCCAGACATGTTAAAAGCACTCTATGAAACGAGTCGCGATCCTCATCTATTTGTTCCTCGCATCTCTCGCATCCGCCAGCGAATACTCCATCAGTCTCACCACACATCAGCGCACCAAGCTTGTCGAATTGATCAAGTCCGACAAAGACGCTCAAGCCCGTTTCGAGACGCTGAAACACGTTGCTGACAAGGCACTGGACGACACGCCGAATCCGATCAAGACGATTCAATCCGAGGGTAAACTCAAGACCGATCCGGCCAAAATCAAGACCAGTGAAAGCATGGCGGACATGGGCAAAGTGAACGCCCTGGCCTACGCCTTCGCAGTCACTGCGGACGCGCGGTACGGCGACAAAGCGCGTGAGTTCGTGCTTGCTTGGGCGCACAAAAACGTGCCCAACGGCGACCCAATTGATGATACCTCGCTCGACCACCTTTTCGTTGCGTACGATCTGACGCGAGCGCACTATTCCGCCGACGACAAAAAGTCCGTTGAAACCTGGATTCGCCACGTCGCGGATACTGAGATTTCGCATCTGAAAAAGAGCAGCGGCACTGCAAAAAATAACTGGCACAGTCATCGCTTGAAGATCATCGGATTGGCAGGCTACGCCATCGCCGATGCGAAACTGATTGATTACGCCATCGACGGTTTCAAAAAGCAAATCGAAGGCAATCTCAAACCCGACGGTTCAAGCCTCGATTTTCACGAACGCGATGCGCTGCATTATCACTGCTACGATCTGGAACCCTTGCTGGTCCTCGCCATCGCCGCCGCCGAAAACGGCACAGCCTTGTATCCATTCAGAGCCGCATCGGGTAGTTCACTCGACAAGTCGGTTAAATTCCTTGTCCCCTATTGCACCGGCGCGAAGACACATCCGGAGTTCGTCCATTCCAATGTCGCGTTCGACAAAAAACGTGCCGAATCCGGTGACGAGCATTACAAAGCAGGCCGTCTTTTTTCACCGAAGAGCGGTGGACACACGCTGGAACTCGCAGCGTTTTTTGACTCCAGTTACATGCCGATCTATTGCCAGGCGACAGGCGCCACCGCGTCGAAATTCCCATCCTGGCAATTTGTACTCAACGCAGTCCGAGCAAAATGATCGCAACTTTTTTTGAGCGATGGTGTCAAAGTGTGTGCACTGATTCACATCAATACGCAACCTCGCTCGGGAGAACGCTGTCGTGAAAAAAGTACACATTCTGCTCTATGCAATCCTCGTTGTTGCTGTCCTGATGATGTACTCCTGCTATAACTCGGCCCGTACGAATTGCATGGAACTTGAAGCAACCCTGGACGACTCACGCACCCATATTTCAACAATAACCGTGCAGCTCCAAAAGCAGTCAAAGTATACTAAGCAGGTTGAGGCTCAATTGGAAAAGGCCCAACGCGAACGCACGACAGCCGTACAGAATCTTTACGCTCGGGATTCTGATCTGAACAATCTGAGCCTGGCGAATGCTGAACTGAAAAGCCAAATGTCCGAAACGCGCGAACAATTGGAGTTCGCGCATCGATGCGCCAATGAATCCCGATACGACACCTCTGCCCAAATTCTCGGCCTGCCAACCTGCACTCTCACCGATGCACAAAACCACATTTGTGAAACGGGCTTTACAGATAGCAGTGGAAAAAAGTTTTACATCGGTGGCCCCGGATCGTCGGCCGAAGTACATGGCTTCATCTGCAGTGTCGAACAAGGAAAAACAATCACCCTCCCCGCCGATTTCGCAGCCTACTTGAATCGCTCCATCCCGAAAACAAATGCCCAACTCCTCGCATTCAAGCCAACCCTCTGCGAATTTGTGGATCTGCAAAAGGAATGCGGTCTGTTCGAATTCAAAAATGGTATGCGCACCGCCCGTCTGGTCATCGGTGGCCAAAACGCCGAACGTGATGTCGAGAAATTCCTGAAAACATTGGAAGAGGGGAAGACATATGCTCTGCCGGATGCGTTCAGGGAGTATCTGAAGAAGAAAGAAAAGTAGCGTGATGCTACGTATGCTATGCTAGTATGAATAAACGTCTACGAATTCAAGTGTGTCAAAATTAAACACAATTCCAATAGGATTCCGATTCATGAACGACGCCCACGCTGCCATTTTAGATTTCAAACAAAACACCATCAGCAATCCCCAATTGCTCCGCCGGTTGATCAATTACGCGAATTGGAATGTGCCGGTTTCCGAACGCGCTGCTGTTGACATCATGGCAACCCATTCAGCGCAGGCGATTCAATTTCATCAAGCGGATGACGGCACCAAAACTTTGCTCTTGTATACGGACTCAGAAAGCTACACGGCGGGTTTTGCGGGAGCGCCTATTCCTGAGCAGCATTTCCTGACGACGACTGGAGAGTGGGTCTTTCAACTTCCGCTCTCCGAATTCTCGCAGATTCTCATCAATCCCAACACACCGGCGTCACTGCTGTTTGTCGGTGCCCAATTGGACGGCTTGCGTGAGTTTTGTGAAGGCGTCGTTGTTCAAGACCTGCTCTTACAACTGCGCAAGGGCGGGGGGCCGGACGGCAGCGTCCGCCGCGTCGGAAACTATCGCGGCTTCAGCATTGCCGTCCGTCAAATCG
>JBAXUS010000419.1:0-2751 GCA_037129555.1 Planctomycetota bacterium
CGCCCCTTGGGGGAGAGAGGTTAGGGGTGAGGGGTTGGCGCGGCAGAACGGAAGTGCTTTTCAAGTGGCTTACGTCTACCCCTCTCCCCCTGCCCCTCTCCCCCAAGGGGCGAGGGGTGAACAAATGCGAATTATTATTTGAGGATGAAATGGCCACGTTAGCCGATTTGCAAGACCGTCTCGCCCGCGTCCGATCCAAGGAGCGCGGGTATGTCGCGATCCAGGGTATTTGCCGCGTTGTGGTGGCATTGATCGTGATCATTATCGCGTATTTCTTGATCGATTGGATCGTCGATCTCCCCTATACCGCGCGTTTGATTGCGGCGAGTGTCGGCGTGTTGGCTGTCGGTTATGTGTTCTACCGCTACATCTATGTCGAACTTCGCCGCATCCAAGACGACGACGAAATGGCTCTGCGCGTTGAAGCTCGTAATCCGGATTTGCGCGGACGCCTGATTTCAACATTGCAATTGATCCGTTCAAAGGGTCAGGGCGCTTATGTTGGCTCCAATCAAATGATTTCCGCGCTCGAAGAAGAAACGGTGCGCATGTCCGATCCGCTTGATTTTTCCGTTATCGTCAGCACGACGATTTTGAAACGGGTGCTGATTGCGGCGGCGATTGTTATTGTGGTCAAAGCGGCGCTGATATTTCAATTCCCAGACCATTTCCGTGCGCTCGCTGAACGGTTGATCCATCCTGAAAAACAGTACCCGACCAAAACGCGTATCAAGGACATCAAAGTTCCTGAGTACGTCGCACGCGGCGAAGACATTCCTGTTGAAATCATTCTCGACACGGATTATTTTGTTCCGAAGAAAAGCGATAAAGCGGACAAGGCCGACAAGCCCGCCGGAATGCTTTATTTCTTGAACACCAAATCCGAGACCAATATCCCGATCGAACTCCCCTTCCCCGCCAGCGGCGAAGTTTTCAAAGGCAAACTCGCGAAGGCACTCGAAGACGTGGATTTGGTTGTTGAAATTGGTGACGTGCGAACCAAGCGCAAGCCAATCAAAGTCGTCGCGCGCCCTGAAGTCGACACGACCCGCAGCGTCGATGGCATTCGCTTTACGCTTCCTGCTTACACGGAAGAACCGCCGCCCGCTGTCCAGAAATTCGGTGCCGTTGGTGCGCTGCAAAGCTCCGTTGCAGATTTAAAGTTCACAGCCACGAAGCAATTGAAATCCGCCGTCATTGAGCGCTTGGATGGTCGGAAATATCCGATGACGCCAGTGCCTCCGGTTCCTTCCAAAGATCCGCAAGTTCCTACGGAGCCTGAACGGATGACGTGGACGGTCAGTGGTTTTCCGGTCGACAAAAGCGGCACGTTCCACGTCACGTTGGTTGACGACACGAATCTCACGAACAGCCTCCCGGCGCTGGAGTACCCGATTGACGCGCGGCCGGATTTGGTGCCGATGATCAAGTTGATGAAGCCCACTCGCGATCAGACTGTAACGCCTACCGCGCGCATGAATGTCCGCTACAACGCTCGCGACGATTACGGTATCCGCGTTGTCTGGCTCTGCTATAAAATCAAACATGAAACCGCTGAAACGGAAGCGCGTTCGGACGGGCGTTTTGAAGACGAAAAGAAGATTCCTATTGAGCGCAAAGAATTCAAAATCGACCGTGATGAGAACAAGAAAATCCGGCGCGAATTGACCGGTGCGACGATCACGTTTGACATGGCTGAAATCAAAGCGAAAGTAGGTGACCAGGTTATTTTCTGGCTCGAATGCGATGACATGTGCGACACGAACGATGATGTCGCCGCTCGCAAGACCAAGGATGGTGAATTGGATTCGAAATATCCGCGCACGCAGGATGTCAAATTCACCGTGATTTCGCGCCAAGACAAGGAAGCTGAGTTGCGAGCAGAATTAGCCAAGTTGATGATCCGCGTCGAGCAGCACGCGAAAACTGAAGAGGAAGACAAAGTCAAGGTCCTCCTGATCATGGAAGCGTTGGAGAGTTTGAACAAGACGAAGTAAGCGTATGACTCAGGAAAATTGTTGAAGTCTCAGCCGCCTTTGATCAGACATCAAAGGCGGTTGCATTTGAATCGCGTTCGCTTTCTTGACGCGCGGCAACCTCCGGTTTAAAACACCAACATGATCCAAGCCACCGACACCCTTGAAGCGCCAGCCGCAGCCATCGAAGAAGATGTTTTACATTTCATCGCGCCCGGATGCAGCGAAGCACCTGAGACCATCTTTAAGCGTAACCTTGAACGCCGCGCATTGAAATACACCTCGGAGCGCCGCGAAATCCTCAAGGCCGTTTTGACCACGCACGAACATTTCGACGCCGACTGGCTGTTCATGGAAATGCGCAAAGTTGGTGCGAAGGCTTCGAAAGCGACGATCTATCGCAGCCTCGTGTTGCTTTGCGAAGTCGGGATTCTGCGCGAAGTGTTTCACGGTCCTCACGGCGCGTATTTCGAACACGTTTACGGCCACCAGCACCACGAACATATGATCTGTTTGAAGTGCGGAAAAGTGATCGAGTTCATGTCTAAAAAACTTGAGCAACTTCAAGAAGACGCGTGCCGTGCAATGGGCTTTCATTCCGTGCGTCACCATCTGCAAGTCTTCGGCTATTGCACTGAATGCCATCCCTGCCGCGCCGCGTTCCCGCCACTCACTGACCGGCAGTAACGACTTGTTACGAGTTTTGTAAAACGCGAAACATGCCGTTTGAAACATTATCGACTTCAGACCTCACGGGTATTTGCCGACAATATAA